>CAZXPG010000022.1:0-26485 GCA_964643145.1 uncultured Rickettsiales bacterium
CGCTTTTTGACATTATTTTAGAGTATCATGCCAGTTTTGGATAAGCAAAGCTTATAAAAAAACTGAGGTTAATCAATTTGTCTCTATGCCCTCACCCTAACCCTCTCCCTCAGGGAGAGGGTTAGGGTGAGGGCATAGACAGCCTTCTTGCAATATACCGGGCAAACATATCAATTTCCATATTCACCCCCTCTTCTTCTTTTAGCGTATGAAAGGTGGTTTTCTCCCAAGTATGAGGGATAATATTTACAGCAAAACGCCTTCCCTCCACCTGATTCACCGTTAAGGATACACCATTAATAGTAACCGAACCTTTTTCGGCAATGAAAGGGGAAAGTGCGTCCGGGGCTTCACACATAATACGGTGTGAATCACCTTCTGGCCGGATAGACAGCACCTTGCCCACCCCATCGACATGCCCCAGCACCAAATGCCCACCCAACTCATCACCTAAACGGAGTGAACGCTCCAGATTGATTTTCTGTCCTTCCTGTATCATCCCAAGCGTGGTGCAGGAAAGCGTTTCTGCGGATATATCCACCGCAAACCAACCACCTTCTGCTGTTTTTCCCTTTTCAACCACGGTCAGACAGACCCCCTGACAGGCAATGGATGCACCATAAGCAATCGTTTCCGTATCATAACGGGTGGCGATAACAAAACGGATATCCTGATTAGGTTCAATACGGGTGATCGTACCAATATCCGTAATAATGCCCGTAAACATAATCGCACTCTCTCGGCTGGGTTAATAGGGTATGGCTCTCAAGTAGTAATAAAGAATCATGGAAATGTCACTATCTAATCATAAAAGTTCTTTTGTATCCAAGCAGGGAATGGTAATAGTGATGGATTATTGGCTAATTGACACTTAACTTACGGCTTACTCTATGCGCTTTTTCTTGAATCAGGTTACAATTATCGGGCTTGGCCTCATCGGCAGTTCCATTGCACGTGGCTTGAAAGAACAGCAGCTTGCCCGCCGGATTGTAGGCTGTAGCCAGTCAACAAATACGCTGAACAAAGCACGTGCGTTAGGGATCATTGATTCTGCCGTCAGCCGCCCATCTGATAGTGTGCGCCGTTCTGAACTGGTGATGCTGTGCACACCTCTTAGCACCTACAGCGATATTGCCAGTGCCATTGCGCCGGAACTCAAAACAACTGCCATCCTCACCGATGTTGGTTCTGTGAAAAAACCTGTAATTGATATGGTAACCCCGCATTTACGGCGCGGGCAGATTTTCATTCCCGCCCACCCGATTGCCGGATCGGAGAAATCTGGCGTGGAAGCCGGAAGCAGCCACTTATTTACCGGAAAGAAAGTGATCATCACCCCTGCCGCCCACCACCATAGCCAGGCCGGTGCCGAAAAACTGGTGCATCTCTGGGAGACACTTGGCGCCCATACGGAAATGATGGAAGCCAGCAAACATGACAGTATCTATGCCGCTATTTCCCATGCTATACAGTTGCTCAGTTCCACCTATGCCAGCAGCATCAGCAGCACTTGCCCTATAGAAGAAGCCGCCCATAACCCTGCTTTTACTGGTTTCATCCGGCTTGCTGGCTCTAACTTATCCATGTGGCAAGATATTTTCACCTATAACCACCAGGCCGTTACCCAGGCACTACAGCTTTTTACAGAGAAATTATCGGCATTTGTCTTCTGGCTTGAACAAGGCAACTATGACAAACTATGCCAGACCATTGAAACCACGGCCGCCGAACGTGCCCATCACCCTGATAGTACCAACACCGACATACCCAAACGCTCCTATGCGGCAGAAAACCCGCTTTTTGCCTGCACTGTTGCGGCTCCCCTCCTGATTGCCTGTGCTGCCTACCAGGCATTCCCCTATACGGCTTATGCTGGTTCCGGCTTCTTTGGCTTCACCCAAATACTCAAAAACAGCCAGGCAATTACCGCCAAACGGCTTTTATCTCACCGTGAGCAACTCTTGCATACAATGCAGAATTTTTGCGCTACACTGCATTCTATGCGGGAGAAACTCCCCTGCCCACATGATGCCTCCTTTGTAACCACGTGGGAGAAGGGCTTTACATACTATCAAAAATTGTACAGATAATATAGTTTTGCACTTCCGCTCAGATAAAAATACGTTATAGTAAATATGGTAACCTGAGATGACCTGCAGATACGGGCAAAAAAATGTGCTAATTGCACAATTTCTCTAGATATATGGTGGTAACGATCATTTTTTGTAATAAAACTGTAACAATTATATGCTACATTAACAGGAGTGACCAAAGCTTTCTGACCTATTCACTTAAAGGTCGCTAACGAAGTTACGTTCTGCTAACCTGTGATGCATAAGATACAGCTACAAGCTTTTTACTTCTAAAGCGCGGTAATACTTAAAAAAAACTAGACATCGTTTATATGTAAATTATATAATTCACTGCGTACAATTTTCTTTCTTAATAAGGAGCCCTAGAATGTTAAATATAATCCGCAATATTAAACTTAATAGCGACACATGCTGGAAGCTTACCATGGCCTTCTGCTTGAGCAGCATGTTTATGATGATGCCAGAATTGGCAACAGCATCTGGCACATCTACAGATGATGGTGGTGCTATCTCTGAAGCACTCTGCCGTGTGTCTAACGCATTGACCGGTAAAATTGGTCGTGGTATTGCAACTATCGGCGTAGTAATGCTTGGTATTGGTCTCTTCCTTGGTAAACTTTCTTGGGGCTTGGCAGTAGCGGTAGGTATCGGTATTGCTGGCATCTTCGGCGCAACAACCATCGTTGGCTGGATGTCAGGTGGCGACAGCAATGATGTAAGCTGCTAACTAACTGGTTGTAATTTTATAAAAAAACACCGCTGTATTATAATAATACAGCGGTGTTTTTTTATGTCTTTTTTTAGGAGTTACTCTAATGCCTAACCTACTCTCCTATACCCATGCCAACGACCTGGCACTCACTCGCAGCCTTGTCACTACACTGATTTCCGCGCTGGAAAAAGAAATTATCACCCCTTCCCTACAAAACACCGAAAGCGCACCTGCCGTTAAAACGGTATTGTGGGGTGAAAAAGAAAATGCCGTAGGGGCGCTGGTGAAACTCACTACATTGCTGCTAAAGGTGATCCCACTTGAACAGCAACTAGCTGGAAACCCTATACCAACCTCGGAAGAAACACCACTCCCCCCAGAGGATGAGGCAATTATTGCACGTTATATGGCACGGGTGAATACATAGGAATAGCACTATTTTTTCTCTGTACAATCCTTGCGCTTTGCCAATTGCTCTAACCCCTCTTTTCTCTCAATTGCTGCTTTCTCGGCTTTGTGCATGTTATGCACCGACACCGCTGCCGGAGCGATCAGCATATACTGCCATTTGAATTTATCTTCAGCACGCGCTTCTTGCCGATAGCGTTCAGCTTCCTTGATTTCCGACATAATCTGTTCGCAGGACATCTCATTATCGGTTACCGACACTGGCGTGACCACCACCGGACGGGCACAACCATTCATCAACAATAATGGCACTAACGCCAGCCACGCCTTATACTTCATTTTTTCCTCGATTATCCATAAGGGGTTAGACACGCACAACCCTATCAGTTTTTGTTCATTATTTCAAGCAAGTAGTATATATATGACATCCATTCCCTTTTCATCTGAAGAAGCTGAACAGTTTTGTAACAGCCTATTAAAACACGATCTTTCTAGTTTTATCAGTAAAGTATTTCATACGGTAAACCCGGGCACCCCATACTTACATAACTGGCATATTGATTATATCGCCAGCGTGCTGGAAGCCGCCACCCGTGGTGATATTCACCGCCTAATTATCAATATGCCACCGCGTTCGCTAAAATCGGTCTGTGTTAGCGTTGCCTGGCCCGCCTGGATACTGGGCAATAACCCAGCAGCCCGCATTATGGCAGCCAGCTATTCGCAGCAACTTAGCCTTAAACATTCGCTCGATACACGGTTAGTGATGAATTGCCCCTGGTATAAGCAACTTTTCCCAAACGTCACCTTAGCCAATGACCAGAACGAGAAAACCAAATTCGCCACCACTCAGCGTGGTTACCGCTTTGCTACTTCCGTGGGCGGCACTGCCACCGGCGAAGGCGGCAACTATTTGATTATTGATGATCCTCACAACCCACTCCAAGCCGCTTCCCCCCTTATGCGACGGGCAGCACTAGAATGGTTTGATCATACCTTCAGTTCGCGATTAGACGATAAAAAAAACGGCGTGATTGTGCTGGTCATGCAACGACTGCATGAAGAAGACTTGTCTGGACACCTACTGCACAAAGCGGGAAATCTCTGGCATCATCTCTCTTTGCCAGCTATTGCACCTGAACGCACAATTTTTTATATAGGAAAGAAGCGGAAAATCCGTAAAGCAGGCGATATCTTACATAGTGGGCGCGAAGGCAGGAAACAGCTTGAACAGGCACGGCTTGAGATGGGAGAACATGCCTTTGCCGCGCAATACCAGCAATGCCCCATCCCATCCGAGGGTACATTGCTAAAAGCTGAATGGTTCCATTATTATCAGGGTGAACCGTGGAAACAGCAGGACAATACGCGCATTATCCAAAGCTGGGATACCGCCATTAAAGCAAGCAGCCAGCATGATTATAGCATCTGCCTCACCTGGATAGCAACAACATCCGGCTATTTCCTGGCAGATGTGCTGCGCCGCAAAATGGAGTATCCAGAATTAAAGCGAACTGTCTTAATGCTGGCTGAAAAATGGCACCCACACGTGTTATTAATTGAAGATAAAGCCAGCGGGCAATCCCTCCTTCAGGATATCAAACGGGAAACATCACTACCTGCTATTGCTGTTAAACCTTCGCAGGATAAGGTGACGCGCTTTGCCGCTTGCTCTACGCTGTTTGAGGCAGGAAAAATCTTCCTGCCTCAATCCGCTTCCTTTCTTGCTACCTATGAGGCAGAGTTATTGGCATTCCCCAATGGCAGCCATGATGATATGGTGGATGCCACCAGCCAGTTTCTTAACTATATGCGAGAACGTAAAAAAACAGGCATCCAAATCCGAACTATCTAACCTCAGTTTTGGATAAGCGCGACTTATCCATACTGATTATCCATATTGAGGTTATCTAGAACCGCTTCTGTAGACTTAGCATGACATGGTAGTCGGTTTCAAGCTGGGGGCCATCCAGATGTTGGTAGAGTGGCAAACCCAATTCTGCATTGGCACTCATGCCACTAAAGAAACCACTCACAGAAGAGGGGCTGTTAACTCCCATCCCAAGCACCGCATCGACACGTTGCCCACCTTGCATACTGGCTGCCATGCTTGGTGCCATCATCGGGTTTTGTTGCTCATCCTGTCCCTTGACATTGCCCCAGGCCTTCCCCTCTACACGCATATTTGCACTTAAATATGGGGTGAGTTCCCGACCAGCAAAAACTGAAGCATTATACTCATTCCCGAAACGGTATCCTTCATCATTTTCTCCAAAACGAAGTACCGTATCTGCACTTGCACCATAACTCCAGCGGTCAAGCTGCTTAACATATCCCACCCCTAGAAGCGGATCATAGGTGCCGGTACCCGTCTGCATCATATAACCAAAGCGGGTGCTGCCGGAAGATTCCTTCACCGACCCCGTAGGCAGGCTTAACCCTGCATAGGCAGAAAACCCCTCTCGCAGGAAGGTACGCGCCTTCACGGTGATATCGCCAATCCCTTCTGAATGCATCGACATTCCCATACCGTTTTTCTTCACCATATCCATATCTTTAATGACATAGGGCAACGAAACCTCTAATGAACGCCCTGGTATAAAAGTATATTCACCTCTTACTGTGTGCGTTTGCATTTCCATATCGGTGGCTGCCATCATAAAGCCACGGGAAAAAATATCAGCAGTAGACACACTATCACTGCCCTGCCGGTTACCTTTCATATACATATACATAGTGTCATAAGACAGGCTTAACGCTCCCTGCTCCTGTGTAGTAGTGCTGGCATGATGGTGTTCATGGGCAAAAGCATAGCTAGAGGCAAGGCTAAATGTAAGGGCGGTGAATGAGAATAATAGTGTACGCATAAAAAACCTCGCTTTATTCTGTCGATACATTGAAGCCTATAGCTAAAGCCCACTGTTTGTATTGTAAATGTGGCAAATTGTCGCAGTCAGGGTAAAGGATGCAGAAACCACGCGGATGGTGTGAGATTTAGGTTGACATCAGCCGCTTGATCGGTATATTTGGCAGGTTTTCATTCATTCTTTTCCCTTTTTTAGGCAGGATAGGTTACAGTGACAAAGATCGTACAATCGAAATACAAAGTAAGTCGCCGTTTAGGTGTTAATTTGTGGGGACGCGCAAAAGACCCATTCAATACCCGTAACTTCCCTCCAGGGCAGCATGGGCCAACAGGGGTAAAAAAATCCACCTCTGACTACGGCACACAACTTCGCGCCAAGCAACAGCTCAAATCTTATTACGGTAACGTGACTGAGAAACAATTCTTCCTGACATTCAAGGAAGCGGTACGGCTGAAAGGTGATACTGGGGAAAATCTGGTAGGTTTGCTTGAGCGTCGCTTAGATGCAGTGATTTACCGTCTGAATCTGGCTCCCACTATTTTCGCAGCGCGTCAGTTGGTGAGCCACAAACATATCCGTGTCAATGGCAAAGTGGTGAATATTCCAAGCTACCGTGTCAACGAGCAGGATGTGATTGAAGTAGGAACGAAATCACGCCAGATGCCACTTATTCTTGAGGCGATTCAGCGTAAAGAGCGTGATATTCCAGAATATCTGGAATTTGATGCAGCGAATTTCAAAGGCACTTTTATCCGCACACCAGGTTTGGCCGATGTGCCTTACCCTGTGCATATGGAACCAAATTTGGTAGTCGAGTTCTACTCACGTTAATACCATCATTAGAAAAAAAACACCCTCCTATCCTTCTGGAAAGGGGGGTGTTTTTTGTTGCCTGTTATACAAACTTAGACAAACAAGAAATCCGCAGGGCTTAGGTCACATGCACTTACATCCCATACGACAATAACATTTTCGTTACCACTATAGTCGCAATACGATATTTCTGCACCATCCCAACTATCACGGATATCTAAATCGCCAAAGCATAGGCCCAAACCATCAAAGACGATTTTATCTAGGCCCTGTTCAAAATCAGCGATAGTATCCACCGTGCATCTGGCACCGTCACTGCCATTCTGGAAGGTAAAGGCATCACGGCTGCATCCGCCACCTTCCAGGAAATCATCACCGTCACCACCAATCAGTACATCATCGCCTTCGCTGCCATAAAGGGAATCATCCCCGCCTGCACCAATGATAGTATCACTGCCCTGGCTACCATCAATATACTGGCCATTGGCATCGCAACCGCCACATGCTTCAATCCAGTCATCACCACAACCACCATACACGGTGGCATAGCTGTGATCGGCATCAATGGTGATTTTATCATTACCTTCACCCCCATCAATTTCCGCTGTACTGCAACCGCTGACATCAATCACATCACAGCCCTCATTGCCATCAATCACATACTCACCGGAAGCAGCCAGAATGGTGTCATCGCCAGTACCGCCAGCAATATAGGAATCGGCACTGCCACAGCTGATAATAAGGTCATTCCCTTGGTCGCCATAAACATCAAATCCGGCACAGGAATTTTCTTCCCCTACCCGGATAGTGTCGCTATCTTCACCGCCTGACACGGTGAAATAGCCAGCCGATACCTGAATCTCGATATAGTCGCAACCTCTATCGCCATAATATTCACCATCAGCTTCCTGGTAGCCAAAACCGCCATAGAGCGTATCGTTACCATCACCACCAGATACAATATCATAACCAGTATAGACGAAACAGTCACCCTGCTGGCCTGTGCCATAGAGCACATCATTGCCCTCACCGCCGGTTAATGTATCGCTTCCATCCATCCCTACCAGCATATCATCGCCTTTACCGCCATAAATACTGTCATCGTCGTAATTACCTACGATATTATCGTTTCCTCTTCCCCCCTGTATATTATAGGAATCGTCACAATCGGCAACGAAACTATTGTTAGTATTAGTTAACCTTATCGCAATGGTCATTATATTTCTCCATTATTACAGTATTTTGAAAAACCTTTACCTAAGTGCCACTTCACCTTCAAGCAGCAGCACTTAAGCCTTGACCTTAAAACGGAGAGGATAAAATCTCAATCACAAGCCAGTACGTTTGAACATTAATTTCGTACAAAGATCACAAGAAAACGGCTGGGTTAAGCTTACGCTTAGGGAACACTATGGGTTTATGCCATCTTTTTTTTAGCAAGTGCCAGATAGACAACAGGCGTAGTATAGAGGGTAAGAAACTGGGAAACGATAAGGCCACCGACAATAGCCACGCCTAAGGGCTGCCGCAACTCCGCGCCAGTGCCGCTGGCAAACAACAGCGGAACTGCTCCAAGCACGGCTGCAAGTGTTGTCATCACTATGGGGCGGAAGCGTTTGTCACAGGCTTCAATAATGGCCTCCCTGGGCGATAATCCATCACGACGTTCGGCCTCCAGGGCAAAATCCACCAGCATGATACCGTTTTTCTTCACAATCCCCATCAGCAGGATAATGCCAATAATACTGATAATCGTCAGCTCATTACCGCTTATCATGAGAGCAAGCAACGCCCCAATGCCCGCTGAAGGCAGGGTGGAAATAATGGTAATTGGGTGCAACAGGTTTTCATAGAGAATACCAAGCACAATATAAATGACAAGCAGTGCCGCGCCAATCAACACCGGCTGGCTTTTGAGTGATTCCGAGAATGCCTTGGCGTTTCCAGCAAATTCTGTCCTGACACTGGGAGGCAGGCCAATACTGCTCGCCACATCTAGCACCCGCTTGGCTGCATCGCCCAATGACGCACCAGCCTGCAGGTTGAAGGTGAGTGTGCTGGCTGGAAACTGCCCCTGATGCATCACCGAAAGCGGTGTTTCCCCTGGCTCAAAATGGGCAATGGCACTCAGAGGCACCGGCATTCCGTCGCTTGCCGCCACATACACCACATCCAGCGACGCTGGGCTTTCCTGATAGGCAGGGTCAATTTCCAGCACCACATAATATTGGTTACGGTCAGTATAGACGGTGGACACCTGCCGCTGGGAGAAGGCATTTTGCAGCGCAACATCCACCGCCTGCATATCCACCTTCACCCGCGCAGCCTTATCCCTATCCACCACCACATTCACCTGCTTGCCAGCATTATCCTGATCGCTTGAGACATCGGTGATCCCCGGTTCCTCTTTAAGCCGTTCCACATAGCGTGGCACCCAATATTTCAGCTCTTCCAGCGAATCACTGCGGATGGCAAACTGAAAGGCCGCTTTGCTTGAACGCCCACCCACCCGCAAATCTTCTGCTGGCTGAAGGAAAGTAGATATGCCTTCCACTTTCGCCAATTTTGGCCGCAAACGATTGACTATTTCCGTTGCGCTGAGTTTACGCTTAGCAAGCGGCTTCAAGGTAATATACAACCTGCCCTGATTATTAGTTCCCCCTACTACCGAGGCCAGCCCTTCTATCCCCTCATCAGCCAATAGCACTTTAACTACCTCCTGCTGCCGTTCTTTGAGTGCCTGGAAAGAAATATCACTGCGCGCTTCGGTTACCCCCATCAACATGCCCGTATCCTGTGGCGGGAAAAAACCCTTCGGTACTTTGGCATAGAGCACTAGGGTCAACACCACCGTAAGCAGCATCACCAGCATCGTCGGCATATGGTGGCGCATAACAACATCAAGGCCACGCATATATATACGGTGCAACAACAGAAAAGGCCGCTCGCCTATATGCAGGAAGGTGAGGAAGGCTGCATTATGCGGGCGTACCAGCAAATGCCCATAAATCACCGGTGTAACGATAATTGACACCACAGCCGAAATCAGGATAGCAGCGGTAAGCGTCACCGCAAATTCCCAGAAAAACCGCCCCAATATGCCGCCCATAAATAACAGCGGCACAAACACTGCTACCAATGACAAAGTGATAGACATAATGGTAAAGGTAATTTCTTCCGCACCTTTTGCCGCCGCAACCAGCGGATTGTTCTCTTTTTCAGCATGGCGGCTGATATTCTCAATCATCACAATGGCATCATCTACCACAAAGCCCACCGATACCACCAATGCCATCAAGGAAATATTATTCAGGCTGAAATCAAGCGCCCACATCACCGCAAAGGTACCCGCCAGCGAAAGCGGAACGGTAATGCTAGCGGCAAGCGTGGATATCATACTGCCCAGCGACACCATAACCACCAGCACCACCAGAACAATAGAGATCACCAGTGTTATCTCCACCTCATGCACAGAAGCGCGGATGGTCTGGGTGCGGTCAGAGAGCACTGATACCGTCACCCCCACTGGCATCCAAGCGCGCAGATGCGGCAATTCTGCCTTAATACGATCTACGGTTTCAATCACATTGGCATCGGCCTGTTTACGAATAATAATCACCACCGCACGCTTATCATTATACCAGGCAGCGCGCTGCGTATCCTCCACCCCGTTTTTTACCGTTGCCACATCGCCAAGCCGTGCTGCACCCCCTTCGCTACTACGCAAAAGTAACGACGCATAGCCGCTTGCCTCCTGCAACTGGTCATTCGTCCCTATCGCCATGGCCTGTTTTTCCCCTGCCAGGCTACCGCGCGGCACATTGACATTGGCTTTTTGCAGTGTTGAACGTACATCCTCCATACTGAAGCCCATAGCGGCAAGCTTGAGCGGGTTCACCTGCACCCGTATAGCAGGCTTGGCAGAGCCACTCACCGTCACCTGCGCTACCCCTTCAATCTGTGAGATACGCTGCGCCAGAATAGAATCAGACGCATCATAAAGCTTGCCAGGTAGAATAGTGTCAGATGTCACCGCCAGAATCAGGATAGGCGCATCCCCCGGGTTCAGTTTGCGATAGGTGGGAGGGGAAGGTAAATCAACAGGCAAATCACTCCCGGCGCTCGTAATGGCGGCCTGCACATCTTTTGCCGCCCCTTCAATATCACGGTCAAGATCAAACTGCACAATGATACTGACAGAACCTTGCGAACTGGTGGAGGTCATCTCGCTCACCCCCGGAATCGTACCAAGCCGTCGCTCCAGTGGTGCAGCCAAGGTAGCTGCTACTGTTTCCGGGTCAGCCCCTGGCAACCGGGCAGAAACGTTAATGGTGGGGAAATCCATACGCGGCAGCGGCGCTACCGGCAACTGTGTAAAAGCCACAATCCCTGCCAAGAACACCGCCAGCGCAAAAAGCAGCGTTGCAACAGGGCGATGGATAAAGAAGGTGGAAAGGGAGGGCATTGACTCGCAGTTACATTGTTAGTGGTTGTTTTTAGACTCTAGGCTCCCGCCCCCTTCTTTTTTCCCCATCAGCAGATAAATCACCGGCGTGGTGTAGAGTGTGAGAAGCTGGCTGAGCATCAGGCCGCCAACAATGGTAATCCCCAGCGGTCGCCTGAGTTCAGCACCAATTCCTTGGTCAATAGCCAGCGGAATGGCACCAAGCAGGGCAGCCATGGTGGTCATCATAATCGGGCGGAAACGCAGCATACAGGCCTTGAAAATTGCCTCACGCGGCGATAATCCTTCCTCACGCTCCGCTTCCAGGGCAAAGTCAATCATCATAATGGCGTTTTTCTTCACAATCCCCATCAATAGCACAATGCCAATTAACGCCACCACTGATAAATCCTGGCCGGTCACAAGCAGCGCAAGCAAGGCGCCAAGCCCAGCCGAAGGTAAAGTGGAAAGAATGGTAAGTGGGTGGATTGTGCTTTCATAGAGCATACCAAGCACAATATAAATCACCACCAATGCCGCCAGAATCAATAACGGCTCACTGGCTAGCGAGGCACGGAATTCCGCCGCCTCACCGCTATAATTGCCACTAATGCTTGCTGGCATATGCAGCTCTGCCTCAGCCTGGCTGATGGCTTTGATCGCCTGCCCTAATGATTTTCCTTCGGCTACATTAAAACTGATGGTAATAGAAGGAAACCCGCCCTGCCTGGTAACAGAAAGCGGCGCCCTCACCTGTTCCACCCGTGCAAACGCAGCAATTGGCACCAGTCTTCCATTGGTTGAACGCACATACAGCTTCCTGATTGCATCCATATCCTCAGCAAAACGTGGCTCCACTTCCAGAATCACCCGGTACTGGTTCACCTGCGCATACAGGGTGGAAGCCTGGCGCTGGCCAAAGGCATCATAAAGCACGTCATCGATTGCCTGCAAGGAAACCCCCAGCCGCTCGGCCTGGTGGCGGTCAACCTCCACATGTGCCTTCAGACCATTTGCCTCCTGGTCGGTGGTAATACCCTCCAGCACCGGCAGGACTGCCAGCCTCTCCAGCAATTTTCCGGCCCAGAGTTGCAACTCGTCGGCACTAAGATCAGTGAGTGTATACTGGTATTTTGTACGGCTGCTTTCCGCCCCAATCTGAATGTCCTGCGCGGCCTGCATATGCACTTCCACCCCGGCTAGCTTATGCAGCTCTGGTGCTAGCCGCGCCATAATTTCTGTCACTGAATAATGGCGTTCCTTATGGGGTTTCAGCATAATAATCAACCGGCCGGTATTGGCGGTGATATTCACCGTGCCGCCCCCCAGGAATGACGCCACTGCTTCCACATCCGGGTCTTGCTCGACAATTGCCGCCACCTGCTGCTGCAACCGGCGCATTTCCTCAAAGGACACGGTTTCGGGTGCATCAGTGGTGGCGATAATCTGCCCAGTATCCTGAAGTGGCAAAAACCCCTTCGGCACTACCACATAGAGCAGCATCGTCAGTATGAGCGTAACCGCAAACACCCATAAGGTGATTTTTTCATGTTTCAGCACCCACCCCAGGCTCTGCTCATATAACCTATGCAGCCAGGTGAAAAACCGCCCGGCTTGTTCATGGTTGACACTACCTTTTTTTAAAAACTGCGCGCACATCATCGGGGTGAGCGTCAGCGATACCACCGCAGAAATCAGCACCGCAAAGGTGAGCGTCATGGCAAATTCACGGAACAACCGCCCTACAATCCCACTCATGAATAACAGCGGGATAAATACCGCAATCAATGACAGGGTAAGCGATATAATGGTAAAACCAATCTCTTTTGCTCCTTTAAAGGCAGCATCCAGCGGCTTCTCGCCCTTCTCAATATAACGGACAATATTTTCCACCATTACAATCGCATCATCCACCACAAACCCGGCGGCAATGGTGAGCGCCATGAGGGAGAGATTGTTCAAGCTAAACCCAGCAGGCTGCATCAGAGCAAAAGTGGCAACCAGTGATAAGGGCAAGGCCACACCCGGAATGATGGTTGCCCAGGGAGAATGCAGGAAGGCATAAATCACCGCCACTACCAACAAAATAGTGAGCACCAGCGTAAATTGCACATCATGCACAGAAGCACGGATGGTTTCCGTGCGGTCAGCAAGCAGTGATAACTTCACCCCAGCCGGAATGGCGGTTGAAAGCTGTGGCAACAGTGCCTTCACCTTATCAGCCGTGGCGACCACATTAGCTCCCGGCTGCCGCTGTACATTGAGGATTACCGCTGGATGGCCGTTGACCCACCCTGCCACCTTGTTATCTTCCACCCCTTCCACCACATTGCCAACATCACGAACACGTACCACCTGGCTTGCATGGGTGGCAAGAATCAGTGCCAAATAATCCTCGCGGCTGGTGAGTTGGTCATTCGCTCCTACTGCCAACGATTGCAATGGCCCATCAAAACTGCCTTTTGGCAAGTTGACATTGGCTTTAGCCAGGCTGGCGCGCACATCCTCCAAACTCATGCCAAACGAAGCCAGCTTATCGGGGTTCATCTGCAAGCGGAAAGCAGGCCGCTGCCCCCCCTCCACTAGCACCCGCCCCACCCCGCTTATCTGGCTGAGTTTCTGGGCAAGAATGGTATCGGCTACATCGTTCAGCCGGGTAATTGGCAACACATCCGAGGTAAGCGCCAAGGTGAGAATCGGTAAATCCGCCGGGTTCACCTTGGAATAGCTGGGTGGGTAAGGCAGGTTGGCAGGCAACACCCCGCCCGCTGCGTTAATCGCCGCCTGTACATCTTCTGAGGCTATATCAATATCCTTCTCCAGTGAAAATTGCAGAGTAATGGCACTTACCCCTTCCGCACTAGTAGAGAGCATCACGGATAGGCCGGGAATCAGGCCAAACTGACGTTCCAGCGGCGCAGTAATCAGTGAGGCGATGGTTTCACTGCTGGCGCCTGGCAGCCGTGTTATTACCTGAATGGTAGGGAAATCTACCTGTGGCAGCGCGGCAACGGGCAATTTGCTATAGCCAAGCAGGCCGCATAATAACAGGGAAATAGCAAGCAGCCAGGTGGCAATTGGGCGGGAAATAAAAGGGGCGGAAATATTCATGGTGCCGGTACGCTCTTCTCCCTTCGGATACTGACTTTGGTACCTTCCTCCAGCCTGCCCGCCCCTTCACTGACTATCTGCTCTCCCGCCTGCAATCCTGCCGCAATAACTGCTTCCTCTTTCGTGGAAAATGCCAACGTAACCGACCGCATTGTCACGGTGTTATCGGCTTTCACCACAAACACATAATTGCCCTCCGGCCCTTGCTGCACCGCGACAAGCGGCACCACCACACTCTCCTTCCGCACCTCAACAAGCACCCTGGCGTTCACAAACCCACCTGGCCATAAATGCCGTTCTTTATTGGGGAATGTCGCCTTCAGGCGGATAGTACCGGTATTCTGGTCAATCTGGTTATCCACCAATTCCAGCACGCCACTATCCAGCACCTCCCCACTCACACCGTCCAGCGCATCTACAGGCAGTTTTCCCTGGTTGTTAATCGCCTGGTTAATACGTTGTAATACGGTGGCAGGCAGGCTAAACAACACTGAAATAGGCTCAAGCTGGGTAATCACCACCAACCCGCCTGTTACCCCTGGCTGGACAATATTCCCCACATCCACCTGACGAATCCCCGTACGGCCTGCAATCGGCGCGGTAATGGTGGTGTAGCTTAGGGCCGTTTTGGCGCTGCTAATCGCGGCTTCATCCGCTTGCAGAGCCGCTTCCAACTGAGCAACATTGGTACGCTGTGCATCCAGGGTCTGTTCGGCAATTAAGGTGCCAAGCTGTTTGTAGCGCGCAAGGTCATGTCTGGCATTGGTGAGCTGGGCGGCATCTCTGGCTTTGTTCGCTTCCGCTTCGGCAAGTTGGGCTTGATAAGTGCGCGGGTCAATCCGCGCCAGCACTTCGCCTTTTTCCACCTCCTGCCCCTCACGGAACAGCACTTCTACCAATTGCCCCTGTACCTGGCTTTGTACGGTTACGGTGTTATAGGCCTGCACCGTGCCTAAACCCTCCAGATAGACAGGCATATCCTTAACTATAGCGTTGGTAATAGTCACACTCGGAACACGGGCAGCCTTAGCATGGCTGGCATTCTCTGCTTTGTTGGCGCTGTGATAGGTAAAAAACAGCCCTCCCCCTGCAATGAATAATGCAGTTAACAGAATAACCCACATAAACTTGTGTTTACGTAAGGCGGGAGGCTGCAAGGTCATAGACGTATCTCTCTGAAGTAAAAAGAGATAGGGCATCCCCCCTGCCCTATCTCTTTAAAAGCTTTACTGCGCCAGAACTTTTTCCGGTGCATCCGCCAGCTCACGGCGTAAGGTTTTCGCAGCATCCACCATATGACGGAGGGAAGTTTCCACTTCTTTCCAGCCACGGGTTTTCAGGCCGCAATCCGGGTTCACCCATACTTGTTCCGGTGAAAGCACCTTCAGTGCCTTACGGAGGAGTGCTTCCATTTCCTGGGTGTTTGGCACGCGTGGTGCATGAATATCATATACGCCAGGGCCGATTTCATTCGGATAACGGAAGGTGATAAACGCATCGAGCAGTTCCATTTGTGAACGCGAGGTTTCGATAGAAATTACATCGGCATCCATATCGGCAATAGACTGAATAATATCGTTAAATTCAGAATAGCACATATGGGTGTGAATCTGGGTTTCATCACGCACACCGCTGGCAGAAATACGGAACGCATCCACCGCCCATTTCAGGTAAGCACCCCAGTCTTTACGGCGCAGTGGCAAGCCTTCACGGATAGCTGGCTCATCAATCTGGATGATTTTAATGCCCGCGCTTTCCAGGTCAGCCACCTCATCACGAATGGCCAGGCCAATCTGCTTACAGGTTTCAGAACGTGGCTGATCGTCACGCACAAATGACCATTGCAGAATGGTAACAGGGCCGGTTAACATACCTTTCATGATGCGGCTGGTTAATGACTGCGCATAGGCAGACCAGGCGACTGTCATAGGGTTTGGACGGGAAACGTCACCGAAAATCACTGGTGGTTTCACGCAACGGGAGCCATAGCTCTGCACCCAGCCAAAGCGGGTGAAAGCAAAGCCGGAAAGCAATTCGCCGAAATGTTCCACCATGTCGTTACGGTCAAATTCACCATCTACAAGCACGTCAATATCAATATTCTCCTGGAAGCGGATCGCTTTCTCCGTTTCATCTTTCAAGAAATCAACATAGGCTTGCTCAGTAATACGGCCTGCTTTAAAATCGGCACGCGCGGCACGCACTTCCTTCGTCTGTGGGAAGGAACCAATGGTAGTTGTTGGCAAGAGTGGAAGGTTAAAAGCAGCACGCTGTACTTTCGCCCGCTCGTTATAAGGCTGGTTACGGTTCAGCATGGCACCTGTTACCGCTGCTGCACGTTTTTTTACCTCTTGGTTATGGATGCGTGGAGAGGTTTCCCGTGAACGAACGGCTTCACGGTTTTTAGCAAATACTTGCTCCACTTCTGCTTTATTGCCATTAGCCGCTGCCGCAATCGCTGCAACTTCGGCTAATTTCTGTTTGGCAAAGCTCAGCCAGGATTTCAGCTCTGCATCCAGCTTATCTTCTAAGTCAAGATCAACCGGGCTGTGCAGCAGTGAACAGGAGGGCGCAACCACCACACGGTCACTTCCCAGCACTTTTACCGCTTTCTCAACCGCTTGCAGGGAATTATCCAGATTGTTAATCCAGATATTGCGACCATCCACTACACCCAGTGACAGGATAAGGTTAGCAGGAAGGGCAGCCAGCACATTATCCAGCTGGCCAGGAGCACGCACCAAATCAACATGCAGCGCATCCACAGGTAAGCGCAGTGCTGTCACCAGATTATCACCCAGTTCACCAAAATAAGTAGTTAATGCCAGTTTTAAACCAGGCACCGCCTGACGGAGTGCGGCATAGGCTGTTTCATAGGCCTGTTTGGCTTCAGCGGATAAATCAAGCACCAAAGCTGGCTCGTCAATCTGCACCCAATCGGCACCAGCAGCCTGAAGCTTCTGCAACAACTGGCTATAGACAGGCAGCAAGGCTGGCAACAAATCAAGCGCCTGGGCATCGCCTTCTTTTACTTTACCTTGTAATAGGAAAGTGACAGGGCCAATAATCACTGGACGGGTATGGAAACCGGCTGCTTTTGCTTCTTCAAATTGCTCAACAGCTTTGGTTGATTTTAAGGCAAATTGCTGGTTGCTGGTGAATTCCGGCACAATATAGTGGTAGTTCGTATCAAACCACTTGGTCATTTCCATGGCCTGCACATCAATCCCTTCTTGCTGGGCACCGCGCGCCATGGCAAAATAGGTAGCCAGGTCTACCGTATCACCGCTGAATTTATAACGAGCCGGCACTGCACCTACCATACAGATAGTATCCAGCATCAGATCATAGAAAGAAAAATCATTGGATGGAATCTGTTTAATCCCTGCCGCTTTCTGCATTTCCCAGTTCTGTTTTCTGATAGAGCGGGCAACAGCCTGGAGTTCTGTTTCAGCAATTTCACCTTTCCAGTAGCTTTCCAAGGCTTTTTTCAGTTCACGTTTTGGCCCAATACGCGGCAGGCCAAGATTGGCGGCAATAACCATTTATCTTTTTCTCCAAATTATGTTTAAACTTCCCTCACGACTCCCCCTCTCCCCCAGGGAGAGGGTTGGGATGAGGGAACGCTGTGTAATGTATTACGTTTGTGTATAGTATAGTAAAGGATTTTTTAAAAGCCCTATTTTAACTTTTTATCACTTATCCCCCTCAAGCTCACTTGACAGATGCCGATAAGTATTTTATATCCTTTCCCACTTGTCTTATGTGGCTGGGTAGCTCAGTTGGTAGAGCAGCGGGGTCATAATCCGCGGGTCTGGGGTTCGAATCCCTATCCAGCCACCACTCTCCAGGTGTTGATTGATGAATGCCGTTGTAAAATTCTGTACTGAAATGGGCCCTTTAGCGGTGTTTTTTGCCGCATATAAGTTCTATGGCCTGATTCCGGCAACGGGTGCGCTGATTATTGCCACGCTTATCGCTTTAGCCATAACATTTTATTACGAACGCAAGGTTCCTATCCTTCCCCTGGTTTCCGCCATCATTTTAAGCGTTATGGGCGCAATTACCATTTTCAGTGGCAACCCGCTATTCCTGAAAATCAAGCCTACTATCGTGAATAGCCTGTTCGCCGCCGTTCTGCTTGGCGGTGCGTATTTCAAAAAAGGGCTGCTGAAATATGTTATGGGGCAGGCTATGCCGCTTTCTGATGAAGGATGGCTGAAATTTTCCTGCCGTTTTGGGGTGTTTTTCCTGTTCCTGGCCTGCCTAAATGAGGTTATCTGGCGTAATTTTTCGGAAGCATTCTGGGTGCAGTTTAAAGTCTTTGGCATGTTTCCTTTAACACTGCTATTCTTACTCAGCCAAGTTCCACTGCTGAAAAAGCACCAGAATAGCGAAGCAACTCTTTCATCGGAACCACAATGAAATATTTAGGTATTAAAAACTTCCTGCTCGGCATCGCCATACTAATCATCACAGCCATTGTCGCTTATGTATTCTTCACCATTGGCCTGATTGTCCTCTCTATTGCTGTCGCTATCACCCTGGTTGCCGCTCTTATGGTGTGGGCAACCTCGTTCTTTGTATTACGCAAACAGGGAAACTCAATATTCTCCCGCCATACCAGCTTCAACGATGATAAAGGTGCAAGCAGCACTATTATTGATGTAGAATTCACCGAAGTGGACGAGAAAAAGAGGAAGAAATAACCCTCCTCCCTAGTCTGACGTGAAAAAGTCCTTCGCCTTCGGCTCAAGTAGTACTTTTTCCCGGATTTTAAGTTGCCAATTTCTGATTTGAGGCGGCTCGGCACCAGAAATTGCAGTTATTATTTGAAATAATTGTTGTTGGTATAACAACAATTATTGGTGAAATTGCCAGCTTTTAAACAATCATGTTTAAAAGCTGGCAAAATAACATTTTAAAATAAAAGCGCGGAACCGCTTCAAGCTTTTATTTTTCCTTATAAATCAGTGTTAAAAAGTACACCGAGCGAAGCGAGGGACTTTTTAGCAGCGGACTCCCTAATGGTCTTGTATCTCCATCTGGATAGGCCCCTGGCTGTTGCCATGAATAAATTGCTGCACATAGGGGTTGTCGCTTTTATCCATTTCCTCCACCGACCCTGACCAGATAATCTTTCCTTTATAGAGCATGGCCACCTGATTGGCGATTTTACGCACACTGGCCATATCATGCGTGATGGTGAAGGTGGTTGCCCCTAATTCCTGCGAGCATTTCAGAATCAGATCGTTAATCACATCGGCCATAATCGGATCAAGCCCGGTGGTAGGTTCATCAAAGAAAATCACCTCTGGATCCATCGCAATCGCACGCGCTAAGGCCACACGTTTTTGCATCCCGCCGGAGAGTTCTGCGGGGAACAAATCCGTCACTTCTTTACCAAGCCCGACAGCCGCCAGTTTGGAGAGTGCTAATTTACGGGCTTCCGCACGTTTCACTTTTTGGTTCTGTATCAAACCAAAGGCAATATTCTCCCAGACCGTATAGCTATCAAACAACGCACCACCTTGAAACAACACACCAAAACGCTTCATCACCGTGCTACGCTCCTGCTCAGACAGGCCACTCACCTCTTCATCATCAATCAGGATACTGCCTGTATCATTCTTAATCAAACCAACAATGGTTTTCAGCAGGACAGATTTACCGCTACCAGACCCGCCAATAATCACAAAGGATTCCCCAGCCTTGATGCTCAGGTTAATACCCTGTAGCACTTGCTTAGAACCAAAGGATTTATACACATCGGTGATGGTAATTTTATTTGCTGAAGGCATGTTAATTTCCAAAGAATAGGCCGGTTAACAGATAGTTGAGCAGCAGGATCAGCATGGAAGCCGTCACCACCGCATGGGTGGTGGCCGCCCCCACCCCTTGCGCGCCACCACGGGAATAATAACCATGGTAACACCCCATCAGCGACACAATAAACCCAAATACTGATGCTTTTATGAGGCCTGATACCACATCATCTTTTTCCAGATATTCAAAGGTATTGCTCAAATAGACATGCGGGTTAAAACCAAGCTTATGCACACTCACCAGATAGCCACCCATTATCCCGATAATATCAGCCACCAACACCAGGCAAGGCAGCATGATGATGCCAGCAAGCAAGCGTGGCGCAACCAGATAGCGGAGTGGATTAGTAGAAAGCGTCCTCAGCGCGTCAAGCTGCTCCGTCACTCGCATCGTGCCAATTTCTGCCGCCATTGCCGCCCCAACACGGCCAGCCACCATAAGGCCAGCCAATACCGGCCCCAGTTCACGCGTAATCGACAGCACCACCACCGTGGCAATTGAACTTTCCGCCGAGAAACGGGAAAAGCCGGTATAACTCTGTAACGCCAACACGGCACCGGTAAAAATGGCCGTTAACCCCACCACCGGCAGGGAATAATAGCCGATATCAATCAACTGCCGCACCACCAACCGTGGGTAAAAAGGCGGAGTCACTACCCCTAGCAGCGACCTGGCAGCAAACAGGCTTAGCTTACCCGTCTCTTCCAGAAACACCAGGAACAACGCCCCGATCCGTGCAAGAATATTCATTTATCTATGTTCCTTTTCATTTTCAATATGGATATAACGCCGCTCATACCGCTTGCCCAACCGGGTAAGCAACTCGTAACTGATCGTTCCTGCCTGCGCAGCAACCGTATCGGCTGTTACATCCGCACCCAGCAACTCGACCTCAGCCCCCGGATATACCTGCGGCACATTGCTCACATCCACGGTGATCATATCCATCGACACCCGACCAATTACCGGCACCTTAACGCCTGCTATCATAGCATAGGCTTTATTGCCCAATGAACGGAAATAGCCATCTGCATAGCCCACCGGCACCACGGCAATCCGCGCACCAGGCAGCACTTCCGCTGTGGCACCATAGCCAACCGTACAGGCAGAGTCAATGTCGCGTAATTGCAAAATACGTGCCGATACGGTAACAACCTGCTGCATAGGGTTTGGCAACGCCGGCGTAGGGTTGCCACCATACAGCGCAATACCTGGGCGCGCCAGTTCATAATGATAGTTCTTCCCTAAGAATATCCCCGAAGAATTGCTCAAACTGCGCGGAATGGAATGCAAGAACGCTGGCAATTGATGAAAACACTCCCATTGCTGGCGGTTCAGTGGGTGTGCCGGATCATCGGCACAGGCCAGGTGGCTTGCTACATAGCGCAATTCCACCCCCTCACACCATACCGGATTATGTGCCAACTGCATCCGTTCGCCAGCCGAAAGCCCAAGCCTGCACATGCCCGTATCTACATGCAGCATGGCAGGCAGCCTCTTCCCCTGCCGCCTAGCATAGGCATTCCACAACCGCACCTGCTCCAATGTATTTAACACTGGCGTGATACTATGCTCTGCACATAATGCTTCTTCCCCAGGCATAACTCCATGAAACAGATAAATAGCACCCTGTGGAAGCAAGGCGCGCAGTTCGATGGCCTCTTCCAATGTTGCCACACAGAATGTCTGGCATCCTGCCGCAGCCAGCAGCGGTGCTACATACTGCACCCCCAACCCATAGGCATCGGCTTTCACCACGGCAGCGCATTCTGTATTGCCAAGACGCGCCTGAAGCAGCCGGTAATTGGCCAGGATGGCAGCAAGGTTAATAGTGAGCGTAGCGTGTGGCATTATTCCCTTCCAGAGAGATTGGCAAATTTCGTTGTGTTTGCATCGAAATAGAGCTTGACCGTGCCAATCGGCCCATGGCGCTGTTTAGCGACAATCACTTCCGTTATATTCATAACTCTGTCCATTTCCTGCTGCCAGTCTGCATGTTCTGGCGTGCCTTCTGCGGGCTGTTTACGCTCTAAGTAATATTCTTCACGATAGATAAACATCACAATATCGGCATCTTGCTCAATACTCCCCGATTCACGCAAGTCAGAAAGCTGCGGACGTTTATCCTCACGCTGTTCCACGGCACGCGAAAGCTGTGAAAGCGCAATTACCGGAATATTCAGCTCTTTGGCAATAGCCTTTAAACCTTGCGTAATTTCAGATACTTCCTGCACGCGGTTATTCGCACTATTTGTACTTCCCCCGCGCAAAAGCTGTAAATAATCCACCACGATAAGCTTGACATTATGCTTACGTTGCAGCCGCCTTGACCGCGTTCTGAGTGCGGAAATAGTGAGTGCTGGCGTATCATCCATATAGAACGGCAGTTGCTTCAGGACATTACTGGTGCGCACCACCTCCAGAAATTCACTTTCCGTAATATGCCCCGTACGCATCTTGGACGAATTTACCCCCGACACCATCGCCAGGATACGCGCCGCCAACTGTTCCGACGACATCTCCAACGAGAAAAACCCTACCGCCGGAAATTGCGCCGGAGGAACCCCTTCTTTCTGCGCTTGGTTATGAAGTGCCTGGCAGGCATTAAAGGCCAGGTTAATAGCCAATGCCGTTTTCCCCATCGAAGGCCTGCCTGCCAAAATCAGCAGATCAGAATTCTGCAATCCTCCTAACAAACCATCCAGATCCTCGAACTTTGTAGGAATACCACTCACCCGCTCTTTATGTTTATAGGCGGCTTCGGTACGTAGAATTGCCCCTTCCAACGACACACGCAAGGAATTTAATCCGCTATCACTACGACCTTCACTCGCCAGGGTAAATAACACCTGCTCGGCTTTCTCAATTTGCTCAGCGGCGGTCAGTTCAATTTCTGTTTCAAAGGCGGTATTGACAATATCACCTCCCACAATAATTAGCTTACGGCGGATGGCCAGGTCATAAATAATCCGCCCGTAATCCACAATATTAATAATGCTGGTAGCATTACCGGCCAACCGCGCCAGATATTCAGCCCCACCTACATCGACAAGTGCCGCATCTTTATCAAAAAAATTCTTCAGTGTTACTGGCGTAGCAATAATGCCGCGATCGTTAAAAGCAATCACAGCCGCATAAATCCGCTGATGGATCGGCTCATAAAAATGCTCTGCCGCCAAAAAATCCGCCACACGGTTCAGCATATCATTATTTACCAGGATGGCTCCCAGCACCATCTGTTCAGCAATAACATTATAAGGCTGGGTACGATATTGCCCATTAGCAAGATCGGTGGAAGAATGGGAGGGAATAATAGCGTTATTCATAATAGTGATGGGGTGTTCTCAGTCGTTCTAAAGCATTTTCGTTCCTGACTGTAAAAAAAATCGTACCTTTTGACAATAATAATCGCGTATAATCGCCAAACCCTGTTCCCAAACAGCTAAAACGCCGGTATATACTGCTCACAGTTCAAGAATTGGTTAGGTTGTAATGTGAGCAGACTATGCTTGAGTGCAAGCAATGCTGCATAAAGCAGGGAACGCGGAAATAAGGACTATACTGAAGCCACTCTTCAAGTGGTTTCAGTATATATCTGTCATTTCAATATCAATCCTCCTATGACAATGCATGAATTTTCACTTATTTCCACCTATTTTGCACCGCTGGCTGCCGGGGAGAAAGGCGCGCTCGGCCTGAAAGATGACGCGGCACTGCTTCCCCTCACCCACGGTAACTGCTATGTCATCACTGCCGATGCCATGACAGAGAATGTGCATTTCTTTGCAGGTGATGAGCCTTTCACCCTGGCACGCAAATTGCTGCGGGTGAATCTTTCCGACCTGGCAGCGATGGGGGCAACCCCTTCGCACTATCTGCTCACCTGCGTGCTGCCCGCTACTACCGATAAGGCCTGGATTTCCGCCTTTACCGCCGGGCTTGCCGTAGATAATGCCCTTTTCCATATCCACTTGCTTGGTGGTGACACTGTCAGCCAGCACGGCCCCCTCACCCTATCGCTGACTGCTATCGGTACCGTGCCAGAGGGGAAAGTCCTCACCCGCAGCGGTGCTAAGGCTGGTGATGATATCTATGTTTCTGGCACGATAGGCGATGCTGCATTGGGGTTGCTGCTACTGAAAGGAACGTTGAATGCGCCAGCCACGAAAACAGACCCGCTCATTGCACGCTATCATTTGCCAGAACCACGGGTGGAACTGGGGAAAGCACTTTATCCTTTTGCCCATAGTGCTATGGATATCTCGGATGGGTTACTACAGGATGCCAGCCATATTGCCGCCTGCTCTGCTGTTGCCTGCATATTACACAAAGACAGTATCCCTCTTTCGGCCGCTGCCCACTCTATTATAACCGCCGCACCGGACTATTTCTCCAGCATTGTGACAGGTGGGGATGATTATGAACTGCTCTTTACCGCTCCTCCTGCCCACAGGGATGCGCTTGCCCATCTAGCACAACGCACCCATACCCCCATCAGCCGTATTGGCTATGTTACTGCAGGAGCAGGCGTTACATTGCTTGACGCACAGGGAATCCCCCTCACTTTTCCCACGCAAGGATACCAGCATTTTGAAGACGATTAGAGCTCTGCCAAAACCTATCTAAAACTGAGCTTATACGAAATCCAATGTTGTAATATTACTGTAATATTATTATGCTAGAGTATAATTGCTTCCGCATATTGCTAACCTAAGATATTTAACTGCCATGCCTGAACAATCCAGACCTACATCCACGCTCTATAAAAAAGCAGACCTACCCATCTTGATTGACGATGCTATCCAAAGCTTGGCGGGTACGCAACATGAAGGCAAGGTAATCACGCTTAAAGCACGCACCACGCCCAATAAAACAGCACGTTCGTTGCAGGATGCCTGCGCCACACTGCCGGAAGGTGGCATTATATTGCAGCCCATCCTGTTTAACTACGATGCGCATGGCAATGTTATCAGCAATACTAACAGGAAGATGAACCCTGACGGCCCCAGAGGGCACGATCATGGCACCTTGATTGTCTTCCAAAAAGGCAAGGACGGACAGCCGAACCAAGTCACCTATATTGACTCGGAAGGCAAACCCATGCCTATCGTTTTTGCGGATGAACTGAAGCGTTTCTTCCCTGGTACCACCATTAATAGCACCTCTATTGTCCAGCAGCCCCGGCACAATAAGGCCGATTGCGGCCCGAACATTGTACGCAATGCCGAAACCGTGGTTCATGCTGTCAAAGCCGGACAACCTATTGACCCCACCATTTTTACAATACCTACTGCCGACGATATTACCACGCGCCGCCAACAGGATGCGACGACTATCACCAACTATAATATGGCACTGCGGGTAAATGATGGCGATAGGAAAGCAGCGCGCAAAGCGGCACTCAAAAAACCCTATACCGGTATTATCGACCGTCTTATGTATGGGCATGATGGCCAGCCTGGGCTCTATGCCAAAGCCAATGCTGATAACCATGCCCCGGATATGCTCTCGCAGTTAATGCTGGGCTATATCCCCGAAGGTGTTGATGGTTTTCCCCCCATCTACACCCCCAAAAGCTTTCTGGCACAGCTTGGTGCCGATTGGATAGAATTGATGTTTGGTGTCAAGACTCCTGGCATTCCTTCTTTTGCCTCTCTTGCCTGCCAGAATACCTTTGCTTTCCGTGATTCTACGCTAAGTGCTAAATTAAAAGGAGAGCAATGGGCGTTTGAGGGGGCCTGGGGGCCCGCCATTGGCGGATTCTTTAGAGCCGTTAACGATGATTATCAAAAACGGCAGCAAGAAAAGCAACAACAGCGCGATACGGTGGCTAAAGCCGATAAAGCCGCCGAACTACGCGCCGCCGCACGACGGGCAGCCGCACCGGCCGCCGCGGCAATGGCAGAAACCACACCAAGTGCACCACCGTTGGAAGAAGCACGGCCCACACCAAGTGCACCGCCGTTGGAAGAAGCACGGCCCATACCAAGTGCACCGCCGTTGGATCCGGGTGATACCAGTTTCCGCAGCCAGGTTAGCACATCGCGTAACACGCCTACTATACGCCATATATAAAGAGGGGGGCGATAGGAATTTTCGCTGGAAATTTTGATCATATATTGCTATTACTGCTAAAAGGTTATTTCCTTTTCAGGTCACTATACTGAAACCACTTGAAGAGTGGTTTCAGTATAGTCCTTATTTTTGCGTT
>CAZXPG010000023.1:0-26336 GCA_964643145.1 uncultured Rickettsiales bacterium
TTTCAAATAGTTGACAGTTTTGGATAAGCGTAGCTTATCCAAAACTGAGGTTATTTAGCCGCAGTTCTGCATCAGCCATGTATTATCAATACTGAGGGTTGTTAAGGTATGTCGTTGGCGTTGCTATTAGTATCATTCCTTAGAAAAATTACTTTCTCTGAAGGGGAAGCATAGCCAAGTAAACGCCGTGCCTGTTCATCGACCAGGTCAAGATCAAGCGAATCAGGGCGCATCAGCGTAACGCGATGTTCAAGATAAAGCCGTTCCGCCCGGACAATATCAAGTTCAGCCCTTTTTTGCTCTAACTGTTGGGAAAGTTGAATAAAGGCCAGCAGCCCGCGCTCACCATTAATAGCGTGGTATACGAAGTAGCTTATCCCCCCCACACATAACAAGGTGAAGAATATACTATTGAGGGAATGTTTTTTATTTGTTAAGAAATACACGATAAAACTAAATTAATGGTTGAGCAATGCGCCAAGCAGGGGCAGTATAGCAATTATACGGTTAAGCCTCAAGGGGAATTCACAAGAGATTGGCTAAAAGCTCTATTTTGCAATGCTGCGCTTATCCTAAATGTAGCAATGCCGATAAACGCTTCTCGCTCACACTATCCCATTGCTCACTCAACAGATGTGGAACAAAATGGCGTTTGAAAGCGGTAATAACGGCCTGGGTGTGTGTGTCATAGCAGCCTGTTTCAGGGATAAAATACCCCAACTGCGATAGACGTTGCTGCAAGCAGATAAACTTATTTCTGTTGAGTGATAGTGGCAGATATTGCCCATCCTCAATATCTGCCCATAGCCCTATGCCTGCTTGCGCCAATCGTTGCCAGTTGAATAATTCGCCGGGGTCTTGTTTCCGCAAAGGGGCAAGGTCAGAATGGGCGATAACGTTATGCGGTGGAATTGGGTGGCGGGCAAGAATCTGCTGGCATAGTGGAATCAGCGTTTGCATCTGTGCTTCAGTAAAGGGGCGATAGCCATATTCATGGCCAGGGTTCACCAGCTCAATGCCGATCGACACGTTATTAATATTCTCTTGCCCCCGCCAATAACCCCGCCCGGCGTGCCAGGCGCGTTTGTCCTCAGCAACAAGCTGATAAAGTGTGCCATCTTCATCAATCAAATAATGGGCACTGACTTCCGTTCCAGGGTTACATAGATGTGCGAGTGCTGCCTTAGCACTCTGCATTCCGGTGTAATGCAGCACCAGCGTATCAATTGCCACACCGGCAGGACGTATGCCAACATTAGGGGAGGGATGATGTATAATAGAAAGCGTCATTCAAGAAGGGTATTTTTTACAATCATTTCAGGGCGTCGTAATACGATAATAGCAACACCACTAATGGTGATCAATCCACCAAAGAGTGCCTGCGAAGTAAGCCTCTCCCCAAGCATGAGCACAGCCGAGAGCACACCAAAAATGGGTGCCAGCATCGAAAAGGGAGAAACCTGGTGGACGGAATAATGTTGTATCAGATACGACCATGTTCCCAGGCCGATAATGGTGGTAAACACTACTGTATAGGCAATAGCAAGTGCGGCTGACACTGGGATGGTAGTAATGAGCTGCCATTGGTTAGATTCAAATAGTAAGGATAGCAGGAAAAATTGTGGGGCAGTAAGGAAGGAAAACCAGGCCAGGAACGGCAGCACCGCAGGCATTCCCCATTTTTTCAGTTGAATATTATAGCTTGCCCACAGGAAAGCAGCAACAACAATTAGGGCAAATCCGGCGGTATTTTCCAGCACATTGGGGGTGCCAGCAACGATAACGATACCACTAAAGGCAATCACCATCCCCGTGAACCTGCGCCAGCCAACATGATCTTTCAGTATCAGCATACCAAGCAGGGCAGTAAAAGGCACTTGCGTCTGTACAGCGATAATACCAACAGCCGCTTGCACGCCATACCATAAGCCACTAAATGCCAGCCCGTGATACCCCATCCCATAGGTGCAGCTCATCAGGATAAGGGGCTTCCAGGCCATTACAGGTTTGCGTAAATAGGGAAGTAGTACAAGGGAAACAGAGGCAAAGCGCAGCCCCATAAGCAATAGGGGAGGGAAGTGGCCCAGGGCAATTTTGGTAACGGTAAAATTCATCCCCCACACAATACTTACGGTTATGGCCAGGGCTATATCTCTTAGTTTCAATTGGTTATCGCTCCTTCAATCACGGTTTTCGGACGGCGTAATACAATGATGGTTACGCCTATTAAGGTGATCATGCCACCAGCAATAATTTGCCAGGTTAGTGGTTCATCTAAAATGACGATAGCAGCGATAATGCCAAATACCGGCATAAGCATCGAAAAAGGCACAATTTGATGTACCGAATAACGGGAAAGCAGGCGGAACCAGGCACCAAATGCCCCAATTGTAGAAAGTATTGCCATATAGGCAATAGAGGCAATGGCAGTTAGGGGTGTTTCTGTTAATTTGGCCAGTTGGGGAGGCTCAAGCAGGAAGGAAAGCAGGAACAGAAGCGGGGCAGAAAATGCCGATACCCAAGCTAGGAAGGAAAAAATGTGAATATTACCCAATCGCTTCATCTGAATATTGAACAATGCCCAGCAGAGCGAGGCAAGAAGTGCTAGCGAGAAAGCTAAAGGTTGGCTAAGCACAGTCGGGCTGCCGGTAATAACCAGAATACCAGCGAAGGCAATGATCATTCCCACAATGCGCCGCCACCCCAGCGTGTCACCAAGCAGCCAGACGCCAAGCAGGGAAGTGAAGGGAACGTTAAGCTGCACGGTAATGATGCTAGTGGCCACATCTAAGCCTTGCCAGACGCCAGTGAAAAGCAAGGCGTGATAGCCAACACCGTAAGTCAGTGCCATCCAGAACGCTTTTTGCAGGGGGATAGTAGGTTTGCCTGTCAGCGGCAGCAGGATGGCCGCCACAAGCAGAAAACGTAAGGCCATTAAGAATAGCGGTGAGAAGTAATAAAGGCCAAATTTGGCAGCAACAAAATTCACGCCCCAGGTCATGGCAATGAGTAGCGCGGTAAGAAAATCTGGGGTGCGAAGTGTAGAGGACATGTTATTTATTGCTAACCCTTACCTTGAGCCCTCTCCCTGAGGGCTCAAGGTAAGGGGCTGCTTTCAAGCTTGCTTAACCTCAGTTTTGGATAAGCTTTGCTTATCCAAAACTGAGGTTTGCTTAGTCCGTCATCACCTGCCCTTTAGCGAGCAATTCCATTTCATTCAGCACAATACTGATATCGTCGTTAGGGATATCAAGCCCATGCGCTAGAAAATCTGCCTTAATCCGATTAAGGGCAGCATTAACGGAGGTATCAGTTACGGTATCAGAAACCAGCGTAGCTGCGTAGGATTTAGCACTTTCTGCATCCATTCCCATTTTTTCTGCTGCCCAGAGGCCTGCCATTTTATTACGTTTGGTGCTGATTTTAAACTGAAGTTCAGCATCATGGCCAAACTTATTCTCAGCCGCTTTTTCACGGTTATCGAAAGTAGTCATGTATTTTCCTTATGGGGTTGAGTAAAATTTCGCTTTTAATCATTGCAAAATAGCAGTATTAAACGCATTATTCAATTCCAAAGCATGGGCTGTTTTTCACAAAACACTAAATTTATTCCTAAAGGTAAGCACAGTATGCCACCACTCCCTAAACGTAAACAGCTTTATGAAGGTAAAGCAAAAATATTGTTTGAAGGGCCAGAACCTGGAACACTCATTCAGCATTTTAAAGATGATGCCACCGCATTTAATAACCAGAAACGCGGCACTATCTCTGGTAAAGGAGTGCTGAATAACCGCATTTCTGAATATTTAATGATTAAACTGGGGGAGATCGGTATTCCTACCCATTTCATTCGTTCGTTAAATATGCGTGAGCAATTGGTACGCAAAGTGGATATTATCCCACTGGAAGTCATTGTGCGTAATATTGCCGCTGGCAGTTTGGCAAAACGTTTTGGCCTTGAAGAAGGGGTGGTGCTTCCTAAAGCAGTGGTGGAATTTTGCCTTAAAAACGATGTGCTGAATGATCCGCTGGTAACGGAAGACCATATTGCCACTTTTGGCTGGGCCGATGAAATTGAAATCGGTGAAATGAAGATGCTAGCCACCCGGATTAACGATTTTCTGACCGGACTTTTCTTAGGTATTGGTATCAGGTTGGTGGATTTTAAGATTGAGTTTGGGCGCTTAGGCCAGGATGAGATGGAAATGGTGGTGTTGGCCGATGAAATCAGCCCGGATTCCTGCCGTTTGTGGGATATGAAGACCAATGAGAAAATGGATAAAGATCGTTTCCGCCGTGATTTAGGCAAGATTGAGGAAGCGTATCAGGAAGTAGCCAGACGTTTGGGCGTGCTGGTCGATAATATAGCAGAAGAAGATGTTGAATAATGAAAGCAAGAATTTATATTACACTGAAAAACGGCGTGCTTGACCCACAGGGAAAGGCCATTGAAAATTCCCTTCATCATCTGGGGTTTGAGGGAGTAGAAGAAGTGCGGCAGGGTAAGTTGGTTGAGCTGGTGCTGGCTGAAACTGATAAGGAACAGGCAAAAGCAAAAGTGGCATCTATGTGTGAAAAGCTGCTTGCTAATACTGTGATAGAAAATTACACGTTTGAATTACTATAAGGAGATCCCTCACCCTAACCCTCTCCCTTTGAGAGAGGGTTAGGGTGAGGGAAATAACAAGAAATATCTATGAAATCAGCAGTTATTATTTTTCCCGGTTCCAATTGTGACCGTGATGCGTTATCGGTGCTGGAAACAGTAACCGGCCGTGCGCCAGCAAAAATATGGCACGCCGATAGCGAATTGCCGGAAGTGGATTTGATCGTTGTGCCAGGTGGGTTTTCCTATGGCGATTATCTGCGGAGTGGTGCGATTGCCGCTCGTTCTCCTATCATGCAGCAGGTGGTGGCTGCGGCGAATAAAGGTGTGCATGTGCTTGGTATTTGCAACGGGTTCCAGATTCTTACCGAAAGCGGCTTACTGCCAGGTACATTGATGCGTAACAAACATCTGAAATTTATCTGCCGCGATGTACTGTTGCAGGTGGAGAATGCGGATACAGCTTTTACTGGTGGTTATAGTTCCACGCAGCATATCACCATCCCCATTGCCCACCATGATGGTAATTACCGGGCCGATGATGATACGGTGAAATACTTAAATGATAATAACCTGGTAGCATTCCGTTATGTGGATAACCCAAACGGCTCGGTGGATGATATTGCGGGAATCCTGAACGCAAAAAAGAATGTGCTTGGTATGATGCCGCATCCTGAACGTTTGGCAGATCCTGTGCTGGGTGGGGTTGATGGTAGAGTAATGTTTGAAAGTCTAATTGCAAGGTTGGCATGAGAGAAATAGAAGTAACGGCTGAACTGGCCAAAGAGCATGGATTATCAGTAGAAGAATATGCAAAAATCCTGGAAATCTTAGGACGCACACCTAACCTTACTGAGCTTGGGATTTTTTCCGTGATGTGGAGTGAGCATTGTTCCTATAAGTCTACACGCTTGCATCTGAAAAAACTGCCAACTACCGCGCCATGGGTGATTTGCGGGCCGGGTGAAAATGCCGGGGTGATTGATATTGGCGATGGCCAGGCGGCGATTTTTAAAATGGAAAGCCATAACCACCCCTCTTTTATCGAACCAACCCAAGGGGCGGCAACCGGTGTTGGCGGAATACTCCGTGACGTATTCACCATGGGCGCGCGCCCGATTGCTAACCTGAATTCCTTACGCTTTGGTAGTCTTGACCATCCGAAAACCCGTCATTTGCTGGCAGGGGTGGTATCCGGGATTGGCGGCTATGGTAACTGTGTAGGTGTGCCGACTGTAGGGGGGGAATGTACTTTCCATCCTTCCTATAACGGCAATATTCTGGTGAATGCCATGAATGTGGGGTTGGCAGATAGTAACCGGATTTTCTATTCCGCTGCAACCAGTATTGGCAGCCCGGTAGTGTATGTAGGCTCTAAAACCGGCCGTGATGGTATCCATGGCGCCACTATGGCTTCTGCTGAATTTGATGATAAATCAGAAGAAAAGCGCCCAACCGTGCAGGTGGGTGATCCATTCTCTGAAAAACTGCTGATTGAAGCGTGTCTTGAGTTAATGGCAACCGATAGTATCTTGAGCATTCAGGATATGGGTGCAGCTGGGCTGACTTCTTCCTCACTGGAAATGGCAGGGAAGGGGGGGACAGGCATTCTGCTAAACCTCGATAAAGTGCCGATGCGGGAAGGGGGGATGACGCCCTATGAGATTATGCTCTCTGAAAGCCAGGAGCGTATGCTGATGGTGATTCGCCCCGAGAAAGAAGAAACGGCGCGTGCTATTTTTGCCAAATGGGAACTGGATTTTGCCGTGATTGGCGAGATTACTAATACCGGCCGGGTGGTGCTGAAAATGCATGGCGAAACGGTGGCTGATATGCCGATTGCACCGCTTTCCGATGAAGCACCCATCTATGACAGGCCATGGGTGTTGCCTGCCAAGCGAGAAATGCTTGACGCGCAGACACTGGAAGCGCCAACCGATATAAATAGTGCGCTTATTACACTGCTTGGCTCGCCAGATTTATGCTCTAAACGCTGGATATGGGAACAGTATGATTCACGGGTGATGAATGATACGGTGGCGACATCCAGTGCTGATGCAGCCATTGTGCGTGTGCATGGCACGCGTAAAGCACTGGCGCTCACCTCAGATTGTACACCGCGTTATTGTTTTGCAGACCCAGTAGAGGGAGGAAAGCAGGCGGTGGCGGAAGCCTGGCGTAATCTGACAGCCGTTGGAAGCACGCCGCTTGCCGTTACTAACTGCCTGAATTTTGGTAATCCGCAGAAGCCAGAAATTATGGGGCAGCTAGTGGGGTGCTTGCAAGGTATGGGCGAAGCCTGCCGTGCGCTTGATTTCCCGATTGTATCGGGCAATGTGTCGCTCTATAATGAAACCAGCGGCACTGCCATTCTGCCGACGCCTTCTATCGGTGGGGTGGGGCTGCTCCAGGATGTGGCACTTCATGTTAGCAAAGGCTTTGCCAAGAGTGACGAAAGCATATTCCTTGTTGGCGAAACCAAAGGGCATCTGGGTGCATCCTTGTATCTACGTGAAATTCTTAGCCGTGAAGAAGGTGCACCGCCGCCGGTAGATCTGTTAGTGGAGCGTAAGAATGGTGATTTTATCCGCAAACAGATTGTAGCAGAACGCCTTACCAGTTGCCATGATGTGTCTGATGGTGGCTTATATGTGGCGGTAGCGGAAATGGTGCTGGCGTCGGGTATTGGAGCCAGCCTAGAACTTGCAAGCGCACTACCGCTTTTTGCGCTGCTCTTTGGCGAAGACCAGGCGCGTTATGTGCTCACCGTGCCAACAGGTGAGGAGGAAGCTTTCCTCTTAGCGGCACAGGAAGTGGGCGTTGTTGCAGAAAAAATAGGGGTAACAGGTGGAGATAGGCTTGCCGTCAATGGTGCCGCTATATTGCTTGCAACACTGAAAGAAGCAAACGAAGCACGGCTACCTGCCTTTATGGCATAAAGAGGATAAAAAGCCACTTTACTCTTTATGCCGTAGAGGGTAGTCTGCCCATGCTATGAAACCTGTAAAAAATGTCCTTTATTGTTTTTATCAGGCGGCAAAAGATACGATCCAGCATGATGGTGTAGAACATGCGGGGTATATGGCATTTTTGTCGCTGCTGGCGTTGTTTCCGTTCCTCGTGTTTTTTGTGGCACTGGTGGGGTTTATTGGTGCCTCCGATTTGGGTATTCAGTTTGTCAAGCTTCTGCTTGCTAATCTGCCTAAAACAGTGGCACTGGCACTGGAGCCGCGTATTAAGGAAATTATTTCCGGCCCTCCGCAAGGGTTGCTGACACTGGCGATTGTGGGTGCAATCTGGACGGCTTCATCGGCTGTTGAAGGTTTGCGCACCATTTTAAACCGTGTATATCGTGTGACGGCTCTCCCTGCTTATATCTGGCGTAGGCTGCTGAGTATCGTGCAGTTCCTCATTCTGACGGCAACGATTGTCTTTGCCATGATGATGCTGGTGCTCACCCCGATTATTTGGGATAAGCTATCTCCCCTTTTGCCACTTACTGAATGGCTGAGCCCACTATGGGCCTATACGCGCTATGCATTGGTTGGGGTGATGTTGTTTATAGGGGTAGCTTCGCTGTATTATATTCTGCCAAATTTGCCACTTAAATGGCGTTACGTATTGCCTGGCTCTGCTTTAGTCGTAGTGTTATGGATGGGGGTGGGGATTCTTCTGTCGCTGTATTTGAACTATTTTCACCAGGCAAATTTGATCTATGGCAGCTTAGGCGGCATTATCATCACGTTGGTATTTTTCTATCTTGTTAGCTTGATTTTTATTTACGGGGCAGAATTTAATTATCTGCTGGAAAAGCTTCTTCATCCTGAAGAACTAAAAGAAGCACAACAACACCCGACATTATAAAGAAGAATGTTCAATGGTGGGTCTGGGTGGACTTGAACCACCGACCTCACGCTTATCAGGCGTGCGCTCTAACCACCTGAGCTACAAACCCATTGAACATAAGTGGAAACGGCAAGGCCTGTATGTGTAAAGAATTCTGAAGCGATTGTCAAAGGAAAATTTAGCATAAAATTTCTAAATTCTTCAGATGGGCAGCAGTTTTATGCGCCCACCATTCTACTGATTGCTGATTCTTTTAATTCTTCCCTCATAACGCGCTGGTAATATTCTGCCACAATGCTGCGCTCGGCTTCATCGCATTTATTCAGGAAACTCACGCGGAAGGCCGTTTCAACATCGTTAAAAATGAGGTGATTCTCTGCCCAGGAAATCACCGTGCGTGGTGACATCACGCTGGAAATATCTCCTGCCATAAACCCTTCACGGGTAAGCCCTGCCAGCCTTACCATTGCTTCAAGCAGTTTCTGGCCAGAAGGGCTGTTATAGCTAGGCGATTTTGAGAGTATAATAGCCATTTCCTGTTTTAGCGGCAGATAGTTCAGTGTTGCAACAATATTCCAGCGATCCATCTGCCCTTGGTTCAGCGAATGCGTGCCGTGGTATAAGCCAGTAGCATCACCAAGTCCCACGGTATTGGCGGTGGCAAAAATACGGAAGGCAGGATGTGGAGTCAGTACTTTGTTTTGGTCAAGCAGAGTAAGTTTACCTTCGGCTTCTAGAACACGCTGTAGCACAAACATGGCATCAGGGCGGCCAGCATCATATTCATCCAGTATTAACGCCACACCGTTTTGCAGGCTCCAGGGCAGCAATCCTTCACGGAATTCCGTTACCTGTAAACCATCTTTGATCACAATGGCATCTTTACCGATAAGGTCAATACGGCTGATATAACCATCAAGGTTGATACGCAGGCAGGGCCAGTTAAGCCGCGCTGCCACTTGCTCGATATGGGTAGATTTTCCCGTGCCATGATAGCCCTGAATAAGCACACGGCGGTTATGTTTAAACCCCGCCAGAATCGCCAGTGTGGTGTCTTTATCAAAACAATAGCCAGGGTCTAGTTCTGGTGTGTGTTCGCTTGGCACTGAGAAGGCAGGCACGTGCATATCTACAGCAATACCAAACACATGTTGAACAGATAGGGTAGTATCGGGAAGAGGAAAGTATGACATAATCTCTATGGAACCTTAGTATTGGATAAGTAAAGCTTATATGAAAACTGAGGTTATGGAATAAAATAAGCCGAACGTATCAAGCAGTTATAGGCATGGGTGATAGCAATAAACTTTTCCTGTGCCTGTGTATCGTTATGGTTTACATCAGGATGATAGCGTTTTGCTAGTTTTTTATAGCATTGTTTGATTTCTTTTAAGGTGACAGGGTAGGGTAGGTTAAGCAGTGCCAATGCATCCTGTTCTGTTTGAGGTATGGGTGGAGGCTTGGGTTGAAATGGTTCCCCATCTCGCATCGAAAATAGCTGTTGTAGGATGTTCTCAGCAGCCTGTGCTGGCGGAACGCCCATTTTCCAGGTGGGGCGGTGGCCAGCAAGGGCGGCGCGTTGATAATGCTCCATTTCGCTATCACTCATGCCGGAAAAATAATTCCATGAGGCATTATAGCGACGCACATGCTCTAAGCAAAACCAGTAACGCTCGCGTGCCGGATGTGGCCTGGGCTTCGGCGCAGGATAACTGCCTTCCTGCTCACAGCTATGGAAACAGCACCAGCGCATACCGTTTGTAGCGCAGATATTCTTATCAATCACTTCATGGTTGTGAATAGGGATCTTTCTCATAAAACACAGTATGCGAAAAAGAACAAGAAATTGCAAGCTTGCTGCTGCTTAACGAAATACATGAACCGCCGTGTTGGATAAGTGCGATTTTCCAATATTGTGGTTTTGTATGTTACGATTTTGTTTTATCAAGAGTGAAGGTCACGCTACCGGCACTATGTTCCATAGTAATAACAGCACCTAAATCTTTGATTAAACGGGCGGTATAGAAAGGATGTACATTACGGCTATTGATAGGTTCTTCTGCACCCTTGCCAAGCAACAGCTTCATAACCTCGGCATCGATTTTTATATTATTACCGTTTCCTGATACTTTAACCCGGATACCATTCGGTAATTTATACAACCTTACCGAAAGAATACCTCCATAGATTAACGTATTGCCACAGATGAGGATAATATTCAGCAGCAATCGACCGGTTTTGCAACTAATTGATACAGGCATGGCATTAGGCACGGCATCGGGCCAGTCAACCTTTATTTTTCCCTCCATAAATAAATTGGTACAGAGGGTTTTTAATTGTTCAATATTGGCCTCGCCTATGGATGGCACCGTGCCGTAGGCCTGCCGAAAAAACTGTAACCGTACTACCGCCTCTTTGGCACTGATTTCAATCAATTGGATAGCACGTTCTTCCATGTCGGCACTGTCTTTTTCGCGTAGGAATTCTACGCCATTATTCACTGCGCCTATCGGTCCTGAAAGATCGTGGCAAAATTTAGCACTTAATAACTCAACGAGCTCAAAATCTGTAACCATATACCTACTTGAAAATATTGTTGTCTATCAAAGCTGCGTGAAGAGTGGTTTTAAACCTGACGCGCTGATTATGACGCTTTGGTATTAATAAAGCATTAATGCCAGCCTGATTACAGCACAAAATTTACTGTCACGGGTTGATAGCATAAAAAAAGAGAGTGTTCAACACACTGTGTCAAGCACTATGAACTTCCTCTCCCTCTAAGGGGGGGCAGTATTATGGCACTCGTGACACAGTGTGTTGAACACTCTCTAAAAAAAGCATCTAAAATTTATAAAAAAGTGCCATTATCATCTTGACGTTTGGCAACTCATCTATTAGTCTTTTGCTTCTTCTGTGGCGGGCGTAGCTCAGTTGGTTAGAGCATCAGATTGTGATTCTGAGGGTCGCCGGTTCGAGACCGGTCGCTCGCCCCACATTTTCCTTCAGCCATTATAGATCATCGTGCCTGTGCCATGTTCGGTGAAGACCTCAAGCAACAGCACATGCGGTATACGCCCGTCAAGAATATGGGCAGCTTCGGTATGATGCTCAATGGCACTGATGCATGTTTCTACTTTTGGAATCATTCCGCCATTAATTACCCCGTCCCGTATCATCTTACGCGCCTCTACACAGGTTAGTTCTCCTACTAAGTTTTTATCGTGATCAAGAACCCCTGGCACGTCGGTAAGAATAAGTAGTTTGCTTGCTGCCAGTGCTGAGGCAATGGCTCCCGCTGCGCTATCGGCATTGATATTAAAGGTTTCGCCATTTTCACCAATGCCAATAGGGGCAATAACGGGAATAATATCAGACTCTTCAAACAATACTAATACATCAGGGTTAATCATGGTAGGTTCGCCTACAAACCCTAGATCAAGGATTTTCTCAATATTAGAATCAGGGTCACGTTTTGTACGGCGTAATTTGCGTGCTTCAATGAGGTTGCTATCTTTACCTGAAAGCCCTACTGCCGAACCGCCCGCTGCATTAATCGAGGATACAATTTTTTTATTGATAGATCCAGATAACACCATCTCTACAACTTCAACAGTATCATGATCGGTAACACGTAATCCATCAATAAAGGAACTCTGGATTTTTAGCTTCGATAACATGGCGTTAATCTGAGGGCCTCCGCCATGTACAATAACTGGGTTAATACCTACTTGCTTCATCAATACAATATCGTGAGCAAATTTAGCGGCCAATTCACCGCCATCCATAGCACTCCCACCGTATTTTATAACAAAGGTTTCACCTGCAAATTGACGCATATAAGGCAGTGCCTCCGCCAATATATTTGCCTTATGGAACCAGTCACCTTCACTCCATGTGATATTTTTTTCCATTGTATAACGCCCTGCTTACGATTTAATATTCGTTAATCTTACCGCTAAACTTGCACAAAACGCGCTAGTTCCATACGTAATGCCTCTATTCCCTCTGATTCCCTACCGCTTGTTAGCAACACTTCTGGATGCATAGCAGGATAGTTGGAGGCTTGAAGGGTAAGCGAGGCGGCTAGTTGTTTGACTTCAGCACCATTGCTCTTATCAATTTTAGTTAATATAAGTTGATAACATACTGCTGACTCATCGAGCAACTGCATTATTACTTTATCGCTCTCTTTTAGCCCATGGCGGGAATCTATAAGCAAACATACACGTTGTAAATTAGCCCGTCCACGTAAATAGTCTTTCATGAGTGCATTCCAGCCAGCAATGTCTTTTTTAGAAGCCTGGGCAAACCCATAGCCGGGCAAATCCACTAACATTAACCTACCTGCTAGTGCAAAAAAATTGAGCTGCCGCGTCCTCCCTGGGGTTTGCGACACCTTTACCAGTGTCTTTCTTCCTGTCAGACTGTTGATAATAGTTGACTTACCAACATTCGACCTTCCTACAAAAGCAATTTCTGGCAATAGTGGCGAAGGCAATGCTGCTCGCGTTGCTGCCCCTGCTGTAAATACGCATTCCTGTGCAAACAACCAATTAGCCTGTCGCAATGCTTCTTGAATAGTGTCTGTTACACCCATAGTCTCTCACTTACTTCTTTTACGATCTCTACACTTGTAAAGCTTCTGTTTTATATGTCAACATCTCTTATCTAACCTCAGTTTTGGCTATACTGCTCACAGTTCAAGAATTGGTTAGGTTGCAATGTGAGCAGACTAAATAACCTCAGTTTTGGATAAGCGTAGCTTATCCAAAACTGAGGTTAAATAAGGTCTATACTGAAACCACTCTTCAAGTGGTTTCAATATAGATGCGGCAGAAGCTACGTTTGCACAGAGGTCTATGATGGTGTGCTATCATTGCCCTTAATAGTAGTTCTCTGTGATTCATACTCTGCCCTATCGTTATTATAAGCCGTGTTGCGTATATCAAAAGCCTCCTGGCGTTCAGCAATGGTTTCTTTTAATATAGCAGTAGGTTGCTCAAGCGAAGCTTCCAAGAGTTTACTGCTTTCCAGCGATTGTTCTTTCTCCTCATAGCTGTGGCGTTCCTGCATATAATGCTCATATTTTTCCTGTAGGGCCGCCCCTTTTACCTCCTCATATTTATTGCGCTCGTCAGGGTCTTCAATCGAAGCGAGTCGTTCTTCATATTTTTTCATTTCATGTTCTAATTGTTCAGCTTGTTGATCAAGTTCTGGGCCTTTTGTAGAGAGATAGTTTGATATCTCAGCGACATTTTTTCTAGTTTGTGTTAAGGATTCTTCCTGTTTTGCGAGCGTTTCTTTGTCACGCGCTAAGGCTGTGCCTTCTTGTTTGAGTGCGCTGGCTTCTTTATTAAGTGCTTGTTCCTTTTTCTGAAGTACCAACATTTGTTCGCGCTGGACATACTCTTCTTTGTGTTTTTCAAGATTATTCTCTTTCTCAGCTAAGGCGGATTCTGCGTTATGATGCATCTCTTTGCGTTCCTGGAACGCTGCCTTTTCTTGGTTAAGTTCTTCTTGCTGTTGCTGTAATGCAGCCTTGGCCTTGGTATCTGATTCAGGGCTATCATTACGTTGTTGATCAAGTTCTTTTTGACGTGCCTCAAGATGATCACCAGTCGCATTAAGGTGGCGTGTTTCCTGTGCTAGTGCCTGTCTTTCATGTGTGAGTTGCTTTTCCTCGTCTTCGATGCTTTTCTTTTGTTTAAGAAGAGCAACCTCTGTGTCGGCATTCTTAAAGGCTTCTTCTTTCTGTTGCAGTTTAGCGTGTTCCTGGGCGAGTTTTTCTTCCGCCTCCTTCATTGCAGGGGAATCTGGGGCAGTGCGGCCATCATCACGCAAGGCCTGCAATGCTTCTTCGGCTTTTGTACAGTTTTGCGCCTGTGCTGTGTAATCGGTATGGGTTTGTTCAGCACGTAACTCTTTCTTATCAATGGTAAGGTTCTCCTCCTCTTTGGTGAGAGCCTCTTTTTCTTGCTGTAACAAAGCCTTCTGGGCAGCTAAGGATTTTTTCTCGTTATTAAATATTCGGCGTGCTTCGGGGTCTGATGGTGCGGTTGTCTCGCTCAGCTCTTTTGTCTTAGCAGCCAAAGCCTCTTCCCTGCTGCTAATATCTTTCTTCTTTTGCTTAATCCCCTTCTCAGCAGCATCGATCCTTGCTTCGGGTGTATTATCCGTCGTAGAGGGCGACATAGGAGCAGATGCATCACTGCTTGCGCCTGGGGGATTATCAGGATCGTTGGAACCGCCTAGTGCAGCATCAGACATCTCGGCAGCGGCTTGTTGCATACGTTCCATGGTCTCCTGCACCGATTTCTCAAAAGTACGGCGTTCCTTGCCCTGGCCATCGGTGCCGGTCATATAGCGTCCAATACTAACAGGAGCGGCTTCTAACCGGGCCATAATCGTATCATGAGGGTCATTACCAGAGAAGCCTAACCGGTCACCGCCGCCACCTGCCTCGGTTAGCATGGCAACGATATCGGCTGAAGTCACCACAAAGCGGCGACAGGCATCACTGATGATAAGGAACACAATACAGGAGGTGAAAAGGGCAGGGGGGCTCCATAATGTGCCAAGCTTATAGCCCTCTGGTGCAAAATACCATAACCAGCATCCCAGGTTAATATCGAGGTTTGCACTACTGCCACCGAGGAAGGGAATACTGGCAGGAATATTCAGTGTTCCGATTGGGATAATAAACGGATAGGCGCATATCCAGCAGGCACGGAAGTTGAGCACTCCATAAAAGGCAATAACCATAAATTCATTGAAGAGTGCCAATGCAGCAAACAACATTGCTGGTTGTAGGGCAAAGTTAAAAATATGGCTAACCCAGGCGTCAAATAATGGTTTTGTTACCGAGAACAACAGGAAAATCAAGAAAAATGGTGCCATGATCAACATCACTGAAATGGCAACCAGTGAGATAAGATAGGCTACCACCGCCTCCACAATGGCGCATAAATAGGTATAGAATCCCCTAATGATAATGAAGCAATAAATAATGCCAAAGGGTCCGGCAAACAGTAGCGATGCAAGTTTCTGCCAGGTGGTATTCGTAAAAAACTGCCCAATGGTGAGATCAAGGAATACAAAATGATTGGCCTCACCGCCTGAGCCACCGGTTGCTGCGTTAATAAGGAATTGGCTCCCTTCAGAGAACAGGCTGAAGAAATAGGTATTAAAAAATTCCCAACTATCATTACTAAGCAGTGCCAGTATAACCCCAACCTTCGCAACTTTGATCACCATATCGGTTTGTTTATCTTTGATCAGGCCAAGCATGAAAAACGTCGCGTAAAGAATCACAAACAGCAACAGGCAAGCCTTCACAATACGGCGGAATTCATGGTCATGGATAATAGCGGAGTAAATGATTTGCGTTATCTCATCCAGCATATTCTGGATAGGGCGAGTAATGCTATTGACAAAACTGGACACCGTATGGTTATCAAGGACAGTTTTTTGTACAGTGACATAATAATTTCCTGAATTATCGATGTAATCATCGATGGTATCCTGATTATCGTGCACACGCAACCAGATTCTGCCTTTTTGGGAAGGAATGCCCTTATAACCGCCATTCACATTGAGCAGGGTGCCATCGGTGCGGTTATAAGGAACTATCCCTTCAGGAACAATCATGGCATCAAGCAACTGGCCATTTTTATAAATGCAGCTTGCCGGTGGCTGCGGTTTGGTCAGGGTGATTTTTACCGCGTAGCCACCATGGTTATCATGCAGGCAGCAATCCCATGTGCCACCACTATCAGTTATCTGTAAATAGAGATTGCCTTGGGTGGATAAGTTAGTGAGTTGGCCGGAAAAACCGCCATTAGGGACAGCAGCAGGGTTGTTGGTTCCCCATCCTGTGAAATCAGTATTATTAGCTTTAAGTTCTAACTTGGCACTATTGTCAGGGGAAGAACCAATGAAGGCAAATAAACTCTGCCCATTCTGTATGCAGGTACTTCCACTATTATTATCCCACATGCTGACGCAATTATCATAGCTGGTGCAGGTTTTGGGAGTATCGTAATTACAAAAGCCAGCTTGTGGGGCCTTCACCTCAATAAGTAATTTGTCACCCTTGGCAGGGGAGAGGCCAGAATTGGTCCAGTGGTTGTGGTTTTTTTCCCCAAATGTGGCAGGAACCACGATCTTCTGCGTGCTGCTGCTACAGGTACTAATGGTACCTTCGGCAATAATTTCCAACTGGTTCTTGCCATCAGCATTGATGCCGGAATCAATCCAGACGCCATACTTACTCTCGAGATAGCCTCCTCGCCCATCAGGCTCGGCGGTTTGCCGTGCATTAGCGCGTGCAACGCTTGAGGTGCTTTGTATACTGACAAAACTATTTTCAGGCAGGCAGTTCTTATAATCACACCCCGATAAGGCAACAAGCAGTAATAGCGACGAAATAACCGTGCGAAATAACACAAACTTAGCGCAGGCGATGCGATGAAGCACTCTCTGGAACGAGGCCTGTACATAGGCTAAAGCAATCTCTGCTGCAATAAGAATGTTATTCATAAAAAAACACTAGTTAATTAGTCCGCTGTTAAAAAGTCCCTCGGCTATGCTTATAAAAAAACTGAGGTCTACTATTCTGCCATAATGGCACTGCTATGGCGTAGGTGTTGCGCCGTCACCTGCGCCGTCACCAGCCGTGGCACTTTCTTCCGTCAAACGTTTCGTTGCCTCTGCTTCTATCCCTTTTTGCTTATTTTTTCGTTCTATACTTTTCTTATCAAGGCCAAGAGGCATTTTTGCCGTTTCAACTAGCCCTGCTTCAGCGCGGCCGCTCACAGAAGAACCGCCAAAGAAGTTGGTGCCCATCACTGGGCTGGTTGTAGTCAGCTTGGCAGCAATACGGGGAGCAAATTCGGCATAATCTTTGAGAAGCTGGGTAAGAACCTCAAAGGTCAGTATGTCGGTGAGAAGCTTAGTTGTTGTTTTCATGATATCATATCCATGGCCGCCATTATCATATCCCCAAGGCATCCAGAACTCTAAACAGAACAGATTGCCATAGCCAGGAATGGAGAATCCGATGGCACATTTCCAGCACACATTCATGTTGATAATGCCGTGCAACACAATCACCAGAATTTCATTAATCATCACCAGCCCAAGAATCATAATAACCGGTTCAAGCGTATAACGGAAAAGAAGAGAGAGCCATTTGCTGAAAAGTTCCTTCGTACTGTTGAACAGGATAAAGGAGATGAAGAAAGGTGCCATGGTAAGCAATAGGGCGACGGCAATAAACGACATCATAAAGCCGATAATACAGCGGCATACAGCAATAATATAAACAATGGCTGCATCAATAATAAGCAGCACATACACAGCACCGATAGGCAGTGTCATGGCAATTGCCAGCATGCGTGTGATCGTATCAGTGCGGAAGAACATGCCTACTGTCCTATCAAGAAAACGGAAGGGGTTATCTTGCGCACCCACCGCGCCGGTCATATTATTCAGCAGTTCCATACCACCGTGGGTAAACATAGAGAAGAGGTAGTTATTAAAGAAATCCCAGCTATTGGGGCTGATAAGTGTGAGCACCGTTCCAATTTTAATAACACGTATCACTAAATCCATCTGGCTTACCTGGACGAGGCCCACGGTAAACATGACAAAATAGATCATGATGTAAAGCGTAAGTGCCTGACGTACCGCCTTAATAAAATGTGTCTCCTGCACGACTTTATTAAAAATAACCGGTACCGCTTTGTTTAGGGTGTTTCGTACTGGCGTAATAAACAGATCCATGATCACCGCGGATAATACCGTCTTAGGGGAGCGGGAATGGGTGGCTTTAATCGTAACCGAATAGGCTCCGGCATTGTCGGTATAGATGTTATCATTGACACGTAGCCAGATATTGCCGTTTGCCGGAGGGTAACCAGCCCTGTCATCGGGGTTAAATTGCCCGTTCTCAAGTGTAATAGGCGTAGAAGGATGTGTTGCCGGATTATCCTTGGCAATCACAGCCTGTAAATCACCATAGTTGGTGTAGCCAGTGGTAGTGGATTTCATACCATTATCCGCACTGCATCCATCGGTATGCTGGGCGGAAATCGTACCGGTATAACCTCCGTGATTATTCCTTGCCTCTTCAGTATCGCCTATACGTATCCATACACGCCCAGTTTTGTTGACACGGCCGTAATAGCCGCCATAAGCGGTATATTGTGAACTAGAGTCGCTCGTTCCCCAGTTGGTGTTTGTTATCCCTTGTACAAGCGTATCGACACTGCCAGGGTAGTCCCTTGTCACGTCGCTAGGATTACCTGTTGGCGATACACCCTCTGGAAGGATTGCTGCCACAAACAACTCACCATTGGTATAACACCTGCTACTATCGCTTACCCTCACCATATTATCACTTGTAGTGATACTATTATTACATTCCCGTCCTGGCGTGGGGGCGCCAGGAGTAATTTGCAGTATATCGCCGGTGTTAACGCCATCACCTCCGATTACCGACACTCCTAAATTGATCCAATCAAAGCTTCTGGCCGATAAGACCCAGTTAGAGGTGGTATTTTCGGTCTGGCAGAGGAATATGGATCCGAGCGTTGTAATCGACAGGCGGTCTATGGTGTTGACGGAGAAACCGGTGTCCAGCCATTCTCCATAACGTGCAGGGTCACTATATTGGCCGGAAGCATTCACACTGATAGTATCGGTGTTAACCACATCGTTACTATCGGAGGATACAACAAGACAGCTTGGCCCTACCATGCGCACGATAATACCCACCACCAGGATAACGAGCATTATCTTTGGGTATTTGGATAGAAGTCTGCAAACTCTTTTTAGTGCTTTCATTTTAGTTTTTTATTCTCCATCTGTACCATCACCGGCATCCACTTGGGCGGCTGGGTCTGGTTTCTGGCCTTTTCCTGCGGCGCCGCTTACCTTGTCTTTAATCAAATTGGCAACATTAAACGGACTGGTCGATATATCTTTAATGGTCTGTCCGCCGGTTAATTCTGCGGCAAAGCCGGATAATATCTCTAGGAAATGAGCGGCGATAAAGCCAAAAAGCACCAGGCGTACCATAGCCATGAATAAATCATTCAGCGTGTCGGTATTAATGATGGTAAAGGTGATGAATATAGCATCTATCACTTGCACAGCCTTGCCTTTGCTCAGCAAGTCAACCTGATAAGCAAAGCTTTCCATACAGGCTTCTTTATCGCTGGGGGTAAGATGGCTAGTATCAATATAGTAGAACGGATATAGTTTCCCTGGCTCCCAGGGAACGGTGATATTTTTCTGGCTAAATTCGCAGCCAGGATATATGGCATTATCAAAAATCGTTAGAATTAGAGCCAGAAAGGCAAATAATACCGCAGGCTGAATCGCAAAAGAAAGCAGCAGTTTCACCCACCCATCAAAATAGGGGCGTGTTTTTTTAAAGAGTGCCATCGGAATGAAGAGTGGGCCAAGATACAGTACAAGCGTCATAAAAATGATGCATAGAATATAGCTTTGTACGGCATAAATAGCGATTGACAGCAGGAAAACTACAAAAGCCAGAAGGAAAACAATGAAAACAATATTCAAGAAGAAAAGCGGAAGCAGAACAACCGGAAGTATCAACAGAAAAGGTGCAACCCCAACGGTATTTATTCCTAAATAATACCCTATACGGCAATCAAGGGAATCCCATAATGCCATGGTTGGGTCGTTGTAGTTAACAGGATTGAATTCACATAAGCCGCGTGCGCCTCCTGCCTGGAACATAATCCCCGCGAGTTCAGCAGAGGCATTGCGTAGTGCGGGGAAGAGGAATTCATGCAATCCATCGCCTAGCGCAAAATAGGAAACCAGGATCATTTTCAGCATGAAGATAAAAATCTCTCCTTTTTGCGGGGCTTGATCGCCTATAATGACACGCATAAAGAAAAATATCACATAGAGTGTCAGGGCCGCGCTTACCGCTTTACGCATAGATTGCTGGAAAATGATAAACATATTGGTGCGTGTCGTGGCGGAAGAATTCAGGTTACGATTGGAACCCGTCGCCCCAGCCATTTCACAATTATTGGTATCCTGAAAAATTTTATCCAGTGTTTCACTGATACATTGCACCAGGCTTCCCGTAACTGAGAAGAAACTTCGTGATTCGCGCAGTGCCGTGTTGGAGCAGGAATCCGATATAAAACAGGCAGTTTCTGGTGTGGAGGCGGGGGCAGGGTCAGCACGATATTTACAGCCAATGGTTCTCCATGATCCTAGGGAAAGAAATTGCACGCATATAGCATCAGCAATATAGTTTACCTGGAAAAAGACACCATCAATATACTTCGTTTGACCCGGCTTCATCGTATGATAAGGCCCGCCATCCCAGCATCGTTTGTTATGGGAGAATGCATTTCCAATCCCACCTTTGTTATGCTTATGGAAACGCAAGGCACCCGGTATAAGCCAGGGGTTGTAACAGAAACGAATGGTATTCGTATGGTTATTAGTAGTACATTCCTCATCATCAATTGAAAAGCCTTCTGATATTGCCTCGCCTGTTCCTATGGTCAGAAGGGCACTAATAGCGCGGTCGCCCAGCGGGATAAGGCCAAGGCAAGAATCATTCTTCGCATAGTCATAGGCGGCATTAGCACTTCCGGCGTAAAGCAATGGGCATAGGGCAAGCATGATAATGCATGCATATCGTACTATAACGTGCCGAAATATTGCTATTATTGCTGCTGTCATCTATGCCTTCATTTGTGTCATTACTACGGTTATTTCGGTTCTGGGGGTGCGCTGGGCTCGACGGGTGCATCACCATCCGGAGCATCATCACTATCGTTACTTTGAGCATCATCACGTGGCTTAGAACCGCCGCCAAAGCTGCCCACGCCCGCCTGCATCGCCCCTCCCACTTTGCTGGCAGTCCAGTTGGCTACCCCCATCGGTGTGGTGGATACCAGTGCCTGGGCTTGTGGCCCGCCCATCAAATCTTCGGCCATGTTAACTACAATGGTGAGGAAATGATAAAACAGGAAACAGAAAAGCGAGAGGATCATCATATTTAGCATGAGGTCTTCTACGTCATCAGGTGGCGTGAATTTAAACACCTGAATGAAGCCACCTTTAAGTTTAAGTGATTGTTTATCACTAACTAATACATTGAGGCGATATCCCATACTATCTTTGCATGTCTCAGGAGACAGGCTCTTATCAATCGTATACATGCCTAAAGCGCCATGCTGGCGGCTAAACCTGCAATCACCATAAAACATTTGGTCAAAAATAGTCAGCATTAACGCAACACAGGCAAATAACACTAAAGGTTGCAACATGCCGAACAAGAGTGATTTAATCCAGTTGTCATAATATTTTTTTGTATAGGAAAAAAGTGCCATTGGTACAAAAAGTGGAGCAAAATACATCACAAGCGTCAAGATAATAAGCGAGATGATAAAGCTATGCACCACAAAAACCAGAACTGAAAGGATAAAAATGCCAAACATCATGGAAAATATACACATGAGAGTCTGCCCTGAGAAAAGCAATGGTAGAATCATCACCACCACCATCGGGACGCTTTTATTAGACAGCAGCAAATAATGGCCTATTCGGCAGTCAATACTATCAAACAGGGCGACATAGCGGTATTCCTTGGGGTAATCGCTATCTTTAAAATGACATAGGCCTCGTTCTACAACATTGCCGTCGGCGTCATAGCTGCCATCTCCCGCCTCAAACATGATGTAGGATATATCAATCATTGATTCAACAAATACGGGGTAGAGGAATGTTTGTACGCCATTTCCGATAGAAAAATAGACGACCAAGATCATTTTTAACGCAAACCAGAACGTTTCTCCTTTCGAGGGTAAGTGCGCTCCAATGACAATACGCATGGAAAAGAAAATGACGTAGAGTATGAGTGCAGCCCCTATGGCTTTGCGCATTATTTTCTGAAAGTCACTAAAAAGGTTAGTCCTTCCAGGGCAATTGCTGCTACTAAGAAAAATATGTTCTAGTGTTTCTTTGATACATTCCACCACCATGCTGCTGGGTGAAAAGAATGTTTGGCTATGCCCTAGTGCCTTATCAGCACACGAAGGATCAACATAACATTCAGAGGGAGAATTCGTATTGAGGGTAGAGGCAGGAGCAGCTTGTTTGCATCCAAGTGTTATCCAGTCATTATGGGAATAGACCTGGACACAGATAGTATTATTAATCAGAATAGCCTGAAACCAGTCATTGGCAATGGTGATATCTTGTGAAGGAGCCAGCGTGTAGAGTTTAGCATTAGGGCATGTGCCTATACCTGTGGCCGGATTATCGGCAGTATCATAACAAAAAGTGATATTTCTGCTGCTTGTATTATCGCAATAGCTCTCACAGGGAGCATCCGCATAGACATCGTTAGGGCATATGCCAGGCGGAACGCGAGTGAGGGAAAATGCTTTATAAACGGTGCTAACGATATAGTTGCTGTTGCTATAGTCCTCAATAGGAAAGATAGTATCGCCAAGCTGATGTTTAGTAATATTAAGATCAATATCAGCACAGTTATTATCAGTGGTGTATTCATTTTCAGCTGCCAGTGCTGCTGGGGCAGCAAGCATAAGCATGATTACGCATAAACAGGCACTAAAGGCTGAGAGAATAGTATGTTTTGCAACAGAAGAATGGTGCCGTAAGTGAAATATAGGTGAATATATGCTATGGCGGGAAACAACGCTGATATAGAAGTAATGTAACAAAGAAGACAGCATTACTATAGTTTCCTTACTCTTTCATAAAAAACAGGTAGCCAATCATCGGGGTTTTCGCCTACCTCTTTACGTATTGCATCCAGCAGTAGTACCGTATCCGCACGGCCTGACAATACATTGATAATATCCGTCATGCCGGAAAGGTCAATACGTGCAACGACTGCGTTAGTTCCTTGCTTGACAAGAAAAAAACGGCTTCCCGGGTCGGTGGTTTTAATTAGCACATATTCACGTTCGCTTAACATAAATGCACTGCGATATACCGAGGTTGCCTTTAAGTTAGGTAGGAATATCTGTGTAGCAGTTTGCTGGATAAGTGTATCGCTAATCTGGCTTTTGCTGGCATCTTCAACGCTTTGGGTAGCGAATATAACGAAGGTATTAAGTTTACGCAACACTTTAAGCCAGTCTTTGATTTTAGGGGCAAAAACGGGGTTGTCAATCAACGCCCAGGCCTCATCAAGCACAATCATCGTGGGGGTGCCATCTAAGGCCAGATTAATTTTATGGAAAAGATAGAGGAGTACAGGCCCAAGCGTTGCCCCATCTTTAAGGAGTTCTGCCATTTCAAAGCCGAACACCATTGATTTTTGCAAATCAACTGCATCGGAATCATTATCAAAGACTTTCGCATGGGAGCCAATACTGTGCCACATTGCCAGTCTTCCTGCTAAGGTATCGGGGCCGTCCAGCCCCAGGAATGGTGCAATATTGCGCAGACGGCGGTCACGTTGTGCCAGTTTATAGTTCCCCACAATGGCAGAGGTAAGCAGGCTGATATCATGGGCGGAAAGCTGTTCTTTATTCACCGTAACAAGCTGTTTCAGCCATTCCAGCAGGAAGCTGCGGTTTTCGCCGGTATCAGGAAGTTGCAACGGGTTGAAATTACATTCTTTACTTGGGTCAATGATAGTATAACGGCCACCCAATGCACGGATAAAAATTTCAGCACCACGGTCTTTATCAAAAAAGAACATGCGGCATTTGAATTTCTGTGCCTGGGCGCAGAGGAAGTTCATCAGCACGGTTTTACCGGCCCCTGTTGGCCCGATAATCAGCGAGTGCCCCACATCGCGCAGGTGGAAATTGAAGAAATAGGGCGTGCCAGAGGTGGTATCAAGCACCGTCACTGCTTCACCCCAATGGTTGCCTTTCTTTTTGCCTGGGGGGTAATTATGCAGCGAGGCAAACCCCGCCATATTCAAGGTGTTAATAACCGCCTTACGAACAATATAATCAAAATTCCCCGGCAATTGTCCCCAATAGGCAGGTTCAAGGTTGGTGCGTTCCCGCACGGCAATAATCCCGCTATTGGTTAATTCTACCACAGCCATCGATAGCGCCCCTTCCAGGGCGCGTGGGTTTTCCTCGATACATAATATCGTCATGTGATGTTCGCCAAAGGCAATTTCACCGCTCATTGCCATATCAAGTGCCTGGGTAATTTCGGCAATCTGTGAGATAGCCTTATCCCCCGACTGGATCATACGATCCTGGGTAAGCTGCATTTTATTAATAGCCACCTGCCGGTTAGAAAAGGTGAATGACTGTGACATGATAAATTCAAACGGCATTTGCAGGAATCCGTCAAAAATGCCCGCATAGGTCGTGGGGCCATATTCCTTAATGCTAATAATACCTGCATAACGGCTGCCATTTGGCCCGCGTACCTCAAGCGATTTGGAACCAAAATAGAGGCGGTGTGTCGGCAAATACGAGGCGATATCCATGGTGGGCACTAGCATTGGGGTGGATGCGCCGCAATTGACAATTTTTCCTAGAAATTCTAGTAATTCGGAATAAGTGCCTGTAGGGGTTTTTTTGATGCCGAGTAATTCTGCCCCATAGTCGCGCACTGATGCCATTACACGTCCGGTGATTTCGGAGAGTTCCTCATACATCTCCGTCATGTCTTTTTCCCAGGCGGCCTTGCTTCCCTGCTGACGCAGTTTTTTCACCAGATGTTCGATCATGGCCGCGCCGGTAGTATCAGGCTTGCGGACAATGGTAATATAAAGCTCATTAACGAACGCTTCCTGTGCCTGGTGCTTTTTGCGCCATTCCTGCTCGACATAGGTAGCAAAATTTTTAGGGATTTTAATGCTCGGGTCAATAGCTGGTGCTTTTTCAAGAAATACACTCTGGCGGCGGCGTACTGTATGGAAATAGATACCAAAACTGCCGGATGCCATCCCTTTTAACAGGGTGTTGCGTACATTTTTACGAACATCAACATCGGAATCATCAGCAGTCTCAAACGAGAAGCCGTCGATTTTAATGACTTGCAATAACTCTTTCTTTTTGGTGAGAATAGTTTCGCTATTCCAGTGGCAAAGATAGGGGATAAAGGTAGAGCTGCCAATTTCTTTTTCTGCTATGCGCTGATTTTTCGTTTTGTTCCGCCGTAATTTTATCATGTTGTGCTATCCTTTGCTCCTGAAGCTTAGTAGAAATCGTATGAATTAGCACCATGAAACGACTTATTCTTACATTTTCGGCATTTGCTGGAATGTATCAGAAACAGTTCAATAAATAGCGGTTCTTTAAAACAGATAATATATCCTACCATGTGAAAGGCAGGCATGGCAACAAACAGTCCGATAAAATCAGAGGTATTAATAAAGTAAAGAATACAGCTAAAGCCGTTCACCACTACGAACATAAAGCTTACCCCTAAAAACATGGTGGGGCGTGTTAGTCCAACAAAAAGCGGGTCTGACTGTATTTTTCCTGCCATGCGCGGTTCTCCCTGTAAACATTATAATGATAGCTGGATTTTATTACACTTTTATTACAAATACAATAATACTAGCGGATTGTTCTGCTTATCAGATGGATTTTTATTTTTTTCTCCGTTATGCCTGTGTACTGCTCACGAATGAAGAGTTGTCTGCATCATCATTCATGAGCAGTATATACTGTATGCAAGTATAGTCTGCCAAAGGCAGGCTATTATGCGCGGCATTTTCGCGTTTCCTGCAATGCATCAAAGATGTATAAGCAGGAACGCAAAAATAACGAATAGCCCAAAACCACTCTTCAAGTGATTCTGAGCTATGGAGAGAATTAGCTGTTTAACCTCAGTTTTGGATAAGCTTTGCTTATCCAAAACTGGCATGATATTGAAA
>CAZXPG010000024.1:0-25969 GCA_964643145.1 uncultured Rickettsiales bacterium
TTCAAATAGTTGACAGTTTTGGATAAGCGTAGCTTATCCAAAACTGAGGTTAATAAAATTAACAAAAAGCATTATGTTCGTAAGGGTGTTTCCATATGTCTTTCCCTGTTTACCAGATAATCTATAACCACATAAAGGGCTGAAATTCCTTCCAACACATAGAGAGAACGGAAAAGCAGGCTACCATCACCAAGAAGTGCCGCTACGATATTATAATCAAATAGCCCGATGATGCCGAGTACAAAACCACCCAGCACCAGCAGAAATATCGCTATGGAATAGAGTTCGCGCATAATATCCTCGCTTTAAGAATAAAAAACTTTCCTTCAGAAACTGACAGCAAGGATAGTAGTAAAAAAACTAATTTTCTGTATGTAGCAGGTAGCGGTATATAAATTACCAGCAAATAGGAAGATTACCCGAAATAGCCCGCTGTCAAAAAGTCCCTCGCTTCGCTCGGTATACTTTTAACACTGATTTATTTGGCAACTTACAATCCGGGAAAAGTACACAGCGGCGTAGCCGAAGGACTTTTTCACGTTAAACGAAATACGCTTGAGTTACAGCAGTAAAAATGATAGTTTGCATAGCTATTACTTAATTATCAGAAGGGATTATATGGCTTCCTACCAATATATATATATTATCAAAGGGTTAAACAAAACTTTTGACGGAACGCGTGAGATATTTAAAGATATCTGGCTTTCCTTTCTGCCGGGGGCAAAAATTGGGGTAATCGGCCATAACGGCGCTGGTAAATCCACCCTGCTGAAAATTATGGCGGGAATTGAAAAAGAGTTTAACGGCGAGGCCTGGGCCGCAGAAGGGGCAAAGGTGGGCTATCTGCCGCAGGAACCGCAGCTTGACCCAAGCAAAAATGTTTATGAGAACATCATGGAGGGCTTAAAAGAAAAAAAATCCCTGCTTGATCGTTTTAATGAAGTCAGTATGCGTTTTGCGGAAGAGCTGACCGATGATGAAATGAACGACCTCATCATGGAACAGGGCGAATTACAAGAAAAAATTGATGCCTGTGATGCCTGGAGCATGGAACGCGAAATTGAAATTGCTATGGATGCGCTCTGCTGTCCGCCGAAAGAGGCCGATGTTTCCATGCTTTCCGGTGGCGAAAAACGCCGTGTGGCACTGTGCCGTCTGCTGCTTGAACACCCCGATATGCTGCTGCTTGACGAACCTACCAACCATCTGGATGCAGAATCGGTGGCATGGCTGGAAAAATTCCTGAAAGATTACAGCGGCACCGTGGTGCTGATTACGCATGATCGTTATTTCCTTGATAATGTCACTGACTGGATTCTGGAATTAGAACGCGGCCACGCCATTCCGCTGCAAGGCAACTATTCCGACTGGCTGGAAGATAAGGCCAAACGGCAGGAACTGGAAGATAAAGAAGAATCTGACCGAGTAAAACAGCTCAAGCGTGAACTTGAATGGGTACGACAATCTCCAAAAGCAAGACAGGCCAAAAGCAAGGCGCGTATTGCCTCCTATGAAAAACTGCGCGACCAGCACCAAGAACGCCAGATGGGCGTGGCACAGATTATCATTCCCGATGGCCCACGGCTGGGGGATGTGGTGATCGAAGCCAGAAACCTGCATAAAAGCTTTGGCGACAAAGTGCTGGTGGATGATTTAAGCTTCACCCTGCCGCCAGGGGGGATTGTCGGGGTAATTGGCCCAAATGGTATGGGGAAAACCACCCTGTTCCGCATGTTGACTGGCGGTGAACAGCCCGATAGCGGCACGATCCGCTTAGGGGAAACCGTGCAGCTTGGCTATGTTGACCAGTCCCGTGATTCCCTTAACAGCAATAATAACGTCTGGCAGGAAATTTCTGGTGGCCTTGATGATATTCTGCTGGGTAAACAAGTGGTAAAAAGCCGCGCTTACTGTGCTGCCTTTAACTTTAAAGGCTCTGATCAGCAGAAAAATGTCGGCCAATTATCGGGTGGCGAACGTAACCGTGTGCATCTGGCTAAAATGCTGCGTTCTGGCGCTAACGTGCTACTGCTTGACGAACCCACCAACGACCTGGATGTGGATACGCTGCGTGCACTGGAAGAAGCGCTGGGCGATTTTGCCGGATGCGCCATTGTTATCAGCCATGACCGCTGGTTCCTGAACCGCCTGGCTACTCATATTCTGGCCTTTGAAGGCAATGGGCAGGTAGTCTGGTTTGAAGGCAACTATGACGATTATGAGCAAGACTTAAAACGCCGCCTGGGCAGTGATGCAGAAGCTTCCAGCAGTGGCCGCTATAAGAAACTGAAGCGCGGGTAAGGGCAGTAATGGCAGAAGATAATAGCAAGCGCACTCTGGTGCTGCGTCCGGTACTGAAATCCGCCAAACATCCAGGCGAAGATAAAGCACGTCTGGAGGAAGCGGTAGGGTTGGCGCTTGCTATTAATCTGGAGGTAGTGCTAGCGGATATTGTGCCTCTTGCCCAGGTGCGCCCCTCCAGCTTTATTGGTTCCGGCAAAATTGAGGAATATAAAGGCATTATTGCCGGGCAGGAGATTCCGCTGGTTATTGTGGATGAGAAGCTTTCTCCTATCCAGCAGCGTAACCTGGAAAAAGCCTGGAACTGCAAGGTTATCGACCGTACGGCATTGATCCTGGAGATTTTTGGTGAACGCGCCCGCACTGCCGAAGGCAAGATGCAGGTAGAACTGGCCGCCCTTGAATACCAGAAAAGCCGCCTGGTGCGCTCCTGGACACACTTAGAGCGGCAGCGCGGTGGCTTTGGCTTTATGGGCGGCCCGGGGGAAAGCCAGATTGAATCGGACAGGCGCGCCATTAATAACGAAATCACCAAAATTAAACAGGCACTGGAAACCGTTAAACGCACCCGTGAACTACATCGTAAATCGCGCCGGGAAGTGCCCTACCCGATTGTGGCACTGGTTGGCTATACTAATGCAGGGAAATCAACCTTATTCAATTATTTAACCGGTGCGGGCGTGGTGGCGGAGAATATGCTGTTTGCCACACTTGATCCTACCATGCGTCTACTTACCCTACCTTCTAAAAAGCAGATCATTGTATCAGATACGGTAGGGTTTATTTCTGAACTGCCCACCGAGCTGATTGCCGCCTTCCGCGCCACACTCGAAGAGGTGACAGAAGCGGATATTATCCTGCATGTGCGTGACATTGCTCATCCTGATAGTGAAAAGCAGAAAAAAGATGTGCTAACGGTGCTGAAAAATCTGGGGCTTGAAGAGGAACTTGAGCACTCAATGATTGAAGTGTTGAATAAAATTGACCTGCTCCCCGAGGAAGTGCAGCATAACTTAGTCGTGCGCCTTGAAAGTGAAGAGAAAGCCGTTGCCATTGCTGCTGCTACCGGGCAAGGGTGTGCAGAACTACTTAAACGGGTTGATGCTAAACTTTCAGAAAATAGCCAGCTACGCGAAATTATCCTGCCTGTAAGTAACGGCAAACTTCTCTCCTGGCTCTACTCCCATGCTGAAATTATCCATAGGGACGATGCTGAGGAAACCATTCGCCTCACCATTCGCATTTCTCCCGAAAACAATGCCCGCCTGGATAAAATAACAGAGATATAATGAAAAGAACTGTGCTTCTGCTATGGCTGCTTCTTACCTGTATTGGCCCGATGTGGAACATTATCAGTGGAAAAATTGACTGGGATGCCAATTACCGTACTGCCAACCGCGAAAGTGCCCATATTGCCCCCGACCCTCAGCAGACCAAGGAAGCTATTATTCAGGTGTATGCTGCACGTGCTTTTAACTGGCGTGGCGTGATTGCCACCCATTCCTGGATTGCGGTAAAGCCAAAGGATGCCCAAGCTTATACCGTCTATCAGGTGGTAGGGTGGCGCACCTATCGTGGCCTGCCTGCGCTGGTTGTTGCTGAAGATATTCCCGACCGCTACTGGTATAATGCCAAACCTGAACTGATACTCGATATGCGCGGTAGCAAGGCAGAAACGCTTATCCCAAGAATTCAGGCGGTGGCAGAACACTATCCTTATGCCAATTATTACGGCCTATGGCCAGGCCCCAACAGCAACACCTTCCCTGCCTATGTAGCACGGCAAGTGCCAGAACTAGGATTAGCACTGCCCACTACAGCCATTGGGAAGGATTTTTTGGTAGAAAATTTTGTATTTGCCCAAGCCCCTAGCGCTACTGGCTATCAATGCTCATTCTTCGGCCTGTTCGGCCTCCTTGCCGCCAAGAAAGAAGGGATTGAGGTAAACATCTTAGGGCTGGTTTATGGAATACGGTTTTCACCTTTCCGTATTATCCTTCCCGGGTTGGAGTAGGCTCTCTTAGCGTAAGCACCGCCTCCACCATCGCACCTGCATTTAACCTGGCTTCTTCATATTGTGCATAGGGGGTGTTATGTTCAATAAAATAGTCAGGAATAACAAGGTTTTTTACTTTAAGAGTTCTATTTAATATATTGTTATTCAGCAAATAATTCACCACATGCGCACCAAATCCACCAATACTTCCCTCCTCAACCGTGATAAGAATAGGATGAGATGTAGCCAGCTCTCTAATTAAATCTTCATCCAGTGGCTTAATAAAGCGTGCATCTGCGACCGTAACCGATATTCCCTGCTCTGTCAGTAGATCAGCTGCTTTTTCAGCTTCCTCAAGACGAGTGCCAAGAGAAAGAATTGCCGCGTCTTTCCCTTGCCGGATAATACGCCCTTTTCCGATAGGCAATATCTCTCCAGTTGCAGGCAATACTACCCCCCTTCCCTCGCCGCGCGGATAGCGGACAGCAGAGGGGGCATCATCAATGGTGGCCATCGTGGCAATCATATGTTTTAGCTCGGCTTCATCGCTAGCTGCCATCAACACCATAGAAGGCAATGTTGCAAGGTAGGTGATATCAAACGCACCCGCATGGGTGGGCCCATCGGCCCCCACCAGCCCGGCGCGGTCAATAGCAAAACGGACAGGCAAATTCTGAATAGCCACATCATGCACAATCTGATCGTAAGCCCGTTGCAGGAAAGTGGAATAAATTGCCACAAACGGCTTATAGCCTTCCGCTGCCAACCCGGCTGCAAAGGTTACCGCATGTTGTTCAGCAATCCCCACATCAAACATCCGCTCGGGGAAAGCCTTAGCAAACCTGTCAAGCCCGGTGCCAGAGGGCATAGCAGCGGTAATGGCGACAATATTTGGATCGTTTGTTGCCTCTTCAACCAAACTATCAGCAAATACACGCGTGTAGGAAGGGGCCACAGCCTTGGGCTTCATTTGTATACCGGTTGCCACATCAAACCGCGTTACCGCATGATATTTTTCTTCTGATGCTTCTTTTGATACAAAGCCATGGCCTTTCTCTGTTACCACATGAAGTAAGACCGGGTGCTTTATACTATGATCGTCACGGATGTTTTTTAAGACAGGCAGCAAATGGGAAAGATTATGGCCATCAATCGGCCCAACATAATAAAACCCCATTTCTTCAAAGAAGTTTCCACCTGTTGCCAGGGTTTTGGCATATTTTTCCGCCTGCCGCGCTGCCCGTTCCAGAGGTTCTGGTAAATGGCTGACAAACTGCTTGGCGGCCTGCCGGAAATGAAGGTAGGGTTTAGATGAAATCAGCCGTGAAAGATAGGCACTCATCGCTCCGACGGGCGGTGCTATCGACATATCATTGTCGTTTAAAATCACAATCAGGCGGCTATTCATGCTACCGGCATTATTCATCGCCTCATAGGCCTCCCCCGCACTCATGGCACCATCGCCAATCACAGCAATCACTTCGCGCCTTTCATGGGAAAGATCCCGCGCGATCGCCATGCCAAGTGCTGCTGAAATAGAGGTGGAACTGTGCCCGGCGCCAAATGGATCAAATTCGCTTTCCGCCCGCTTGGTAAAACCAGACAAGCCGCCTGGTTTTCTCAGTGTACGGATTCTATCGCGCCTGCCGGTTAGAATTTTGTGCGGATAGGCCTGATGCCCCACATCCCATATCAGCCTATCATGCGGGGTATTAAACACATGATGCAGCGCAACAGTTAGCTCGACCACGCCAAGCCCTGCCCCTAAATGCCCACCGGTTTCTGAGACGGCATCAATAGTTTCCTGCCGCAGTTCCATCGCCAGCTGTTCAAGTTCCGCCTGCGATAAATGCCGGATAGAAGAAACGGAATCCAACCTATCGAGTAACGGAGTTTTGCTCTTGGTGTGTGTGGCGTGCATGCTGTGTGACGAGTCCTACGGTTTTTTCGATAATATACAGTGGGCGCTGCTTGGTTTCTTTAAATATCCGACCTAAATATTCACCAATCACCCCTAAGCTAATAAGCTGTATACCACCCATAAACAAAATAGCAACCATAATTGAGGAATAACCTGGCACATCAATACCGTAAACAAGGGTGCGGATAATGAGGAACAGTGCGTAAAACAAGGCGATAGTGGAAATAAAAAGCCCTAAATATGTCCATATTTTTAGGGGGATTGTGGTAAAGGAAAAAATACCATCTAAGGCCAAACTGAATAATTTTATATAATCCCACTTGGTGGTGCCACTCACACGTGGTTTCCTGTCATAATAAAGCTGATAAGTGCTAAACCCCACCCAGGCAAGCAGGCCCTTCATAAAGCGCGTGCGTTCCGGCAATAGTTTCACTGCCTCCACCACCTGCCTGTCCATCAAACGGAAATCGCCGGTATTTTCAGGAATAGGCGTTTTGCTGATAAGCGCAAGCAAGCGGTAAAACAGATGGGCTGTATAGCGTTTTAGCCAACTCTCCCCTTCCCGCGTGCGCCTGGTGGCAATCACCACCTTGTAACCCTCACGCCATTTTTCTAGCATCTCGGTGATGACCGCAGGTGGGTCCTGCAAATCGACATCCATCGGGATAATAGCCTGGCCTGTTGCCGCATCAAGCCCCGCTGATAATGCGGCCTCTTTACCAAAATTGCGCGAAAAACTGATAATTTTAATACGCGCATCTTTCGCGTGCCAGCACTCTAACTGCATGAGCGTATCATCACGGCTACCATCATTAACACAGATAATTTCCCATTCCTCCGTCACGGATGCAAGAACGGGAAGCACGGCCTCAAAAAAATAATGCAGCGTTTCCGATTCGTTATATACCGGCACAATAAGAGAAAGAAGCGATGATGCGATGTCGGCTGAAGTGGTATTCATAATGTGTTATTTGTAGCAAAGATAGTGAACAAGCGCAAGCAGCATCGAAGAGAGCGGCACTAGTTTGCATCCGACATCATTGCCCGGTAGAGTGATACATTATGGTTATGTTCCTCAAGCGTGGTGGCAAAACGGTGTCCCCCTTTGCCATCTGCCACAAAATAAAGCGCATCACTTGTGGCAGGGTGTAGTGCTGCCTTAATCGCCCCCTTTCCTGGGTTGCTAATAGGCCCTTCAGGCAGGCCTTCAATCTTATACGTATTAAAAGGCGATTGTACTTGCAGGTCATTGCGTGTCAATGCCCTGCCTAACCCTTTCTCCCCTTTGGTAAGGGCGTAAATCACCGTTGGATCGGATTGTAGCCTCATTTTTTTACGCAATCTATTGATAAAAACAGCAGCAATCTCCGGCTGTTCGCTTGCCAGCCCTGATTCTTTTTCAATGATGGAAGCCAAAATTACCGCCTCCTCTTTTGTTGCAAAAGGCAGGCCAGGCTGGCGTGTTGGCCATAATGTGTTCAGTGCAGTGTCCATCTTGTGTTTCATGCGGTATAGTAACCGCTGCTTTGATTCACCATAGGAAAAAAAATAGGTATCTGGCAACAACTCTCCTTCCTTGACACTATTATTAGGAATATCACCAAGCAGGCTGTCTTCTTGCATAAGCATAGCAACCACTTCTGCTGTAGTGGTTCCCTCAGGAATCATGAAACGATGAACAATCGCCCGACCTGATACTAGCATGTCAATAATAGCATAGGGCGGTATTGCTGCGGTAAATAAATATTCACCTGCTTTTAGTTTCTGACCATGACCAGAAACTTTACTGACAAACCAGAACAGAAAAGGGTAACGGATAATCCCAGAATCCGCTAAAATATAAGCAATAGTGTGCGTGGAGGAACCAGAAGGAATAATAAGGGTTTTGTTGCTACTCAGTGGCCCTGGCTGATGAAAATATAGTGCCCCTCCTGCTAAACAGGCACTAAAAAAAGCACCTGCTAGCAGAAGCAGAAATAGTATACAAAGCAGTATTTTTCGCATTATACCTTTTTAAAGATAAGGGACGCATTTGTCCCCCCAAACCCGAAAGAGTTGGAAAGCACTACGTCAACCTTACGCTCTTTCGCCCTGTGCGGCACTAGATCAATATCGCAGCTTTCCGATGGGTTATCAAGATTAAGGGTAGGTGGCACAATACCATCACGCATGGCAAGCAGGGAGAAAATCGCCTCCACACTTCCGGCTGCCCCCAGTAAATGCCCAATAGAAGATTTCGTTGAGGACATGGAAAGCTTATAAGCTGCATCACCAAACAGGCGTTTTACTGCGCCTAGTTCAATTTCATCACCCATTGGGGTAGATGTTCCATGAGCGTTAATATAATCAACAACATCGGGGTTCAGCCCAGCGCGCGCCAGTGCCGCTTTCATAGCGCGGAAACCGCCACGCCCTTCGGGATGTGGGGCAGTGATATGGTAGCCATCCCCCGTTAAGCCATAGCCGACCAGCTCACCATAGATATGCGCGCCACGTTTTTTGGCATGTTCATATTCTTCCAGCACCACAATACCAGCCCCTTCCCCCATCACAAAACCGTCACGGCCCAGATCCCATGGGCGCGAGGCTTTTTCCGGTGTGTCATTATAGCCAGTGGATAAGGCACGTGCCGCAGCAAAACCAGCAAGCCCAATACGGGAAACAGCACATTCAGCACCACCAGCCACCATCACATTGGCATCACCAAGTTGGATAAGCCTTGCGGCATCGCCAATAGCATGGGCACCGGTAGAACAAGCAGTAACTACGGAATGGTTAGGGCCTTTAAAGCCATATTTAATGGAAAGATTGCCAGATACCAGGTTAATTAGGCAGGCAGGAATAAAGAAAGGGCTGAGTTTTCGTGGGCCACGCGCTGGATCATTCACTAAAATAGAGGCTGCTTCAATCGCCGGTAACCCACCAATGCCAGAACCAATCATCACACCCGTCTGGTCTTGGTCTTCTTCGCTTTCAGGTTTCCAGCCAGAGTCTTCAATGGCCATGATTGCTGCAACCATGCCATAGATGATGAACGTATCCATCTTCTTTTGTTCTTTTCCAGATACATACTGGCCGGGGTCAAACCCATCTGGCTGCTCAGCCGTTGGCACCATGCCTGCAATTTTGGCAGGAAGATCGGAGACATCAAAACGGTCAATCTGGCGGATACCGGATTTACCTGCAAGCAGGTTATTCCATGTTGCTTCAACCCCTGAACCTAGTGGGGTCACAAGCCCCAACCCTGTTACGACTACACGCCTCATGATACTCACCACATCAATAATTCGATAATTGTATTTAGAAAAAGTACAGGAAGCAGAGTGCTTTACTCTTGCTTCCTGCTTTCTTAAAGCTTAGAGCTTACGCATTTGCTTGGATAAATGCAATCGCGTCAGATAATTTGGTAATTTTTTCAGCGGCTTCGTCAGGAATTTCGCAACCAAATTCTTCTTCAAATGCCATTACCAATTCCACCTGGTCGAGGCTATCAGCACCCAGATCATCAACAAAACTGGCATCCGCTGTTACCTTTGCTTCATCTACATCTAGATGCTCGGCAACAATTTTGCGTACACGTGCTTCAATATCACTCATGGTCTTTTCCTTAATTATTGTTAAAAAATACTAATTGAAAATTACAGGTGTAAACCTGCCACTTTAAGCTTAGAAACTATTGGGTTATACCATCAACATACCACCGTTGATATGAAGGGTCTGACCATTCACATACCCAGCTTCCTGGCTTGCTAAATAGGCAACGCCGCAAGCTATATCTTCTGGTTTCCCTAAATTACCGTTAGGAATCGTTTTTATCAACTTTTCTTTTTGGTCTTCTTTAAGTACATCCGTCATCGGTGTCTCAATAAAACCGGGAGCGATACAGTTAATGGTAATCCCTCGGGAAGCAACTTCCGCCGCAAGCGATTTTGACATCCCTATCATCCCGGCTTTAGATGCTGCATAGTTAGCCTGGCCGGGGTTGCCGGTTACAGCAACGATAGAGGTAATGTTAATAATGCGGCCCCATTTATTCTTCATCATGCTTTTTATGGCTGCACGGTTCAAAATAAACGTAGAAGTAAGGTTAACCGAAAGAATATCCTCAAAATCGTCTGTTTTCATACGAAGTGCCAACGTGTCACGCGTGATTCCAGCGTTACATACCAGAATATCCACATGCCCCACCTGCTTTTCAGCTTCAGCAAACAACACGGCAGCCGATTCTTTATCAGATAGGTTACATACCAGATAATGTGCTCTTTCTCCCAAATTACCCACCAGCTCTTGCAGCACATGCGCACGCGTTCCCGTCAAGATAACGGTAGCACCTTGTGCATGAAGTGTTGCTGCAATTGCTCTACCAATGCCACCGGAAGCTCCCGTAATTAGTGCTATTTTTCCTGAAAGATCAAACATGTAACCCTGCAAATCCAAGTTAACTTTATTCAAACACCTAGCAGGAATTATCGGGAATCTGCTGTATTGTCAATAAATTTTAATCTTGAAGCGTCATTAATCATGGTGTTGCTGCGGATAAAAAAAGTTTGATAACAGAGGAAAACTCCTCCATTATGTTGCCATTGTTAATGATGGTATTCATGAGTTTAGTTTTATGGGGATTGTTTCCACACCACCTAAAAAAATCATTCTGGTGCTTGGAATGCACCGCAGTGGCACCTCTGCCCTCACACGGGTTATCAGCCTGAGAGGCATTGGCCTGCCTGACAATTTGATGCCACCGGTAGAGGGGGTGAACGCCGCCGGTTTCTGGGAATCCGATGACATAGTGGCACTGCATGAACGGGTGCTGGCTGCTGCTGGGCTTTCGTGGCAATCACAACAGGCTTTTCCCTCGGGCTGGTTGCAAAGTGAAAAAATCCAGCCTTTTAGGGAAGAATTAAAAGCCTTGCTGAGCACGAACCTGGAGCAGCATGATACCCTGGTGATTAAAGACCCACGCACCTCCCGTATGGTGCCCTTATGGAAACAGGCCGCTAGCTCCCTAGGAGTTGAACTTTATTTTGTTATCGCTATTCGCAACCCATTGGAAGTTGCCGCATCGCTTAAAGCACGCTCTGGTTTTGCCTATCAGCCTGAAGGTTTATCTTACGCTCACTCATTTCAGCTTTGGTTGCGCTATTTCCTGGAGGCGGAAGAGGCAACACGCTCCGACAGGCGGGTGTTTGTCTCCTATGAGCAACTTATGCAGAACTGGGAAACGGTGGTAGCACGCATAGAGGCAGTGCTTCAATTTCCTTTTCCTTGTCACAGTGAAGAATCAACTGCCGAAATCCGCCAGTTTATTTCAGAAGGGCACCGTCACCACAGCATTGATTCCCATGCACTCGCACAAGAACCAGAAGCTACTGATACGATCAAAGAAATTTACCATGCCGCTTGCCTGCTTACAGAAGGAAAAAAAGTGGATCACCGGTTATTTGATGAAGCTAGAGAAGGGAAAAAACTGCGCCGTAGCCGTAATCCGTTCCCTTTGTTGAAACAGTCGCTTTATTACGCCTTGCTAGCACTAGTCCAGCCGTTACCAGAACGCATCTACCGCCCTATCCGACATAGGCTGGCAGCAAAAGACACGCCACCCCTGAATATTCCCACACCACGGGAATATAACCTACTTGCCCATTATTTGCGCTCTGGCGAACAGGAAGCCACTTCACCACACCCGCTCTTTGACCGTGCCTATTATGTTCAGCACGCTAAAGCGTCAGTCATGCCAGGGCTAGACCCCTTCCTGCATTTTCTGCTGAGTGGTGCTACGGGTGCACATAACCCGCATCCGCTATTTGATACGGCCTATTATATGTCGCAGGCTGGCATTTCAGGTGAAAGTGGAAACCCGCTGTTGCATTTTCTGGCGCAGACACGCCCAGCCAATCCGCATCCACTATTTGATATGGAATATTATCTAGCGCAAAGCCCGGATATTGACCCTGCCACCACCAATCCGCTGGTGCATTTTGTGCTACATGGTGCCAGTGAAGGCCGCAACCCGCATCCGCTATTTGATATGAATTATTATCTGGCTGAGAACCAAGATGTTGCTAGTCATAATGTCAACCCGCTGGTGCATTTTGTGCTGCATGGTGCCAGTGAAGGCCGCAACCCGCATCCGTTATTTGATATGGGCTATTATCTCTTTGATAATCGTGAGCTGGTAATGAGTGGCCAGAATCCGGTGATCCATTTTCTAGAACAAGGCTGGCGGCAGGGAAGAAGCCCCCACCTGCTGTTTGACATCACCTATTATCTGGAACATAACCCCGATGTGGCAACTGCCCAGCTTAACCCGCTGCTGCATTATATTACGCGTGGCGCACGCGAAGGAAGGATGCCTAACCGGCTGTTTGATAACCGCTATTACTTCAAGCATAACCCAGACGTGGAACAGGCACATACCAACCCGCTCTCCCATTATATACGCTTTGGTGCCGATGAGGGTAGAAACCCGCATTTATTATTTAATACAGCATTTTATAAAGAACAGTTAAAGCAAAAAATATAGTTTTCTATGGCAATTACCGTTTTCACTAGTATCACTGCCAACTATCTGCCCAAGGCAAGGGTACTGGCAGGTTCTGTTAAAAAATATCACCCGGAAATGCGGTTTGTGTTGCTGTTGGCAGAAACGGCTCCCCTCCCCTTCAGTGCGGATTTTTCTGATTTTGACGCTGTCACTTTGCTTGATGATTTGGGAATAGCAGATCTTTCCTCCTGGTTGTTTAAACATTCCGTTGTGGAGCTGTGCACAGCAATCAAAGGCTTTTTTCTGGAACAATGTTTGCAGGATAAAAACTGCGAAGCGGTGTTCTATCTTGACCCAGATATTGCGGTATTTTCACCTCTCACCCCCCTGCTCGATGCCTTTACCCATGCCAGTATCCTGCTGACTCCACATCTATTAAAAGCTGAGGAAAAAGAAGAGGATATTATTGTTAATGAACTTTCTGCTTTAAAACATGGCGTCTATAACCTAGGCTTTTTAGGGGTGAAGAACACAGAAGAAGGTAGGCAGTTTGCTAGTTGGTGGCGGGAAAGGCTGGCAACATTCTGCTACGCCGATATTGCCAACGGTATGTTTACCGACCAACGCTGGGTTGATCTTGCTCCGGCATTTTTTCCAGGCGTGGCTATTATACGCCATGAGGGCTGTAATGTTGCCACCTGGAATTTGAGCACACGCTATGTTGAAGGAACTATAGAAAATGGTTTTACTATCAATGGTGAGCCATTGATATTCTATCATTTTTCTGGATTCGATAGCGGTTCACAACTGGGAATGCTACAGCGTTATGCCCATAGTATGCCCGCAGCTTTTCGCTTGCGCGACTGGTATATTGCCGCCTGTACAGAGCGAGAAACTGAAGTTGAAACACTCTCTTGGCGTTATAATTATTTCAGTGACGGCAGCGCAATCCTATCAGAACACCGTCAGTTTTACCGGGAGCATAAGGAACTAACCAGCCGCTTTCCTGATCCTTTTCGTGCAGGGGCTGGTAGTTTCCTTGACTGGTACAACCATTTTGCTGCGGATTATAGCGCATCGCCTTTGCCTGAATGTGGCGATAATCCGCTGGCACATTTCCTGAATAGTGGCTGGCGACAGGCACTTTCACCCCATCCGGCTTTTGACAGTGTTTTTTATCTGGAACGCTACCCAGATGTGAAAGCCCTGCATTCCAATCCGCTTTTTCATTATCAGCACACGGGCGGCAATGAACGACGTGACCCACATCCGCTATTTGATACGCGCTTTTACTGGCGGCGTTACCGTCTGGCTATTCTTGATAGTGGCCTGAATCCGCTCGAATATATGCTAACCCACTCGGAAGATGCACTTTCACTTACCTGCTATAATGCCGTGAAAGATGAAAACAAGGTGGCAGCATTACAAGCTAAACTCTCCCCGGATCGTCCGGTGATTCTGCTTATTAGCCATAACCAGGGCGGCGGAACCGAGAAGCATGTTTATGACCTGGCCAGGAAGTTGAAAGATAAAGCCCACTTCCTGCTGCTTTATCCTATCACCGATACGATCGTACGCCTGGCTGATTTCCCTGGCATGGCAGGAATAGACCTATTATTTGACCATAGCACCCAACTGGATAGGCTTGTTTTTCTGCTAAAAAGCTTGCATATCAGCCGCCTGCATATCCACCATATCATGGGGAACGAACGCTATCTGCCTGCACTGATTGCTGCGCTGAAACTACCTTACGATATTACGCTGCATGATTATTTCTTTCTCTCTCCCCACCCGCATTTAACCAATGCAGATGGGCGTTTCAGCGGTGAGCCGGAACACTATCACGAATGGCAAGAGCAACATCTCCCACTGATTGTAGGTGCTAACCGTATTATCGCCCCATCTCATGATATTGCCGCCCGTCACCAGCGGTTTTTCCCTGATATAGACTGTATCATTGCCCCGCATCCCTCAGATGCTACTACGGCAATGCCACAACCTTCAGCACCAGCACTCTGTGAGGATGAGCCTTTACGAATTGCTGTGCTTGGGCTTGTTTCACCGAATAAAGGCAGTGCGTTACTTGATAAAACCGCTATGCTTGCCCATGATATGGGCGAAAATATCACGTTCCATCTGATTGGCACCACGCTTACTCCTCTTGAAAGCACCAAAAATCACAACCTCCATGTGCATGGTGCCTATGAGGAAGAGGCGCTACCCACACTGCTTCAGGCCCTGGAGCCGCATCTGGTCTGGTTCCCCGCCCTCTGCCCAGAAAGTTTTTCCTATACACTCAGTAGTGCCCTGGAAGCCGCCTTACCGGTGGCCGTCACCAATATTGGTGCTTTCCCCGAACGTGTGGCAGGCAGAGCGTGGAGCTGGATAATGCCGTGGGAGTCCACTGCCGGTGAATGGCTTCACTTCTTTATGATGGTGCGCAAGCAGCATTTCCTGCCAGAGCATCCCCCCCTGCCGCCTGAAGGAACGATCTATACTGGCGATAGCAGCTTCTATGACACATGCTATTAACTTCAGTGCCTAAGCCTTCACCCCCTATATCGTACATCACGGTTTAAACCAGATAATAACGCTTTAAATGAGGCAGTTACAATATTGGGATCAATGCCCACACCATGCAGTTTTTGCCCATCCCCCACGCTCATTTCAATATAGGTAACAGCTTTGGCATCTGCCCCCACACCAATCGCATGTTCAGAATAATCAAGCACTTTCACGGGCACATGGATAGCATCAGCAATGCCTTGTACAAATGCATCTATTGGACCATTCCCCTGCCCTGTTGCAGTATAAGGTTTCCCATGAATAATCAACTCTGCCTGCACATTCACCTGGCTAGCTTTAGTGGAATCTTCATTTAAGTGATGCGAAACATACGTGTAAGGTGCTGTATCTTTTAAATATTCCCTAGCAAAAATATTCCATATATCTTCAGCATTCAGCTCTTTGCCGCTTTCATCCATATGTTGTTGCACCACTTGTGAGAACTCAATCTGCAAACGGCGTGGCAAATCAATACCATATTCACTATGCAGCAAATAAGCAATCCCCCCCTTGCCCGACTGGGCATTCACGCGGATCACCGCCTCATAGCTGCGCCCCACATCCATCGGGTCAATCGGCAGATAGGGAATAGCCCAATAATCACTTTCTTTCCGCTTGGAAAACGCCTTCTTGATTGCATCCTGATGCGAGCCAGAGAAGGAAGTATAGACCAGATCACCCACATACGGATGACGGCAATGCACAGGCAACTGGTTGCAATATTCCACTGCCTGGCGTATTTCATCAATGCTAGAGAAATCAAGCCCCGGATGAATACCCTGCGTGTACATATTCAGCGCCACATTAACAATATCGAGATTGCCGGTACGCTCGCCATTACCAAATAAACAGCCTTCCAGCCGGTCTGCCCCGGCCATCAAGGCCAACTCACCCGCTGCCGTACCCGTTCCCCGGTCATTATGCGGATGAACGGAAAGCACTACGGCCTCACGTTGTTTAATATTACGATGCATCCATTCTATCTGGTCAGCAAACACATTCACCGTGGCATATTCTACCGTGGAAGGCAGATTAATAATCACCTTATGTTCGCTGGTTGCACCCAACTCTTCAACAACCCTGTTAACAATCCGCAATGAAAATTCCAGTTCCGTACCGGAAAAATGTTCAGGGGAATATTCAAAATACCAGTCTGTTTCCGGCTGGGAAGCGGCCAATTTACGCAGCAACTGGCAATGCGTTACAACCATTGCCTCCACCTCATCCTGACTCATACCAAACACCACTTCCCGCATGATAGGGGATGTGGCGTTATACATATGCACAATAGCCTTTTTGGCACCTTTAAGCGCTTCAAAGGTACGTTCAATCAAATGCTCGCGCGCCGGGGTAAGCACCTGGACTATGACATCATCCGGGATAATATTATCGTCAATCAGATGGCGCAAGAAATCGAACTCTATCTGGGAAGCAGAGGGAAAGCCCACTTCAATTTGCTTGAAGCCTATGGCAACCAGCATATCAAACATGCGGCGCTTCCGCTCACGGCTCATCGGTTCAATCAGTGCTTGGTTACCATCACGCAGGTCTACAGAACACCATACGGGCGGGGTGCTGATTACCTTATCAGGCCATGTACGGTCTGTTAACCCGATAGGCTTGAAGCTCTTATATTTTACGGATGGATCTTGTAACATTTTATACCTTATGAAATACGCCTACCATTTCTAAATGGTGACTGAAAACAAACTGATCAACCCCGAGCGCGTTATTTAGTACGTAGCCTGCCTCATGTAATGCGCGTGCATCACGAGCAAAGGTAGCTGGGTTGCATGATACTATTACTATAACAGGTACAGCACCTGCTGCAAGGGCTAATAGCTGCGACAGGGCACCGTTACGGGGCGGGTTAATCACAGCAGCATCAAAAGCCTTCAGCTCCTCACCTTGCAGGGGGGAAGTGTAAATATCGCGCATTTCGGCTGTAATTTTTCCGGCATAGCCATAGCGGCTTATAGCTTTTTTCATGGCCACAACCATAGGCTGGTTGCCCTCCACCGCATGTACCTTGGCCTGGGAGGCAAGCGGAAAGCTATAGGTACCACAGCCTGCATATAAATCAACCACCGACGACGACGCCCCTACTCCGGCAAGTACTGCTCTTGTCAGTACTTCCTGCCCTTGAAGACTGGCCTGCTGGAAGCTTCCTACTGGCAACTCTACCCTGGCTTCACCAAGTTGTACCTCTACCGGGCGGTGGCTGAGAATAGGAACCACGCCTTTAGATGACTGCCAGGAAAGCCGGGCAATATTCTCTGCCTTGGCAAATATGCTAAGCTGTTCAATATCATAAAGTGCAGGCTCTGCCTGGCTTGTAACAAGCACAATATCCAGCCCCGTATCGCTTAACGCCACCCGCACTTCTTGTATGGAAGCAACAGATGGTAAGCGGGAAAGCAGTGCTTTCAGCGGCAGGATACAGGCGGCAATAACAGGCTCCAGCACCAGGCAAGCATCAATATCCACCAGCTTGCGGCTCTCTTCAGCAAAAAAACCCAGCTGGATATTTCCACCTTCGCTTCTGCATTTGAAACTGACACGCCGGCGGCTATGCGCACCTATACGCACCACTGGCCATGTTCTTGCATCTTGAAAGCCTGCACGGCGTAATGCGGTATCTAATAATTTCTGCTTGAAGGCATAGTAATAGTCTTCCTTCATATGCTGAAGGCTACATCCTCCACACATGCCAAAATACGGGCATGGGGGTGTTTGGCGCTCAGGGCTTGAGTGGAGAACTTCAACCAGCGCCGCCCTGCTTTGCTCTTTCATCTGCTTAGTGACGTGCGCAGTGACCTTCTCTCCCGGCAAACTATGAGGGATAAATACCCGTTTTCCATTTACTGTTGCAATACCATCCCCGGAAGCACCAATATCATCAATATCAACGGTGATGTTCTTAGACATCCAACACATCCTTCATGGCATAAAAGCCTGGCTTCTTATCTTTCGCCCATAATGCAGCCCGCACTGCGCCCTTGGCATAAATGGTACGGCTGGAGGATTTATGCGCAATCTCAATACGTTCACCATCACCTGCAAATACTACACTATGGTCACCAATCACGTCACCACCACGCAATGTGGCAAAGCCAATGGTTCCACGCGTGCGTGCACCGGTAATCCCTTCACGACTAAGCACCGCCTGTTCCTTGAAATCCACTCCACGGCCACGTGCCGCTGCTTCCCCCAGTATCAATGCTGTACCTGACGGGGCATCCACCTTATGGCGGTGGTGCATTTCGACAATTTCAATATCGTAGGAATCATCCAGAATGGCCGCCGCTTTTTCCACTAATCCTAGCAGGATATTCACCCCGATACTCATATTAGCCGACCAGATAATAGGGGTTTTTTCAGCACAAGCAGCAAGCTGCGCCTTATCCTCGTCGGTTAGCCCGGTAGTACCAATCACATGCACCGTCTGATATTTGGCAGCAAGTTTGGCACAGGCCACCGTATTTGCCGGGCTGGTGAAATCAATCACCGCATCTGCATCTTGAAACAGAGCCTCCCTATCGGGTGTAATCACTACACCCAGCGCATCAATACCGGCAATAACGCCAGCATCAGCACCAATAGCCGGGCTTCCCTCACGTTCTACGGCCCCAGAAAGCGTGGCTCCTTCTGTTCCTGCAATTTCACGCACGAGTGCCTGCCCCATACGCCCGCTTGCGCCTATCACACCAATTTTCATACTATACCTTTATTTAATGCGAGAAAATATCCACTTCCGGCCAGCCTGCCAGATCAAGTTCGGCACGGTGTGGCAGGAAGTTGAAACAGGCTTCCGCCAGATGCATACGGCCTTCGCGCGCAAGCATCATGTTCAATATATCACGCAACTGGTGAAGATAAAGCACATCCGCTGCTGCATATTCTGCCTGTTCTTTAGTCAACTCTTCTGCCCCCCAGTCAGAGGATTGCTGCTGCTTGGAGATTTGCACCCCCAGCAATTCACGGCATAATTCTTTCAAGCCATGCGAATCGGTGTAGGTTCTAACCAGCTTTGACGCCGTGCGTGTGCAATAAAGTGGTGCAGCCATCACTCCAAGATAATGCTGCATAATGGCAATATCAAAGCGGGCGAAATGGAAGAGCTTTACCCGGTTAGAGTCAGCAAGCAATGTTTTCAGCCGTGGGGCTTCATATTCCTCCTTCTTCAGCTGCACCAGATGCACATCACCCTGGCCATCAGAAAGCTGCACTAAACATAAGCGGTCACGCAGGTTGTGTAACCCCATGGCCTCGGTATCCACAGCAATATCGCCCTGAAACACCACATCTTCCGGCAGATCGCCTTTATGTATGAACGTAGCTATGACTTTTCCCCTTGCGCTAAAATGAACAACTAAAACCATAAAAAATAACGCCTCTCCCGCTCGTTTGCAAGGGAATTCTCTTCCCGTATAGCTTCATCTCTGCTACAAGAAACCTAATATTATTTTATGGTTCAGCTATGCAAACAATTACCACCACTATCACCGGCAATGACGCTGGTAGCCGCCTTGACCGCTGGTTTAAGCGGCATTATCCCCATATTAACCATGGGTTTCTGGAAAAAGCACTACGCAAGGGCTTAATCCGGCTGGACGGCAAAAAAACCAGCAGCAACACCCGTGTCGAGGAAGGACAATTGCTGACGATAGCAGCGGAGCTGGCAAAAGTTGATGAAACCCATGCTTCCGCCCCTAAACCCAAAACCATCAGCGACCGCCACAAGCAGATGCTGCTTGATGCTGTGCTTCATAAGGATGAAAATATTATTGTACTCAACAAGCCAGCTGGGCTGGCAGTACAAGGCGGTAGCAAGATTACCACATCGCTGGATGCAATGCTGGATGCACTCTGTTTTGGTAACAGCGAACGCCCAAAGCTCGTGCACCGGCTCGATAAAGACACCAGCGGCGTATTACTCCTAGCACGCAACAGCAAAGCGGCAGCGGCACTTACCCAGGCATTCCGCCATAAGGATATTCAGAAAATTTACTGGGCTGTTGTGCTTGGCCGCGCCCCGAAGCAGGAAGGCAGCATCCATGTGCCGCTAGCCAAAAACGCCAACCCTTCCGGCTATGAACAGGTGGAAGGTGATGTGGAGAAAGGCGAGTTCGCCCTCACCCATTACCGGGTGATGGAATCGGCGCAAAATATTGTTTCATGGCTGGAACTACGCCCAGTGACTGGCCGCACCCATCAATTGCGCGTACATTGCAAATCTATCGGCACCCCTATTCTGGGGGATGGAAAATATGGCGGCAGGCAGAGCTTTATTAAAGGCCTTCCTCCTAAAATGAACCTGCATGCCCGCCAGTTGATACTGCCTGACTTATTTGGCAAACAGCAGATATTCACCGCCCCGCTTCCTTCTCATATGAAAGAAACCTGGGAAATGTTTGGGTTCAGGGATAAAAAATAACGGAAGAGAATTATTATGCGTGGACAAGAAAAAACGATAAAATCGCTATTGTTAACTGGAACTATTTACCTAAAATATGAAGATGAGGAACAAATAGCACAGGCCGTAAAAGGCGATATTACTCTTTATCTTAATACCGACACCTCTGACCGTGTTCCACTGAAGGGAAACTACTACGCCAAAGGCTATGCTGGCTATTTCAAAGCCGATATTTATGACGGTAAAGAATGGCAAGTGCTACATATCACTGATTTCCTGGAGGATAAAGAGCATCATTTCTCTAAAAGCGAATGTTCCATTGATACCTACCATCTTATTCGTGAGATACTGGCCGAAAAAGCGGGCACTGAAGTGTATAGAAGCTATCGCGGCGGGCATTATACCACCTATCTGCATAGCCCAAACCCGTATAAGGGCAAGCGCTCTTCTGCGATTTAAGCAGAAAACTGTCTATCATTTCTTCATTAACCCCTGGGTGAATAGATAGTCGGCTGCTTGGTAATAGCTGATACCATCCTGCACCATACCTTGTGGCTCGGCAATAGGCTCAAGATCGGCATTGTCTTTCACCCTGTAACTCTCTACCTTATTGCCTGCATCTAGCACCACTAGCGTACCATCTGCCATATAGCCCAATTTCTGATAGGTGCCAAACAGCACACGCTCCTTGGGAGTAGTCAGTATATCGGTACCAAAGAACTTACTGATATACGGTATATTGAGCAGCCCTAGGATGGTAGGGGCCAAATCCATCTGGCTGGCAAGCCTATCAATAGTGCCGGGCTTTACCAGCTTGGGAGCGTAAATAATCAGTGGAATATGATACTTCTCAACAGGAATCTCGGTTTTCCCCGCACTGGAAGCGCAATGATCGGCAGTAATCACGAAGATAGTATTATCAAACCAAGGCTTGGTGCTTGCTTGCTTTAGAAGCTGGCCAATCGCATAATCAGTATATTTCACCGCGCCCTTCCTGCCCGTGCCAGAGGGGATATCAATCTTACCTTCTGGATAGGTATAGGGGCGGTGATTGGAGGTGGTCATGATAAACGAAAAGAATGGCCGCTTATCAGCATAAGAACGGTCTGCTTCCTTGATGGCCTGCTTGAATAAATCTTCATCAGCCACGCCCCAGGCATTGGCAAACGTCACCTCATGCATATCAGAACGATCAATTACAGCAAAATCGTTATTGCCAAAGAAATAGTTCATGTTATCAAAATACCCATAGCCGCCATAAATGAATTTGGTGTCATAGCCCTGGGCTTTAAACACGCTGCCAATGCTGAATAAACCTTCATTCTTGGGCCTGCGCACAATAGAGTTACCCGGTGTTGGCGGTACGGAAAGGGACATAGCCTCTAACCCCCGTACCGTACGGGTGCCTGTGGCGTAATAGCGGGTAAATGCTAACCCTTCAGGCCCAAGTGCGTTGAGCACCGGCGTTAGCGTCTTATCTTTTCCAAACTGCCCAAGAAATTCAGCACTCAAACTTTCTACTGATACCAGCATTATATTGGCACGCAGCAAATCTCCCTTGGGTTGCACTTGGCGGGAAAGATTATATATATCATCGCTCACATAGGTTTCATTATCGCCTTTAATCGCGGCACGCAACCGCCGGAATGCCTCCTCTTGCGGGATAGTCTGATAGAAATGGCCATAGTCTAACCGGTTATTACGGAAGGCCGAAAAGAGGGTGTACACCCCATTTTTGCTCAACTGATCTGCATAGCGGTTATCAGCAATAGCCGTGGCACTAGCATTAAAAAAGAAAAATACCAGCAGCATTACACTTGTTGCACCTGAAGCCCTGGCAAGATTAAACCGCCAGTCTGCCTCTTGCTGCCAGGCCTTGCGTAGATAAGGATAGAGCAGCGTAAATATAATCGCACTCAGGATAAACAACCCGATCATAATGGCGGCAATAGGATAGGATTCCGTAATATTATCAGTAACTTCTCTGGTATACACCAAATAATCGACAGCAATAAAATTATAGCGGGAACCAAACTCTTCCCAGAATAAATATTCGCCCGCAGAACCAAATGCCAACAGAAAAATCCAGCTAAAATAAACAAGCGTCAGGAAATAATAGAAAAAACGTTGCTTTTTGATACGAGCGGGGATAAGCAGGGCAAGCAGGGCAAAAGGCGCAGATAGATAAAACAAGGTAACCGCATCGTTGAGTGCACCAAGGGCCATAATCGTTGCAACCATCCCTATGCTTAACGAAAGCTGCTGCTCAAACCCAGCATAGGCAACTAAGCCAATGCGTGTGATGATAGACAGTATAATGAATGGAAACACAAACAAGAGTATTGGCATGAAGCACTCCGACGCGTATAAAGAAAAGATAACGACACCTCAGTTTTGGAAAACCGTACTTATCCAAAACTGAGGTTAAAGACCTACTAACCATACCGCCCAGTTCACGGATAATCAATCACTCTATGACGACCATCCACAAAATACTTGCCATTGAAACCAGTTGTGATGAAACCGCTGTTGCTGTTGTTGATAGCAACAGACAGATTCTCTCCCATATCGTGCTTTCGCAACTGAAAGAACATGCCCCCTTTGGTGGTGTGGTGCCAGAGATAGCCGCCCGTTCCCATATGAGTCATATCGAACGGCTGATAACGCAGGCGATGCAACAGGCAGGGCTGCATTTTCACGAACTTGATGCTATTGCCGCCACGGGGGGGCCTGGCTTGATTGGCGGCGTTATTGTTGGCGTGATGACAGCAAAGGCCATTGCCGCCGTCACTGGTAAGCCTTTTATCGCCGTCAACCATCTGGAAGGCCACGCTCTCACTGTTAGGCTTACCCATAATGTTCCCTTCCCATTCCTGTTGCTCTTAGTATCCGGAGGGCATTGCCAGATTTTAATTGTTGAAGGGGTGGGGCATTATATCCGGCTTGGTGGAACGCTTGATGATGCGCTCGGTGAAGCCTTTGATAAAGTCGCTAAAATGCTAGGGCTTGGCTATCCTGGTGGCCCGCTTGTAGAACGACATGCCAAGCAGGGGAACCCACGCCGTTTTAACTTCCCTCAGGCACTGAAAGGGCGCAAAGGCTGTGACTTCTCATTCTCTGGGCTAAAAACCGCTGTGAAACGAGAGGTGGACGCACGTGCAGATAGCCTTACCCCTGAAGATACCCACGATATCTGCGCGTCTTTTCAATATACTGTCGGGGAAGTGATTATGGACAGGATGCGTCAAGCCATAGCAGCATATAAAGCACGACACCCCCATGCTTCCCATCTGGTGGTGGCTGGAGGGGTGGCCGCCAATTGCTATCTACGTACCCTGCTTTCCCAGCTTGCCAATGCCCACCAGATGGAACTGATCGCCCCCCCTCTTTCGCTATGTACCGATAATGCCGCTATGATTGGCTGGGCGGCAATGGAAAAGTACCAGTTAGGCCATAGTAATGGGTTTGATTTTGAACCCAAAGCACGCTGGCCGCTCTGCGCGCCCTAATAGCGCCGCCTTCGTCTCCAACGATAATAGATTATACGGATATCACGCCCTATAGGAACGAATGAAAGCCATAAAAGATAGAAGGATAAGGGAAGCACTGCCAGAAAACCCATATGCTTAAAGCCATATGCCCCTGTTATTCCTCCCGTAAGGAACATCAGTACCACGGATAGATGCAATAACAGCTTCTCCCTATTCTCTGCCCTATAATGTGGGTTGGTGGTTTTATTGGTATATAACAACCTGCCTAGCGCAATACCAATATCTGTGACCATACCCGTCATGTGGGTTGTACGGATGGTAGCACTGGAAATTTTGGTAATCACAGCATTTTGCAGCCCCATCAGATAGCATAATAATGCCACTAGCCAGGAAAGCAACGCTACTACTCCCTGCATATAGACACTGCCCATGATCCCAAAACACAGGAGTAGCACTGCTTCTATCGCTAAAGGAAACGCATAACGGCAATGTAATTTACGCTCTTTTGCCCATAATATCAGCACTGTTGTGGTCACCGAGCCCACAATAAAGCAACCAACATATGCAAGTAATACTATCGCTGTATGCCACGCGTTAAGTACCACACTATCCGCAACCAGCGACAATACTCCCGTCATATGCGACGTATAGTGCTGCACCACCAAGAACCCACCAGCATTAATAGCACCCGCAACAAATGCCAGTGAACGCCCAAGCATAATATTGGCATTCATAGTTCGGCGTTTACCTTTAAGCAAAGCGGGTTGTTGTGTGAAGAGCGTATGCATGAAGCAAATAATGTACTGGGTGGTCTACTGCATTCGCCATACCATGCCGATAAACAGCCCCTTGGCAAAGGGGAGTAAAGCGAAAATCAGCACCAGTGCAAGCAACGGCCACAGCGTCATCACCATCCATTCCGGCCAGGTACTGCCAGGAATCATTTCCAGCATAAACGGGGCAAGTATATGCCCAACCACCAGGATGGTAAGCCATGCCGGGCCATCATCCGCCCGTATATGCCCCCATGCTTCGTTGCATACGGCACAATGTTCCACTTGTTTCAGATAATGTGAAAATAACCGCCCCTCACCACAATTCGGACAACGACGACAGAAGGAACGACGGGCAATCCGCCAGATAGTCTGTGATTTTCCTGTTATCATATATCTCCCTCTTCTTTGATTCCTACTAATTTATTGCGGTGTGTATGGCCCTGTAGCAATACAAGCCTAGAAGGAGCCAGCTGAAAATATTTGGCAAGCAAACGCAGCATGGCTTCATTGGCTTTGTTTTTATCGGGCGGTACAGTGACATACACCATTAACCGCGCCTCTCCGTCTGGCATCACCCGCACCTCTCCTATGCGTTCGCTGGACGATTTCGGGGTAAGCCGTACTGCAATCACTCTCATTGCTACAACAACTCTTCACGTGGTTTTGGTATACACTGCTCACGAATGAAAAGTTAAGAAACTCTTTATTCGTGAGCAGTGTATGCTTTATGCAAGCATAGTCCGCCAAAGGCAGACTATGCGCGGCATTTTCGTGTTCCCTGCCTTATGCAGGAACACAAAAATAACGACTATACCAAAACCACTCTTCACGTGGTTTTGGTATATACTGCTCACGAATGAAAAGTTGAGAAACTCTTTATTCGTGAGCAGTGTATGCTTTATGCAAGCATAGTCCGCCAAAGGCAGACTATGCGCGGCATTTTCGTGTTCCCTGCCTTATGCAGGAACACAAAAATAACGACTATACCAAAACCACTCTTCACGTGGTTTTGGTATATA
>CAZXPG010000025.1:0-25570 GCA_964643145.1 uncultured Rickettsiales bacterium
TGCTCACATTGCAACCTAACCAATTCTTGAACTGTGAGCAGTATATTTTAAATTAATAATAACGTTTCAAAATAAGGATTCAAGTCGACTTGAATCCTTATTTTTCAGATAGTTGGCAGTTTTTGATAAGCAAAGCTTATCCAAAACTGAAGTTATTTTAAGCAGCAAGCACTGATTCCACCCATTCATACAGGCTGCTTTTAGGCAATGCCCCCACTTTGGTTGCAGCAGGTTTGCCACCTTTAAAAATCATAAGCGTAGGAATACCGCGCACCCCATAATTCTGTGGCGTTTCTGGGTTCAGGTCGATATTTACCTTCACCACCTTTAATTTACCCTGCATATCCTGCGCCAGGCCATCAATCAGTGGGGCAATCTGACGGCAAGGGCCACACCATTCCGCCCAGAAATCAACCAACACAGGTTCTGTTGATTGAAGTACATCGCTAGAGAAATTGGCATCGCTTGTTTCATTCGCCATAATAAAGCCTATTTGATCCGCTGTTAAAAAGTCCCTCGCTTCGCTCACTGTACTTTCTAACATTGATTATAAGGAAAAATAAAAGCTTGGAGCGGTTCCGTGCTTTTATTTTAAAAATTATTTTAAACTATTTGCTGGTTAACCTCAGTTTTGGATAAGCTTTGCTTATCCAAAACTGAGGTTGGTTATACTGAAACCACGTGAAGAGTGGTTCCAGTATAGACCTTATTTTTGCGTTCCTGCTTTATGCAGCATTGGAGCATATACACCAAAACCCAAACATTCTAAAGCCGAGAATGCGGGGAGTCAATACAAAATAACCTCAGTTCGGGATAAACGCAGGGCTACCACACATAAATTGAATTAATTGTAACCTCACAGCCCTCCCCAACATAGGTACATGAGGATCCCCGCACCGGAACGACAAGCAAAGCTTATCCAAAACTGAGGTTAAATTAAGGTTAATGCCTAGCATGGGCAAGCAAGGCTTCACGGCTAGTGGTATAACCTTCTTCCTCCCACTTATGCTCAAGCTGTGCTAATATTTCCCCCAGCCTTTTGCCTTTTGCAAAACCGATCGCCTGTAAATCGCTGCCATTCACCGGGAAAGCCGGCACTTCCCAGAATGTAGGCAGCATGAACATCGCATGAAACGCCGCATCCTTGCTGCGCCCATATTCTGCCCAGCTAAGCAGCACACTATCCTCATATACGGCACGGCCTAGGCGGCGCAGGCGTTTCTTCTGCATAGCAACCGGCATATCGGGCATGAACCAGGCATCTGGCTCAAGCAAGGCATGTATGGTAGCATGCTGCTTACGGGAAAGCTTCCATTGACGCGCAAGTAGCGCTGTCGCTCGTTCAGGCTGTTCGCCTGTACTATTCCTGAGAAGCACGGCTATATGCCGCAATGCGCTAGCAGCGATATGATAGCGTGCCTCAATCATGACAAGCTGGGCAAGTGGGGCAACATCAGCGGTGACTGGAAAAATCACCGGCAACAACTGCTGTTCCTGCATCATAGCCAGGGTAAAGGCAGGATCGGGCGCGCATAATATCCGCAACATTTCACGTTGTATGCGCTCTCCTGATAATGTGGTTAGTTTATAGGCATAGTGACGGCAGGCTTGTAGAGCCTGTTGGTCAAACGGGGGCGTGCCGTAATAGGCACTGAAGCGGAAGAAACGCAGGATACGCAGATAATCTTCCTGAATGCGAGCATCTGCCTGCCCCACAAAGCGCACAATACCTTGTTCTAGATCCTCTATCCCCCCGAAATAATCATAGACATCGCCTTCTGGCGAACAGCTCAGCGCGTTAATAGTGAAATCACGCCGAGCGGCATCGGCCTGCCAGTCATCGGTGAAGGCCACAGTGGCACGCCGCCCATCACAGGCCACATCACGACGTAAGGTGGTAATCTCAACAGGCTGTTTATGGTAATAGACCGTCACCGTGCCATGCGCGATACCGGTGGGCACCACCTGCAAGCCATGTGCCTGCAATAGCGACAATATTACTGCTGGCAACAGGGGTGTAGCCAGGTCAATATCGGTAATAGGGCGGCCAAGCAGTGCATCTCGTACCGCACCGCCCACAAACCGCACGGGAATATGATGCGTATCACATAGCTGTATAATCACCCGTATGCCTTCACTTGCTAGCAGCACCGGCAGAATATGGGGCATATAACGTGAAAATATGGGCATGAATGACCTCCGTGGGGGATAAGCACAACTTTTTGATATTATTGTTTACCATTCTTTCGCTGTTAGCAAGGCACATGTCTTTAATATGGCGGCTATCGTTATTTTCTTTACCTATTCTTAATATTTTCCTCGTATGATGATACATCCATATGCCTTATTGCCGCGTATTGGCCCCCCTCCTCTTTCAGAGGGAGCAAGCTGTAGCTAGGTTTATATTTACACGAAATTCAGTTCAGCTATAGTATTGCTTCCTTTCAAGGAGGAGGGGGACCAATACGCGGTAATAAGGCGGCAATGATAAGGGAACGACATCATGAAAGATAGGGTAGCCATTGTAACAGGCTCCACCAGCGGTATCGGGCTGGGGATAGCAACAGCACTCGCAGCAGTGGGCTGTAACATTATGCTGAATGGTTTCGGAGATGCTGCTGTAATCAAAGACATGCGACATAGTCTTGCCAGCAAAACTGGCGTGAAGATAGGCTATTCCAGTGCCGATATCACCAAGCCGGAAGAAGTCACCGCCATGATACGCCAAACTGAGAAAGAGTTGGGCATGGTTGGGGTGCTAGTCAATAATGCAGGCATACAATATGTGGAACTAATTGAAAATTTTCCGCCGGAAAAATGGGATGCGATTATTGCCACCAACCTTACCTCTGCCTTCCATACCACTCGCATGGTGCTTGCCACTATGAAACAGGCTGGCTGGGGGCGGATTATCAATATTGCCTCGGCGCACGGGCTGGTGGCTTCGGCCAAAAAATCGGCCTATGTCGCAGCTAAGCATGGCATTATAGGGCTCACTAAAACCCTTGCGCTGGAAACGGCGGGTAGCGGTATTACCTGTAACGCCATCTGCCCGGGCTGGGTGCTCACCCCGCTGGTTGAAAAGCAGATTACCGATATTGCCACGCGCCAGCATGTGAGTTATGACGAAGCACGGTTGCAGCTTCTTTCTGAGAAGCAGCCTTCTAAACAATTTGTGACCATTGAGGAAATTGGGGCGCTTGCTGTGTTCCTGGCCAGTGATAATGCCCGTTCCATTACCGGTGCTTCCATTGCTATTGACGGAGGATGGACGGCACAATGACGAAGATTCCTTCCCCCCGCACGAAAAAAACCATTAATCTTGCCCTTCAGGGCGGTGGGGCGCATGGTGCATTCACCTGGGGCGTGCTTGACCGCCTGCTTGAGGAAGAACACCTGCATATTGAAGGCATCAGTGCCACCAGTGCAGGAGCCATGAACGCAGCACTGGTATCCTACGGCATGATTACGGGTCGCGATGAAGCACGGCTGCTGCTTGACCGTTTCTGGAAAAAGGTGAGTGAAGGGTTTGTTCAGATGGTGCCGCAGGGGCATAATCTGCTGAAGGAAACCGCTGCCTTATTTTCGCCTACAATATGGATGGTGGATTATGCCTCACATCTTTTTTCGCCCTATCAGATGAACCTGTTTGATGCGAACCCACTCAGGGATATTTTAAACGACTTGATAGATTTTGAGACATTACGCAACGAAGGGATAATCAAACTCTTTATCAATGCCACCAATGTACGTACCGGCAAGATCAAAATCTTTTTTCTTGATGAAATTACCCGTGATATGCTCCTAGCCTCCGCCTGCCTGCCCTCACTCTATAAGGCGGTGGAGGTGAATGGTGAGCATTATTGGGATGGCGGCTATTCCGGTAATCCGGCCATTTATCCACTATTCTACAAATGCGAATGCAGTGATACAGTGATTGTGCAGATTAACCCATTCACCATTGATGAACTGCCCACCACTGCGCCGGAAATTATGAACCGGATCAATGAAATTAGTTTTAATTCAACGCTTATGCGTGAAATGCGCTCGATTGCCTTTGTCAGCAAGCTGATTTCAGAAGGAAGGGTGGATGAACGCAACAACTTTAAGAACATGCATCTGCATATGATTGAAGCAGAAGATATTATGGTATCGCTGGGGCGTGTTAGCAAATATAACCCGGAATGGGAGTTTTTGAAATATCTGAAAGAGGTCGGCAGACAGACAGCAGATGACTGGCTTAATAGCTGTTATGACAAGATTGAAGTGGAATCCACTATTGATATTGAGAAGATGTTCTTTTAATATGCTTCAGTTTTGGATAAGCTACGCTTTTCCAAAAATGTCAACTATTTGAAAAATAATGATTCAAGGCAGCTTGAACCATTATTTTGAATAAGCATAGCTTATCCAGAACTGAAGTTATATTATGACCGATGCACTTCTCCCCGTTCTTCACCGTATCGCTGAGGCACTGGAACGTTTGAGCCCAGTTCCCTCGCCTACGCCCGATTTTACCCTTGCCGATGCGTTTGTATGGGCGGGAGAAACACAAGAGCTGCTTCCTGTAGCGCATGTGCAGCACGTGCCGCTTGAATTACTCCATGGTATCAGCACTGTAGCCGACATACTCATGCAGAACACGCTGCAATTCGCGCAAGGCTTTCCGGCAAATAATGCCTTGTTATGGGGAGCACGTGGCATGGGGAAGAGTTCGCTGGTGAAGGCCGTACATGCCTTCATTAACAAGCAAGTAGAACAGAAACTGGCACTGGTTGAAATTGTACGGGAGGATTTACCTTCCCTGCCGCAACTGCTTAACCTGTTACGTGGTTCTACTCGGCGTTTTATCCTATTCTGCGATGATCTTTCCTTTCATACCGATGACGCTTCCTATAAATCACTGAAGGCGGTGCTGGATGGTGGGACGCTGGGCCGCCCGGCAAATGTGCTGCTTTATGCCACCTCCAACCGCCGTCACCTAATGCCGCGCGAAATGGTGGATAATGAACAGGGTTCCGCTATTCATCCCGGCGAAGCTGTTGAGGAAAAACTCTCACTTTCTGATCGTTTTGGCCTGTGGTTGGGCTTTCATAGCTGCTCGCAGGAAAACTATCTGGCAATGGTGCGCCATTATGCCGACTATTTCACCCTTTCCCTCCCGCCTGATGAATTGATGATGCGTGCCAACGAATGGTCGATCACGCGTGGCGCACGCTCTGGCCGGGTGGCCTGGCAGTTCATTCAGGATCTTGCCGGAAAACACCATATCAAGGATAGTGCATTATGACTATTACCGTTTACCATAACCCTGCCTGCGGTACATCACGCAATGTGCTGGCTTTGATTCGGGAACAAGGGATTGAACCTACCGTCATCGAATATCTGCAAACCCCACCTGCACGCGATGAATTGCAGGATATACTCAAGCGGCTGAATGTCCCTGTGCGCGCCATACTACGCCAGAAAGGCACGCCTTATGATACGCTGGGGCTGGGGAACCCTGAGCTTTCTGATGACGTGTTGCTTGATGCTATCGTTGCTCATCCTATATTGATGAACCGCCCGATTGTGCTGACTAATACTGCTGGCAAGCTGTGCCGCCCGTCAGACACGGTGCTCGAACTGCTCGCTACTGTTTAACGAGGAATAGATATGCGCTACACGCTTTTTCACGACCGCTCCCTGCTTGCCGTCACCGGTAAGGATAGTCGTCATTTTCTGCAAGGAATCATTACCAATGATATTCACAAGGTAACAGTCCAGAAAGCCAGTTACGCACTGGTGTTGACGCCACAGGGGAAATATCTGCATGACCTGTTTATCAGTGAACATGACGGAGCATTACTGCTTGAAGTGGCCAGTGCCCGCCTACCAGAATTGCTGCGTAAATTGACTCTCTATAAACTGCGCTCTGATGTCGCTTTTACCGATGTCACCTGCCACTATGCTATCACCGCCCTACAGGGGGAAGGGGTGTTTGCCGCCACCGCATTGCCAGAACAAGAAGGAGCCGCTACAACGTTCCTGCACGGCAAAGCCTATGTTGACCCACGCACCGCACGGTTGGGAGTGCGGGCGTTCCTGCCGCAAGCACGGGCAGATGCATTGCTGCAAGCGGCAGGTTTTATCCGTGATGATAGTGCCTATGATGCTGCACGTATTCGCGCCTGCGTGCCAGAAGGTGAGAAAGATTTGCTGCCGGAAAAAGCCTTTCCGCTGGAATATGGCTTAGAAGCACTGAATGCCATTGATTTCAAAAAAGGCTGTTATGTGGGGCAGGAAGTCACCGCCCGCACCACCTATCGTGGCACGGTGCGGAAGCGTATTTATCACATAACCGGCGATGGCATACTTCCAACGCATGGCACAGAGATCATGGCTGGTGAACAAAAGATCGGTATTGTATGTTCCCACCAAGGTACAGACGGGTTAGCACTGTTGCGTACGGAAGCGCTGGAGGCGGCATCAACAGCAACATTTGATGCTGGGGGAATAGCAGTGCGAGTAGTGGCATAAGAATTTTTAGCTGCATGGCTGGCAAAAACGGGTTATTTTTTATCATAGATAGCAGATAATTTGCAGTTTCCTGCGCTTTACGCTATCCTTTATGACGTTTTATGACGTAGCGTTGCCAATTATCCTCTATCTCCTGCGCTTATGTTTTGGCCTGAAGCACATGCCCTCCAGCATTTTTACGATTCCCCTCTTGGGCGGATAATAATGCAGCGTGTCCAGCAGCGTATCTCGCTGCTCTGGCCCGATATCCGGCAGGAAACACTAATCGGCATAGGTTTTACCCCCCCCTATCTTCACCAACACAGCACCGTAGCACTGTGTATGCCAGAAGCGCAAGGGGCACTCTACTGGCCAGATGCAGCACATAACCGCAGCTGCCTGATATCAGAAACCAGCCTGCCCTTTGCCGATAATGCCATTGACCGTATTATCCTTGCCCATGTGCTTGAATATACCGCGCATCCGCATCTGGTTATGCGTGAAATCTGGCGTATCCTCTCTCCTTCTGGCAAGCTGATTATCATCGCACCAAACCGCCTGGGTGCCTGGGCGCATATGGGGCGCACCCCCTTTAGCACTGGCCGGGCTTTTCATCTGCTTGAGTTGCAAAATCTGCTACAGGAAGCATTCCTCTTCCCGCTTTACACCGGCTCTCTGCTCTTTGCCCCGCCCATACTTCCCCATGCGCTGGTGAAATCGTCATTATGGGAAAATATTGGCAACATCTGGCTGCAACCTTTTGGCGGCATATTGATTATTGAGGGAGAGAAGCAGCTTTATTCCACTACCCCTGTTTCCAACCCGAAAAAAAACCATCCTCTCGGTATATTGGTTCCTGCTGCTAAAATCTTCCCCGTTCAGGGGAAGAAGGGGGCTTAATCAGGAAAAACCACATCAAGAATGATTATTACTTGCATATATCGGGCAATATTGGTATAGGTAGTGCAACTAATAACTACTCTCATTAATATTGCACTCCTTTTATCCTGAATATGCCTAGTATTATTTCTTCTGCCTGGGAATGGTGTAAAGATACGCCGCCTGCTAGGTTCTGCGGAAAGCTTGCCAAAAGAATCAAGTCCTTAGATGGCATTGATGAAGTGGCCACTATTGCCGCGCAAATCCTGCCAGGGTTAGCGGGCCCTGCCACGGCCTTTACCTTTCTCACCACCGGTGTGCCTTTTGTCTATATGGGGGCAGGCGGCATGACGGAGGAATATCAGGAAGCCTGCGCAGAATATGATACACTCATTAATGATCAGCAGGTTACGCTTGAGGAGATTGTCGCATTTTCCGAACGCTGGCGGCAGGTTGTTGCCACAAAGTTACAGATCATACTGCCGCCCCCTACCTGCCCTATTTCCCCTTCAACCACCCCAAGCTTGGAGGAAGTGGCAAAGTTAGCGCAACAATTCCAACAGCAACGGGATGCCGTGCTGGTTCAGGCCTATGATAAAAAATACGGCCATCTTGGTGCCATCGGCATGGGAGGAATGCTGCTTGGCCTCTTACCTGCCTCAACCGCTATGGGCATTGGCATTGCTGACAAAGTGGGCACAGCGAGCAGCGGTGCCGTGGTAGCAACGAGTGGCCTCGGTATAGCATCGGGGGTAACATTTGGCATTGGGCAGGCCGCCATGTTCGGCTATGCCGCTGCCAAGCGGGCGCGAGGCTTAACCAAGGAGAAGCAATTATATACAGCCCGCGAAAGCTTTCGTACCTATGCAGAAGAGGCAATAGATGCAAATACCGTTGGGGAGGTGCTTAGCATTATTGATAACGATATATACCGCAACCGCAAACATAGTATTGCCTATGGCCGTAATACTATGGTTGGCCAAGCTGCCATGTTTAGCGGTACGATGCTGGGGCTGACCGGCGTGGGTGGCCCCGCTGGGCTTGCCTGTTTTGCCGTGGGCGCGCCTATGACAATTCTACCCGCCATTTCACGGATTGTGCATGAAGAAAAAGAAGAAAAATTCCACGGTGATAACGAGAAAGACTCAGACTATGTGCAAATCCGCTGCGAAAAAACATCAACATCAGACAAGCTGAAGGCATTAGAGCGTGCCTTTAACACTGCCAGCGACCAGCTTGCCTATCTCAAGTTCCTTTCCCTGCTGCACCATGCCATACAGGCTCGGGGGGATAAACAGGCACGACTTGAAAAAATGGCCGCCACCGGCAATCTATCGCTAGTGAAAGGTAGCGGCCTTAAAGGCGATATATTGACACGGGTGCAACAACGGGTGCGCAATCACCACGCAGACATTACCGAATTGCTCAAGAAGACACCGGAAGAAGCCAGTGCCATTATCCAGGCAAACCTGCTTGATAGCGACGACTTGACCTTTGCACTGGAGAAAACAACGCCCGACGCAATGAAGCGCGAGGCATTAATCACCTCGCTGGATATTGGAAAAAACTGTGAAGGTAAAGAGGGTATCGAACTCACCAAAAAACTGCTTAGCAGACTGAAAAGCGCGCACAAAGCCATACGTTATGATCTGGCACAAAAACTGTTATCTGCTAGCCAATGCCTACAATTGCAGGAGGAACTAAAATCACCCAATGAACCTGTCTCTAGCTATAACCCCATCCACCCCCAGCTACACCATAGCTGCCCGCATTATAGAGCACTTCACCAGGCACTTCGCAGCCAGCCTTTTGCGCAGCAACAACAGCAACTCGAGCGCTACCGGCAGCAAGTCGAGCCCTTCACGTTGGCCAGCCACTATAAGAATGCAACAGGCGATACGGTCTATCTCTGGCACCATCCCTGTTACCCCAATGATAGGGATCACAGCATCACCTATATTGTGAAACATGGCACCGACGCACTCACCGTATTATACGGTGATAAGGTCTCCGCCATTGTGGCAGCCGATGCAGGCCGCGATGTTGGCGTTAAACTGGTGGATATTCAGGCGGGCAGACATAGTATACATGGCGATCTCAATAATCACCGCATTCAGGCCGCCATGCACCATAGGGACTATCAACAGTCAGTGCACCATAGGGAAAGTTGGGTCACACGCTATGGATCGCAGCACCGCCAGGGTTATATCGCACTGGCATCATAGCAGAGTTCAGCCCCATACTGGGCAGCAATGGAGGCAAGTTTTTGGTATATTGCCGCACTACCGCTATAGGATACAGGCGAAAACCCCATGCCGAGTGCCTCCTGCACCAGGGCGGCATTGTCGCCACAGGCACAGATAAAATGGCAACGCACTCCTGAATAGGCAGCCTGCGCTTCTTTCAACATAGTATGGATATAGAGCAAGCCCAGATATGATACCGCTCCTTCTGGCAAGGAAAGTGCAAGCGGTTCCTGCAATTTGGCCGCCTCGGCAAAGGCTGCATAACATTCCGCATAGTTTCGTACCAGACGGCTTACCATCTATCACTCACTGGGCAGTGCCCCAGATATTCCGCAATACGGCGTTTAGTAGCAGCGGAAATATCCTCAGGCAAAGCGTCAAGCGGGAACCAGGCAAGTGTAGCAATTTCAGGGGAAATAACAGGTATAAGCGTGAAATCTCGACAAATATACAGAATGATATAATCATCATGCCCTTCATTAGTGCTGTGATAAAACCCCAGTATTTCTGGTGGCGTGGCCAGTGTTACTCCCACCTCCTCGTGCAGTTCCCGTTTGAGTGCCTCAAGGCCCGATTCCCCTGGCTCCACCCCACCGCCTGCCGTATACCAGCCAGGAATATAGCTATGCTTCACCAACAACACCATATCATCACGGATAAGCAGTGCCCTCGCCCCTACCGTACGTTGCTTTAATAGGGAAAGGAGGCCATTCTTCAGGTGCCACATCCATGAAGCCACTATTTCCCTCCCGCTACGGTGTGTAACAATGCTTCGGCAATATCATCAACAACCTGTTGCACCAGGGTGGCATCTTCGCCTTCCGCCATAATGCGAATAAGCGGTTCGGTGCCGGATTTTCGTATCAGCAGCCTACCATTCGTGCGCAGCCGTTCTTCCCCCTGCTGCAACGCTTTCTGTACGGATGCTGCCTCTAAAGGGGCACCCCCACTATACCGCACATTACGCAACAATTGCGGTAATGTGTCAAACAGGCGGCAGGCTGCACTGGCAGGTTTTCCTGTGTGCACCAATACCGCCAATATCTGCAACGCAGCAAGCAGCCCATCGCCCGTGGTGGCATAGTCACTGCAAATAATATGGCCAGATTGTTCCCCGCCTAGGTTGCAGCCATAATGGCGCATAGCCTCCGCCACATAACGGTCGCCCACCTGTGTGCGGATAAGCGCAAGCCCCTGCGCAGCCAGGTAACGCTCCAACCCCAGATTAGACATTTGCGTGGTTACTACTTTCCCACCTTGCAGCATCCCCTCCTGCTGCCAGTGGGTGGCAATGGTGGCAATGACATGATCGCCATCTATCTGCTGGCCTTTTTCATCCACTATGAGTAAACGATCGGCATCCCCATCAAGCGCAATACCAATATCTGCCCCCTGTTTCAGCACGGTTTCGGCCAGAAGCGCAGGATAGGTGGAGCCGCATTTATCGTTGATGTTGAATCCGTCTGGCTGCACCGCAAGCGGCACCACTTCTGCCCCCAGCTCCCATAGGATCGTGGGGCCAAGATGGTAGGCAGCACCATTGGCGCAATCAATCACCACTTTCAATCCTTCCAGGCTTTTACCACGCGGGAAGGTGTTTTTGATAAATTCAATATAGCGGCCTGGCGCATCATCCAGCCTTCGTGCCCGCCCCAGCATATCAGGAGAGGTGAGTAAGGCAGCACCCTGCATCCGCTCTTCAATAGCCAGCTCAATCGTGTCGGAAAGTTTAAACCCATCTGGGCCAAACAGCTTAATGCCATTATCATGATAGGGGTTATGCGAGGCGGAAATCATCACGCCAAGATCCGCACGCAGCGACCGTGTGAGCATCGCCACCGCTGGCGTGGGCATAGGCCCCACCAGCACTACGTCCATCCCCACCGCAATAAAACCAGCCGTTAAGGCCGGTTCCAGCAGATAGCCGGAAAGCCGTGTGTCTTTACCAATAATCACCCGATGCCGGTGTGCTCCACGCATAAACAGCGAGCCCGCCGCCATCCCCACTTTCAGAGCAATATCGGCTGTCATCGGGTGCTGGTTTGCCGTACCCCGTATACCGTCCGTACCAAAAAAATCACGCTGTGCCATGGTGGATTTTAGATGTTGGATGTTAGATTTTAGATGTTGGATGTTAGATGTATTTTTTCTACCATCTACCATCTAGAATCTAAAATCTACCATAATTGATATAAAAACGTGGCGTTATTCTTTCTCGCCCACCATAGATAATTTGCTGGCTTCATCTTCGGCGATTAAGGCTTCAATGAAACCATCCAGATCGCCTTCATTCACAATCGCCTGGATTTTATAGAGCGTCAGGTTAATGCGGTGGTCGGTAACGCGCCCATCTGGGAAATTATAGGTGCGGATACGTTCGGAACGGTCGCCCGACCCCACCTGCCCTTTACGCTGGGCGGCGCGCTCGGCATCTTTGGCAGCGCGTTCGGCCTCATAAAGCCGTGAACGCAGGATTTTCATCGCTTTGGCACGGTTTTTATGCTGCGATTTTTCATCCTGCTGCGACACGGTGATACCGGTGGGGATATGCACAATACGCACAGCACTATCGGTGGTGTTTACCGATTGTCCGCCCGGGCCGCTGGAACGAAAAATATCAATCCGCAGATCTTTCTCGTCTATCACCACATCTACCTCTTCCGCCTCGGGCAATACCGCTACCGTTGCTGCTGAGGTATGCACACGGCCACTGGATTCAGTTTCCGGCACGCGCTGCACACGGTGAACACCTGATTCAAATTTCAGCCGAGCAAACACATTATTGCCACTGATGACAGCAGAAGCTTCTTTATAGCCGCCAATACCGGTTTCAGAGATGGAGAGAATTTCAAACTTCCAGCGGTGCCGTTCGGCATAACGCTGATACATATGGAACAAGGTGGAAGCAAACAACGCCGCTTCTTCTCCGCCTGTGCCCGCACGCACCTCAAGAATAGCGTTCTTGGCATCAGCCTTATCTTTGGGCAAGAGTGCGCGCTTCACCTCGGTTTCAATGAGGGGGATATTGTCCTGGATCGCATGTAATTCATCCTCTGCCATCAGCTTCATTTCGTTATCGGTGGCGGGGTCTTTTAAGAGTTCCAACAACGATTTTTCTTCAGCCTGCGCCTTATGCAGCGTGGTGATTTTCTCTACAATCACCCCAAGATCAGAATATTCCTTAGAGGCCTGTACAAATTCATCACGTCCTAGCGTATTCATATTTTCCAGTTTCTGCCGCAATTCATCATGTCGGGAAAGAATTCTATTTAAATTATTTGCAAAACTCACTTCTTTATACTCATATAATCATCATAATATCGGCCCTTAAAAAACACCATCCCCCTCTCCCTGTTAGAGGAAGAGGGGGATGGTAACGCAAAAGATAATCCGCTATAAATCAGTGGGGTTCTTACGGCGTATGTAGGCTGGAATATCCAACATATCTTCTTTGCCGCCAGAAGATACCGCACTGCCTGCTGGTTCCTCCTCGCGATAACGAGGAGCCGAATGGGGTTCTGCCGGTTCCGGCGTATTGCGTTTCATTGCGCCCCCTAACATTTTGCCAAACAGGCTAAATCCGCTACGGGAAGGCTCCTTAGCTTGCGGTTTAGCAGGTGTGCGTGGCTCAGAGCGCAAATGGGTGCCACCCGACGCTTCCGACACTGGGGCAGCAGTGGTGCTTGCACTATGTATAGCAAATTGCTGACGCGGCTCTGCTGGTGGCGGGGCAACAAATACGTCTTCTTCGGCAGGCAAATCTTCTTCTGTCTCGTCTATTTTATGCGAAAACAAACCATGAATCGCATGTTCCGCCGTGGGGAACGGGATAGATAATGGGGCTTCCGGCATATTACGCTCTTCGGCTGGCTCAGGCTTTGCTTTGGTTTCCACCACTTTTTCAGGCTCAGACGCACGTGGTGCAGCAGCCTGGGCCTCCGTACGCACCACTGGCATATTGGCATCAATGCCGGTTGCCACCACGGAAACGCGCAACGATCCTTCCAGTGCCGGATTAAAGGTGGAGCCAAAGATAATATTAGCATCGGGGTCTACCTCATCACGGATACGGTTGGCCGCTTCATCCACTTCAAACAAGGTCATATCCATGCCACCGGTGATATTAATCAGCACACCGCGTGCGCCCTTCATCGAGACATTATCAAGAAGTGGGTTGGAAATAGCTGCTTCCGCCGCGTGTAAGGCGCGCTGCTCACCACTTGATTCTCCCGTACCCATCATGGCCTTGCCCATTTCGCTCATCACCGTACGTACGTCCGCAAAATCAAGGTTAATCAAGCCTGGCATAATCATCAGATCGGTTACGCCACGTACCCCTGCATGCAGTACGTCATCCGCCATTTTGAAGGCATCGGCAAAGGTGGTTTTTTCATTAGCAATACGGAATAAATTCTGGTTTGGGATAATAATCAGCGTATCCACATGCTTTTGCAGCTCTTGCAAGCCCTGTTCTGCCACACGCATACGGTGCGAACCTTCAAAATGGAAGGGTTTTGTCACCACGCCTACGGTGAGAATACCCTGTTCCCGTGCCACTTTAGCAATGACCGGAGCCGCGCCCGTGCCAGTTCCCCCGCCCATTCCAGCCGTAATAAACACCATGTTACTGCCACGTAAATGCTCCAGCAGCTCGTTCATGGATTCTTCCGCCGAGGCCTTGCCGACATCGGGTGATGCGCCTGCCCCTAAGCCACGGGTAATGGCTTCGCCCAACTGAATTTTCCGCTCTGCAGAGGAATATTCAAGTGCCTGGGCATCAGTGTTGGCCACTACAAACTTTACCCCCTCCAGATTAGCGGCAATCATATTATTGACGGCATTGCCGCCTGCACCGCCCACCCCAAACACGGTAATGCAGGGTTTTAAAATCACATTTTCCGGCAAATGAAGGTTAATTGTCATGGCTTTTCTATAGACTCCTTAATTAATTTAGGCTTTTGCACTTACACATAGTCTTGATTTACATCACTTCAAGGGGAGGGTAAAGCCATATTAATTATTTTTAGAGCCATCTTCAAGCCTTAAATGGGGCAAGATTCGTTATGCGTTAGCGGTTCCTTTCTGTATTGGGGGAGGCAGATGATGAAATATAGATTCCCCACGTCCTAGCACGCCTGTGCTGTTCATTTTTTGTGTTTTGTAGGAATTGAGCCAGTTCGCTGTGGCCATGTTCACTGGCAAGATCAGTAGCGGTCGCGCCTTTGCCGTGTATTCTATGTTTTAACTTCCCTGAAGGAGTATCGTATCGGAGTGTGGCATCAGCGCCATTCTCAATCAATAGTATGGCGATGTTCCAATTCCCAGGCACTGCTATACAATGCAAAACTGAGATAATGTTAAGATTTTATGTCATTGAACAGTAAACTCTTAGACATTCTCCCGTATCCACCGCAACAGCCGTTGGGGCAAGCTCTTGGGCTCGTCATTTTCTTCATGCATAGGGGCAACGGGGCGGGCGGCACGGGTGGCAGCAAAATGAAGCATACCTATGGCAGTAGCAAAGCTGGAGCCATAGAGACTAAGTTCAGGATGGCTGGCAAGTTCTGGGGTGGCCAAACGCGCCTGTTTATTGAACACAAAACTGGCCAGTTCCTTTAACCCCATTAACTGGCTGGCTCCACCTGTCAACACAATAGTTTTCCCTGACACTGCTTCAAAACCCGAAGCCTTCAGATGATCACGCACCATTTCCAATGTTTCCTCAACACGCGGGCGGATGATAGACACCAGCAATGAACGTGGTACCTGGTAAGTATCGGTGGTTTCCTCGCCAATGAAGGGGATATCAATCAGTTCTTTATTGTCAGACGAGGTGGCAATCACGTGGCCATAGAGCGTCTTGATCCGCTCGGCACTTGTCAGACTGGTGGAAAGCCCTTGCGCCATATCATTGGTGACATGCCACCCCCCCACAGGCAGTGCCTCAGTATGGATAATGTTGCCGCCCCGAAATACGGCAAAGGAGGTGACCGTACCGCCCATATCAATAATCGTGCACCCCAGATCTTTCTCGTCTTCTGTCAGGCAGGCAAGCCCAACTGCATAGGATGACACCATAAACCCATCAATATCAAGCTGGCACCGCCCCAGGCAATTCGTCAGGTTCATCAATATCGCCTGCGATGCAGTAATGATATGCAGCCTGCTGGTTAAAATATCACCGCACATCGATACTGGGTCTTTAATACCACCTGCACCATCAATCGCATAGTCAAGCGGTACATAATGCACAACCGGCTGCTTATAACGCTCGAGGCTTTCAGAAATAATACGGGCAATATCACGCTCGGTGACCATATGGCCAGAGATGCTCATGCGGGCACTCACGTGATGGGAGGTAATAGTCGTGCTGGAAATACTAACAATCACCCGTTCAATGGCAGTTTCTGCCATACGCTCTGCGGCTTCCACCGCCGCAAGAATAGAGGTCTCGGCTAGCTTAATATCGGTAATGGCACCTGCACGAAACCCCTGGGCACTATGGTGCCCCACACCTTTGATATCAATCTCGCCATTATACCGTATACGGGCAATCACACAGGCAATCTTGGTGGAGCCGACATCAAGCACGGTAATCAGGCCAGTTTTTGGCTTTGGCATAATGTTTTTTAGTGATATTTGGAGTCTGGAGTCTGGGGTCTGGAGTCTAGTAGAGCCTTGAATTTGCTACCACTAGACTCCAGACCCCAGGCTCCAGACTCCAAATTCTACTCCTTCATATCTAAATACACTTTATCCGCTATACGCAAATCTATGACACTCACGCCAGGCAGAAAGAGTTTTTTCTCCTGGTTTAGTTTTATTACATACCGCCAGGCTTTCTGCGTATGGTCTTCTGGCAGCTTAACTTCAAGGCCGGAAGTAAAACGTATGTTCCAGCGCCGTTCTCCCACCCGCACCGCTGCATTAATCTGTTTATAGAGTGCGGGGTCTTCATGAATAATCTCAAGCAGGCTCCGTGCATAGAGCGGTGCATCATCACCCACTAATATTAGCAGATTAGGAAAATGTTTCAAATGACTTTCCTCGATCATCACCCCTTCTTCATCTACTAAATAGAGTTTCCTGGCTTTCTGCCATATAGCAAGCGGTGTACGTTCGACAATATTCACAAACAGCGTATCGGGAAACTGGCGTTCTACCATCGCCGACTTCACCCATCCCACCGCTTCCAGACGTTGGCGGATTTCGGGTAAATTGAGCGACAATAACGGTTGACCAATATTCACGTCAAGTGCAGCAATGAGTGCATCACCCGGCGTGTGGTCTTTTCCCTCCAGAAAAATATGTTCAAGCTTGAGACCAAGCGCACCGGTTGTATCAACAATCACTGCCTGTTTAGTTTCAATCCATCTCCCCAGTATTTCTGCCGGTTTTGTGGTATACGTCAACCACAGCGTAATAGCTGTCAGCAGCAGCACGGCCACTACCACCGCTGCTGCAACGATTTGCCGGTAAAGTGAGCGGGTACGGCGGGCTTCTGCGCGTCGTGAAACGGGTTTTTGCAGCTTGGCCTTCTTACTGCGCCTCAATACTGGCATCCGGCATCCCTGATAATCCGCTCAAGCAGTTCACCAAAGCTGATCCCCGCATAGGCGGCAATTTCTGGCACAAGGGAAAGCGGTGTCATCCCCGGATGGGTATTCACTTCTAGAATATAGAATTCTCCCTCTTCTCCTGTAGTGTCATCATAACGGAAATCCACGCGGCTCACACTTTTACAGCCCAGCAACCGGTGCGCTTTCCGTGCCAGTGCCAGCACGGTTTGATAAGCCGCGGCACTGATAGGGGCTGGCATATAGTGCGTTGCCTTACCCTCAGTATATTTGGCCTCATAGTCGTAGAAACGGCCTTCTGGGCAGATTTCAATGGCACCAATGGCCTCATCCCCTAGCACTGCCACTTGAATTTCTTTGCCAGGAATATAGCGCTCTACAATGGCCTCGTCGCCATAGGCCCAGTCATAATCGCTGATATCAAAACTATCGCCTTCAAACACCACATGCACCCCAATGCTAGACCCTTCATAGAGGGGTTTGATCACATAAGGGCGAGGCATAGGGTCTTCGGTAAGATGCTCGGTTTTGTGAATGATCCTATCCTCAGCGCAGGGAATGCCTGCCTGCCGGAATACTGCTTTAGAACGTAGCTTATCCATTGCCACCGCCGAAGCCAGCACACCGGAGTGGGTGTAGGGGATGCCCATAATCTCAAGCAAGCCCTGAATGCATCCATCTTCCCCATAAGGGCCATGCAGGGCATTGAAGGCAATATCGGGCTGCACCCTGGCTAACACTGCCGCCACATCACGGCCGACATCCACGGGTGTCACCTGGTAGCCACGCGCCTCTAATGTAGTAATAATCCCACGGGCACTGGAAAGTGATACATCACGCTCCGCTGATAACCCGCCCATCAATACCGCAATATGCAGCGGTGTAGTATGTTGTTGCATGGCTATGTCTTTTCTCCTCGCCTTCCTATACGTTTCACTTCCCATTCAAGCATAATGCCACTCTGCCTCTTGACGCGCTCACGCACTTCCTCGCCTAGCATTTCTAACTCTTCCGCAGTGGCATTGTCTTCATTAATCATAAAATTACAGTGTTTTTCAGAGATTACCGCCCCGCCTCTCCTTAACCCCCGACAGCCAGCAGCATCAATCAACTCCCAGGCACGGTGGCCGCTTGGGTTTGCAAATGTACTGCCACTGGTACGGGTGCGGATGGGCTGGGTAGCCTCCCGTTTGGCAGTGATGGAGGCCATACGCGCTGCAATAACCTCTGGCTGTTCTGGGGTAGCGTTCAAGATAGCTTTCGTAAATATCCAGCCTTCCGGCAACGTATTGCCCCGATAAATGAAGCCAATATCCTGTGCTGTAAGGCGGTGCAGGTTACCCTGCTCATCCAGTGCCTCAGCCTTATGCAAACAGGAGGCGGTATCATTGCCATAGGCTCCGGCATTCATGGCCAGCGCTCCGCCAATCGTGCCAGGGATGCCGCTTAGAAACTCCAGCCCGCCAAGCCCAACATGCTGACAAAACTGGGCGGTATTGAAGCTGAGTGCTGCCGCTCCGGCATCCACCCTGTTCCCCTCACGCGTCACACTGGCAAAGCCGCGCCCCAGCTTGACAACAACACCATCAATGCCCCCATCACGCACCAGCAGGTTGGAGCCCACCCCAATGACGGTGACTGCTACCCCTCCAGGTTTTGCTTTCAAAAAATGGGCAAGGTCTGCGGCATCAGCCGGACGGAACAGTACATCTGCTGGCCCACCCACCCCAAACCAATTGGTTTTGGAAAGATCGGCGTTTTCACGGTAACTACCGCGCACAGGGGGAAGCGTATCAATCAACCGCATTCTGTTACCGCGTGCCTGTCGGCTCAAGGGTTAGTTTTTCGTGCAAATCCTGCATTTGCTGGGGCAGTGCATTCGCCCAGGCGGTAATATTCCCTGCCCCCAAACACACCACCAGATCATTCGGGCGGGCCATATGCAGCACGAGTGCCGCCAACTGTTCTGGCGCATCGAGTGGCCAGACATCCGCCTGTGGGTTTGATTGGCGGATTGCCGTTATCAGTATATCACGGCTGGCACCGGCAATAGGCTCCTCGCCAGCGGCATAGACGGGGGCAATAATAGCACTATCGGCATCGTCCAGGCAATGGGTGAATTCAGCGAATAGATCATGTAGGCGGCTATAACGATGCGGCTGCATCACCGCAATCACCCTGCCTTGCTGCTTGTCGGCAATGGTGCGTGCCGTGCGAAGTGTGGCACGGATTTCTACCGGATGATGGCCGTAATCATCAATTATACTGATATTATTAATCTCACCAGTTTTAGTAAAACGGCGTTTGACACCGTTGAACGCACGGAAACCATTAACGATAACATCATCATCAAAACCTAGTTCTAGGGCAATAGTAATGGCTGCCAGCGCGTTCTGTACATTATGAATGCCAGGCACAGGAAGATACACATTCTCCAGCCGTCGCGCCATTCCCCCTAATGTTGCTGAAATCTCGATATCAAAGGTGGAACCGGCGATATCTTCACGAATGTGCGTGGCCACCACATCAGCGTCCGGCTGTAGCCCATAGCTGAGTATCCGCCTATCCGTGATCTGTGATATCAAAGCCACCACCTCTGGGTGATCATTACACAACACCGCGAAGCCATAGAAAGGCAGGTTTTCAATAAAGGTGCGGAAGGCAGCACGTAATGTATCAAATGAACGGTAATAATCCAGATGTTCTGGGTCAATATTGGTGATAACAGCAATAGTAGAGGGCACTTTAATAAATGTGGCATCGGATTCATCCGCCTCAGCAATCAGGAACTCACCACTGCCAAGATAGGCATTCGTACCGTGGTTATTAATAATCCCGCCGTTAATAACCGTAGGCCCTAGCCCCGCCGCCTCAAACAAGGCAGCAACCAGCGAGGTGGTGGTGGTTTTACCATGCGTACCGGCAATGGCGATAGATGTCTTCAGGCGCATCAGTTCGGCTAGCATTTCAGCACGCTTGATCACAGGGATACGCTGCACACGCGCCGCCACCACCTCTGGGTTGCTATCTTTAACTGCTGATGATTTCACCACCACCGCCACCCCGTCGACATTGCTGGCGGCCTGGCCGATAAACACCCGTATCCCCATCACTTGCAGCCGGGCAGTATTTGCATTTGCAGCAAGATCAGACCCCTGGACATTATACCCTAAATGGTGTAGTATCTCGGCGATGCCGCTCATGCCAATGCCCCCTATACCGATGAAGTGTATAGTGCCAAGGGTGGTGGACATTTTTTTCTGTATTGCTGGCTGCATGGTGGCTTTCCTCATAAGATAGAAATAAAATGGAAATACGAGTCCTTCAGTCTTATCATTTCTTTTCAGGAATATGAATAGCAATTTTGTAAAAAATTAAGTAGTTTCTTGAAGCAATATCTTGTAAGAACGCGGGATGTTGCTTATCTAAACGTGGAAAAGAGTATTCCCTCTCTGGTTTATCACTATCAATCATACGTTATGTTATTCTCTTCTATTACCATTGCAGGGCTCTGTAAAACACGGGTTATCCTGTTATGCACTCTACTGCTTTTCGTGTTTAGAGGCGTGGAAGTGCGGGCTGAAACGCCTTATCCCCCCGATAATGATGCTGATTATCAGAATGTACCTAATTGGACATCGGATAATGAAGGGCATTATGTGCCACTTATATTGCAGAACGCACAACAGCCCCAACCTGCACCAACCGCACCTTCCCCCTCAGCCCGCAATAGCTATCCTTCTGACTATCCCGCAGATAACACCCGCGTAGATACCTACCCAGAAGGCTATCAAGGGCAACAAGAACCGCCACCTGCTTATCCGTATGATAATGACAGCGACTACGAAGCCCCCCGTCCCAAAGGCAGCGATGGCGATAAAAATTTCTATCCGCGCTATTATTATTAACCTCAGTTTTGGATAAGCGCGGCTATTAGACCTCTGGCAACGTACCCAGATACAATTAAGGTGATTTTGCGTGAAATGAAGTGGCTGTACGAAATGGTGCGATTTCTATCCCCTGTACGTCAGTGGATAGAGGTGCCGCCCAGTTATTCTCCTTGCATTGCTACCATAAATCCGTATGATGCCACCTGACTGAGCCTTTCTGCTTCACCATCACTGCAAGAGACTACCATGACACGTGTATTTTCAGGTATTCAGCCAACCGGCAATCTTCATTTGGGCAACTATCTTGGTGCTATTCGCAACTGGGTGGGGTTGCAGCATGTACATCCTTCGCTGTTCTGCATAGTGGATATGCACGCTATTACCGTACCGCAGGAACCACAGGCCTTGCGTGATAGTATCCGTGAAACGGCAGCGGCTTATATTGCCAGCGGTATTGACCCGGAGACGTCGATCATCTACAGCCAGTCTACCGTGCCTTCCCATGCGGAACTGGCCTGGATACTGGGCTGCCATACGCCGCTTGGCTGGCTAAACCGCATGACGCAGTTTAAGGAAAAAGCGGGGAAAGATAAAGAACAGGCGGTGCTGGGCTTATATGGCTATCCGGTGCTGATGGCTGCGGATATTCTGCTGTTCAAAGCAACCCATGTGCCAGTGGGAGAAGACCAGAAGCAGCATCTGGAACTGGCGCGCGATATTGCCGGCGCGTTTAACCGCTATTATAAGCAAGACTATTTCACTTTGCCAGAACCGCTGATTCTGGGTGAAGCCACCCGGGTGATGAGCCTGCGTGATGGTACTAAGAAAATGAGTAAGTCCGATATTTCCGATTATTCCCGCATTACCCTGGCAGATGATGCCGATATGATTGCCCGCAAAATCCAGAAGGCGAAATCGGATGCAATTCCTACCGTGTCCTATGATGTAGAAAACCGGCCGGAAGCCAGCAACTTGTTGAATATCTATGCAGTGCTTGCAGGCATCACACGTGAACAGGCAATAGCCACTTTTGAAGGCCAGGGATTTTCTGCTCTGAAAAAGGCGTTAACCGAGGTGGCTGTAAGCCAGCTTGCACCGATCACCGCCAGAATCCGCGAACTGAAAGCAGCGCCGGATTATATCGACAGCGTGCTGAAGCAAGGGGCTGAACGAGCCAATATATTGGCAGAACAGCATTTGCGCGAAGTGAAGCAGCTTGTAGGGTTCCCAGTGCTTTAAGCCACCAGTGATTTTAACGAAATTTCCGGCCGTGCGCCCAAATGGCTGATAACTTCAGCGGCAGCTAAGCTGCCAAGCCTACCGCATTCCGGCAAAGCTTTTCCTTCAGCAAGCCCATGCAGGAAGCCGCTTGCATAGAGATCGCCCGCGCCGGTAGTGTCGATAATCTGGGAGACAGGTGCTGCTTCAATCACATAACGCTCGTTCCCTGCCAGAATAACCGACCCTTTTTCGCTGCGGGTCAGGGCGGCAACCGAACAGGCCTCCGCCGCTTTGGCTGCTGCTGCTTCAAAATTGTCCGTATGGAACAGGGTGGTAATTTCTGCTTCATTGGCAAATAATATATCCACCTTCTTCTCGGCAAGCAATGCTGCAAATGCCGCATGGTTATGTGCTACACACAAACTATCGGAAAGTGTCAGTGCCACTTTTCGCCCATAGGCATGGGCAATGGCAATGGCTTTATCCAGTGCCGGATAGAGATGCTTCTGATAGAATAAATAGCCTTCAATATAGACGATTTCTGAGGCGGCAAGCACGGCTTCATCCATATCCGCTTCGGTTAATGCATCGGCAGCCCCCAGATAGGCGCACATGGTACGGTCAGCATCGGGTGTGACTAGCACAAAACACTGGCCGGTTATGTTGCCATGGGTCGAAGGCGGGGTGGGAAAATGCACATTAAGTGCCGTAATATCGTGGGTAAATATCTTTCCCAGTTGATCATCGCGCACTTTGCCGATAAAGGCCGTTCTGCCGCCAAAAGAGGCAATCCCGGCAATGGTATTGGCCGCAGAACCGCCAGAGACTTCCTGCGAGGGGGGCATAGCGTCATAAAGCAGGTTCGCTGTTTCCTGATCAATCAGCATTTCCTTGCCTTTAGGCAGGGCATGACGGCTGATAAAGTCCTCTTCTACAAATGCCAGAATATCAACAATGGCATTGCCAATGCCGGTGACGTGATAGAGTGTTTCAACCATAATTTACCTCGTTATTAATCTCAGTTCTGGATAAGCCGCGCTTATCCAGAACTGAGGTTTATTAATGCCCGTACTGTTTCTAAATCCTCTGGCGTATCCACTCCCAGCGGCACATCCCTCACAATGGCGGCATCAATACGCATATGATGCTCAAGGGCGCGCAACTGTTCCAGCTTCTCGCGCAGCTCAAGTGGGCTTGGTGGCAGGGCAACAAACCGCTCCAATGCTTGTCGCCTATAGGCATAAAGCCCGATATGATGATAATGTGGCCCGTCGCCATACGGTGCGGTTGCACGTGTGAAATAGAGGGCACGCCCCCGCTGCTCGTTATCGTTCAGTGCCAGTACTGCCTTCACCACATTCGGGTTGGTGCGTTCTGTCTCGTTTGTTATCACCGCTGCCAGCGTAGCAATATCTACGGCTTCATTATCAAGCAAAGTAGCAGCATGTAAAATAACGTTGGACTCAAGTCGTGGTAAATCACCCTGCACATTAATCACTGTTTGATAGTGCTGTTCTGGGTCAATCTGGGTGAGGGCCTCATAAATACGATCCGTGCCGGAAGGGTGGGCGGGGTCTGTCAGCACTGCCTGTCCGCCTGCCTGCCTGACAGCTTCAGCAATGGCTTCTTCCGCGCAGGCAACATAGACGGGGCAGGCAGCAATTTCCATGGCGCGTTCCATCACATGCACAATCATCGGTTTGCCATGAATATCGGCCAAAGGCTTGTTAGGAAGCCGTGTTGAGGCCATGCGGGCCGGGATGATAATGACAGTATTGTGCATATTATGCTTATAGAATCTGGTGTTAAGAAATTCTTACTTCTTTTTCTTATTCAAGAATGCTAAGAACATATGGTGCTCGTAGCGTACCCGAAAGCAATACGAGCACCATGCAGCGCATCGCGCGTGCATTATGCGCGCGCCGCTCTTCATTGACTATAGCTACTAACGTTTAATTGGCTATCGCTAATTGAACGTTAGTAGCTATAGTATAAAAGTCAAGTATTTAGTTTTGTAGTTAGTGATCTATGTTGCTGCCATTATTCAAAAAATCTGCGCCTATTACTCCGTGTCGGGTATTAATTCCCCCTATTGTTGCTGCAGAAAAAACCGTCATTGTGCTGGGTTGTGCCCGTGGTGGTACCTCTATGGTGGCGGGGCTCGTACGAAAACTGGGGATTTTTATGGGCGAGAATATTGATGGCCCCAACCATGAAGACCAGGATTTTATGCATAATGACATTGAAACGCTAAGAACAGTGGTGGAACGCCGTAATGCAGAGCATCCTTATTGGGGGTGGAAGAATACCGATGAAGGCATAGAACGCATCCGCCAGTTGCTGCCTTTGCTTCGTAACCCGCATGTGATTGTGGTATTTCGGAATGTTCTTTCAATAGCAACCAGTTTTAACCGTTATGAAACTATTGGGTTCCTGGATGGGTTAGAGGATATTGGCGCACGTTATGCTGCTATTACACGTTTCACTAATACCTTATCCTGCCCGGTGCTAGCGGTAAGTTATGATGCTGCTATCCTTAGTAAGACCGAAACAACCCGTGCTGTAGCTGCGTTTCTTGGCCTGTCCTATGATCGTAACCTGCTGAAAAAAGCTGCTGGGTTCATTGATAGCAAAGGAGGATATCGTTTTATTGTCGAGCCTATCACGCTTACATCGGCGCAGACGGAGGAAATTCCGTGTAAAACAGTGTTCTATCCTCTTTCTATTGACAGTGTGAACGCTCAGCCAGAAGGCCGTGGCTACTTAGGGGTTGAGAATGATCCGCAATTTATCCTGACGCGCAACGATAAGCGGGTATTTGGTAGTAGAATCCAGTTGCAATTTAACATTGCGCTGCCTGAAACCGTAGAAAAAGCAGTGGTTATCTATTATTCCGCCTGCGGCATTTTCATTGAGCAACATGCGCTCAAACTGCCGGTTATGCAGGGGCTAAATACTCTCGAACTGGAGTTCTCTACCCCAGTTAAAGCCCTGCGTATCGACCCGCTAGATAGTAATGCCTATTTTGAATTATCTGATATCCGTGTGTGTGGAAGTGCTCGTTTGCGTAGCTGCACCGATACTATCCTATCAGTAGATTTACACAGCAACTAGCTGCATAGTCTGCTCACAGTTCAAGAATTGGTTAGGTTGCAATGTGAGGACTATGCTTGAGTGCAAGCAATGCTGCATAAAGCAGGAACGCAAAACTGTCAACTATTTGAAAAATAATGATTCAAGGCGGCTTGAACCATTATTT
>CAZXPG010000026.1:0-24740 GCA_964643145.1 uncultured Rickettsiales bacterium
AACGTTATTATTAATTTAAAATAATGGCAAAAACGACGCTTTTTGATATTATTTTAGAGTAACATGCCAGTTTTGGAAAGCCGCGCTTATCCAAAACTGAGGTTATTTAACCATTATACCCTATGACAACAGACGATAATTCTAGCGCGCCTCTTTCTTCTCCGGCAGTACGGGGGGCGAAAGAGGCAGAAAACCCCCCCTCTTTAGTGCGGACAGTGCGTAACTGGCTGCGCAGCACCTTGCGATCACATTATAACGCTTCCCTGGAAGAATCGGTAGCAGAACTGATTGAGGAGCATAATGACGGTACGCTTATCAGTTCGGAAGAGCGTGTGATGCTGCATAATATCCTTAGCTTCGGTGAACTGAAAGTAGATGATATTATGGTGCCGCGCACCGATATCGTGGCGATTGACCTGGCTATTTCCCTGGATGAGCTGAAAAAAGTGGTACTTGAGAAAGAGCATACGCGTATGCCTGTCTATGAAGGGTCGCTTGATACAGTGATTGGCTTCCTGCATATTAAAGACCTGCTTTCAGCCATTATTAACGATCAGCCGTTCAACCTGAAAAAACTGGTGCGGCAAGTATTATTCGTGCCGCCTTCCATGAAGCTGATAGATCTATTGGCGCGGATGAAAGAGGCGCGTGTGCATATGGCATTGGTGCTCGATGAATATGGCGGCACCGATGGGCTGGTGACTGTTGAAGATTTGGTAGAAGAGATTGTTGGGGAAATTGAAGACGAGCATGATGATATGCAAGAACCGGATATTATCCCGCTGCCTGATGGTGTGATGGAGGCCAATGCCCGTGTGACCATTGAGAATCTTGAGAAAGCACTAGGTACCAAGATTATCGAAGGCGATAAAGAAGAAGGCTTTGATACGCTCGGTGGGTTGTTATTTTCGTTGGTAGGGCATGTGCCGGTTCAGGGTGAAATCATTACCCATGGTTCGGGGATTGTATTTGAGGTGATTGATGCTGACCCCCGCCGTATCAAACGCTTGCTCATCCGTAGGCCGGAAGTGCAGGTGGAAAGTGAGTAAATGCGCGTCCTGCTCGTAATGTATCAGCGTCTTCTTGGCCTTCCCACCTGGGGGCGCTATGGTGTCTTGTGGTTGCTTGGGGCATTTTCTGCACTGGCATTCCCCCCTTTCGCCGTCAAGCCAGCCCTTATTCCTGGTATTGTGGCACTATTATGGTGTTTACGTCGGGCGCAGTCGTGGTGGCGTGCCTTTAGCTATGGCTGGTGGTTTGGTTTTGGTCATTTTATGGCTGGGCTGTACTGGATCAGTATTGCGCTGCTGACTGACCCTGGCCAGTATGGTTGGATGATTCCCTTTGCCCTGTTTGGCATTACTGCTGTGCTGGCACTCTATAGTGCCCTTACTGCTCTTGTCACATTTTTATTGCCGGTTGGAAGCCCGGCGCGACAGGTGGTGGTGTTTGCCTGTGCCTGGGTGCTGCTTGAGATGGCGCGTTCCGTGCTGCTGAGCGGTTTCCCTTGGAACCTGGCAGGCTATGTGTGGGCAGGTTCGCTGCCGATGATGCAACTGGCCGCATTGACGGGGGTGTGGGGGTTAAGTTTCCTTGCGGTGTTGGCAGCTGGTATAGGGGCTGCGCTGGTGCATAGTGATAGTGAGGGGAATGTTGTGCTGGCAACGGGGCGGCCGCTCTATCTCACGGCACTATTGCTCTTTGCCGTATGGGCAGGGGGGGGGATGCGGCTGCCTGATACTGGGCAGTATCTGGCAACCGATGTGACACTCAGGCTGGTGCAACCGAACATCATGCAAGACCATAAATGGAAGCCGGAGCTACGTTTCAACACCCTGAAGCGCCATGTGGATTTAAGTGCCACGGCACTGGATAGGCCCGTGGATATATTGATATGGCCAGAGGCAGCAGTGCCCTATAGTTTATCTCCACATTCGGATCTGGTGTCCTATATTACAAAAGTGATCTCCCCACAGGGTTTCTTGCTCACTGGTGCATTGCGGGAGGAAGGTGAGGGAGACAGTTTTCGTCTGTGGAATTCGGTATTTGCGCTGAACAGAGAAGGCGATATTCTCGCTTACTACGATAAGGTGCATCTGGTGCCGTTTGGCGAGTATATCCCGTTCCGTGCATTGTTGCCTATCAATAAAATTACCCATGGCACCACCGATTTTTCAGCGGGAATTGCCCCGCAAACCCTCTCCCCTGCACTGAATGTACCATCGTTTGGGGTGCTAATCTGCTATGAGGCTATCTTTCCGACGGGGATTATCAATCCACAGCAGCGGCCTTCCTGGTTGTTAAATGTCACCAATGATGCCTGGTTTGGTATGAGTAGCGGCCCCTACCAGCATTTTGAGATGGTGAGAATGCGCGCTATAGAGCAAGGATTACCCCTTGTTCGTGCAGCAAATACCGGTATTTCGGCTATTATTGATGCCTATGGGCAGGTTGTCACCTCGCTGCCGCTTGAGACAGAGGGAATATTGGATGGCTATCTTCCTGCTACGCTTCCGCCAACATTGTATAGTTACTATGGCAATTATATCATACTTCTTACTATATACGGTATTGGGCTATTTCTATTCTTGACCGAGGCAGTTAAGAAGGGTAATGATGAGGGAGAATAAAAGACCAATTGCCACAAATGGTAAATATATTTTCATTTGAGCGTGGTGTAGCCATAGTTATGCACCATTCCATTCTTTTCCTGACAAGAGATAGAGAGTGTAGTTCTGTTACCATGCTGAGAAGTGATTAGGTTTTTGTGCCCTTTGATAGGGATATTCCGCTGCGGTTCTGCAAATTGCTGGCTCTTGGGTTGGCCTGATGGAAATAATACGCGTAATGACACAGTGCTGAAGATTTTTTTAAAAAAACGCTACACTTATCTGTGTCATATATGTAATATTGTTTAACGCTACTTAATATTTCTTTCATATAAGTAGAATTGTTGCGTATTAGTTAAAATATTAATAATATTATTCTTGAAATAATAATATTATTCTTCTATAAGGGGAATAGGCATAGTGGTTTAAATAGTAGTTGGTGCCTATTTTATAAAAAACGGTCATGCTTATTTTGAGCCAAGAATGTAATGTCTTAATTGTTTCTAAAATAATGTTATCTAATAATGGTTTAATAACGTAATTAGTGTAGCATTGTATTTGTTTAATTTAATGTAGTGAGTATTTGTTATGGCACAACATCCTGTTGACGTTCACGTTGGCCGTCGTTTGAGATCAAGAAGAACCATGCTTGGCATGAGCCAAGAAAATTTAGGTGATGCAGTGGGTGTAACCTTTCAGCAAATCCAGAAATATGAAAGGGGCCTGAACAGGATTGGTTCCAGCCGTCTGTATGAATTTTCCCGTGCGCTTAATGTGCCTGTGGCATTCTTCTTTGAAGAATTTTATGATGAAGCAGATGCCAATGGTGCTGAAGTACATGAAAGCCCCGTTGCTTTTGAATATGAGAAATTGGCTAACAAAGAAGTGCTCTCTCTTGTGCGGGCCTATTGTGGTATTGGTAACCAGGTAGTGCGCAAGAAACTTCTGGCACTTGCCCGCTCATTATCTAGTGCTAATCTTGGCGATATTGAAGATGATGCCGATGATGAAGAAGTAGAAACACGTGCTTTTGCCCAAGCTGCAAAGTAACGTTCCTACCTGTTTTCTAGGGTGGATGGCCTGAGGCGATAGTTCTCAGGCCATTTCTGCCATTATTGCCGATGATTTTCCTCTAAAGGGGTGTAGTATTATGACCTCTTCTAAACATCCTTCAACCCATAGCGGTAACCGCCAGCTTCACATTAAAGTGAAAACTGCCAGGGGCCGTAAGCTATCGTCCACACGCTGGTTGCAGCGGCAGCTCAATGACCCTTACGTGCAGCGTGCCCAGAAGGACGGGTATCGTTCACGGGCGGCATATAAGCTGTTGGAACTAGATGGGATGTTCCATTTTTTGAAAGCAGGCAGGCATGTAGTAGACTTGGGGGCTGCCCCGGGTGGCTGGACGCAGGTGGCTGTGGAGCGTGTGAAGGCTGGTTCTGCCAAAGGGGGTAAGGTGGTGGGGATTGATATCAGCCAGATGCAGCCTATTGAACATGCCACTCTCTTGCATCTGGATTTTTTAGGTGATGAGGCACCAGCAGTGTTAAAAGAAGCGCTGGGTGGGCATCATGCGGATATCGTGTTGAGTGATATGGCGGCCTCTTCATGCGGGCATCAACAGACCGATCACCTGCGTATTATGGCGTTATGTGAGGCGGCGTTTGATTTTGCGCTAGAGGTGTTGAGCCCAGGGGGGGTATTTGTTGCTAAGATATTGCGTGGTGGCGCAGAGAACACATTGTTGCAGCGTATTAAGCAGGCATTTATACACGTAAAGCATGTCAAACCGCCTGCCAGTCGTGCTGATTCTTCTGAAATGTATATTGTGGCGATGGGCTTTAAGGGGCCTTTGGATGGATAGCCCTACGCTCTGGCTGTTGGCAGATGACCGTATCGGCAATGTCAACCAGTGCCTGGGTGTGGCAGAGGTATTGGCTGTGCCGGTGACGCGCAAGAATATTGTCTATACCCGCTGGGCATCCTTGCCTAATATGCTGCGTGGGGCTAGCCTGTTGGGGGTAGACCGGGAAAAAAGCGACGCACTTACTGGCCCTTACCCCGATATTGTCATTGCGGCTGGGCGAAAAACGGCCCCTATTGCGCGGTATCTCAAGAAGGTAAGCGCAGGGCAGAGTATGACGGTGCAACTCATGTGGCCAGGTTTCCCCGTAGCCGGGCTTGACCTGATTGCCGCCCCTCAGCATGATGACCTTCCCACCCTGGCGGCTGGCCAGTTGCTGACCACTGTTGGTGCTGCCCATCGTGTCACTGCCGCACGGCTGGAGGTTGAGCGTGCTGCCTGGCAGGAGCGGATAGCGGCCTATCCTTCCCCCCATGTTGCGGTGTTGATTGGTGGCACTACCAAAGATCATACTATTACTGAGGCTCATATTCAACACTTGGGCGAGCAACTCTCGGCTATGGTGTGGGCACAGGGTGGCAGTGTGCTGGTGAGCACCAGCAGGCGCACGGATGCGTCGGTGGTTGCGGCCTTGAAAAAGGCGATTAGCGTGCCGTGTTATTTTTATGAATGGACGCCAGAAGGCGCGAACCCCTATTTTGCGTTCTTAGCCGCCAGTGATAGGATCGTGGTAACGGGTGATTCTATGTCGATGTGCTCAGAGGCCTGCGCTACGGGAAAACCAGTCTATATTTTTGCTCCCAACGATAGCGTATCGCCTAAACATAGCCGTCTTCACGCACAGCTTTACGCACGGCGTTTTGCCAAACCATTTACGGGAGAATGGGGAGAGACTTGGCACTATCAGCCGCTTGATGTGGCGGGCGAGATAGCGGCTTCTATCCGTGCACGCTTATCGTTATAGGTGCGCTTCAATAGCATCCCACAATACCGCCTCCAGGCAGGTATGTTCTAGCCGGTTGATAGAGGGAAGGCCGGTGGGGGAGGTGACGTTGATTTCAGTAATATAACGGCCAATCACGTCAATACCAGCAAATATCAGCCCGCGTTCTTTCAGTGTTGGCCCAATAATGGCACAAATCTCGCGGTCACGTTCTGTTAATGCTGTTTTAATCGCGCTACCACCTGCCGCCAGGTTCGAGCGTATTTGCCCTTCCGCCGGAATCCGTGTCAGGCAGCCGATTGGTTTCCCATCAGCCAGGATGATACGTTTATCGCCTTCATTAATTTGCGGGATAAAGCCCTGGACAATGAGCGGGCAGGGGTAGAGCTTTTGCAGCATGTCGATAATGCCAGTAAAGTTGCTATCGCCTTCTTTCACCCGAAACACATCCCTGCCTGCATGGGCATAGAGAGGCTTCAGGATAATATCCTGATATTCTGAACGAAAAGCGTGCAGTTCGGTGATGTCCTGCGTAATGAGCGTGGGCGGCATCAGTTCAGGGAAGTTGCATACCAGCAGCTTTTCTGGGGCATTCCGTACCTCTCTGGGGTTGTTGACCACCAGCGTAGCAGGGTGAATGCGCTCTAAATGATAGGTGGCGGTAAGATAGGCCAGATCAAAAGGCGGATCATTGCGCATCAGCACAATATCCATATCTGAGAGGGTCGCCAGCCGCTCTTCACCTAAAGAAAAATAGTGTTCGCCTTCGCGTTTAAGCGATAATGGCTGTACACGCGCCATGACCACGCCATTTTTCAGCATGAGCTGTTTAGGCTGGTAATAATAGAGTGCATAGCCACGCCGCTCTGCCTCCTGGCCAAGCAGGAGGGTAGAATCGCTGGCAACGCGCAGATGCTCAATAGCATCCATCTGGATAGCAACGGAAAGCGTCATTGGCTATATATCTGGTTAGGTTGTTGCCGTGCAGTGTCTTTAACGCGCACATGGCTCACCACTTTTTTCACATATTGAATGCTGCTGGCAATATTGGTAACAATATTCAACTCGGTTTTATCCTGGGCAATTCCCATCAGATAGACAATGCCATCAACGGTTTGTACATCATAATTCACCGAATGGATATCTTTGTTAAGTAACAACTTGCTTTTGATTTGGGTGGTGATCCAGGCGTCTTTGCTATAGTCTTTAATGGCCAGTTCATCGGTCGGGGTGGCGATAATCAGCTCATCAATCACTTCTTTCACGCCACGCACGCCCCAGGCGATTTTCACCGCCTTGGCTCGCACGTCCTGGCTGCGCACGGAACCTGTCATCAGCACGCGCCCTTCATTGACACGCACATCCACTAGATTAAACAGGTTGTTGACATCCTGCTGTAATAAGTCGCTTTTGATTTTCGCCCAGATGGTGGTGTCATCCATCGCATCGCCCACAGTGCGTTCCTGCGCAATAGCACGTCCGGTGGTGGCAGTAGCAGCACCAACCATGGCAGGGATACAGCCGCTTGTTGCCTGAAGCAGTGCAACTATAAGAAGCAGGCGCAGATATAAACGTCCTATCATCATAGAAACCTCACAACGTTTTGATTAGAGGCAGTGTAATCATATAGTGCTCACAGTGCAAAGAATTTTTTACAGGAATCTGCAGAGGGGATAATTAATTCTGGATTTTCCTGATTTTTTTCTTTATAACGTGCAGCATTGTAAATGGCTGCCTTATAGCTGAAGATGGCAAAAGGCAGAGAAAAAAGAAAATTACCATGTAGGACAATACGATGAGTGCCATGTCTACAACATCTGAAAATGAACCATCCGATCATAACCAGCCCGAACATTCCCCCACACGGCGTGATTTTATTGTGCTGACTGCTAGTGCCTTTGCCGGTGTTGGGGCAGCAGCGGTAGCCTGGCCATTGATTAATTCTATGAATCCTTCCGCTGATGTGCTGGCATTGGCCTCCACTGAAGTGGAGATTTCTCACATTCAAGAGGGGCAAAGCATTACGGTCATGTGGCGTGGTAAGCCGGTATTTATCCGTCACCGTACGCCAGAAGAAATTGCTGCCGCCCGTGATGTGGATGTGAAAGACCTTCCCGATCCGCAAAAAGATGAAGACCGTGTTAAGAAAGGCCACGAAGCCTGGCTGGTGATGGTTGGCATCTGTACGCATCTGGGTTGCATACCGCTTGGTCAGCAAGGGGAATATGGCGGTTGGTTCTGCCCATGCCACGGTTCGCAATATGACACGTCTGGCCGTATCCGCAAAGGCCCGGCCCCTCTTAACATGGTAGTGCCGGAATATGTGTTTTTAAGCGATACCAAGATTCGCATTGGTTAAAAGGATAGAATGTTATGACTACAGAAACAAAACAGAATAAAGTGGTGGAGTGGATTGAATATCGCCTGCCTATTTTTTCCGCTATCAAACATATGGGGGAATATCAGACGCCACGTAACCTAAGCTATATGTGGAGCTTTGGTTCCTTGGCGGGTATTGCGCTGCTGATTCAGATTATTACCGGAATTTTCCTGGCTATGCACTATACGCCGCATGTTGACCATGCGTTTGAGAGTGTAGAAAATATCATGCGCAATGTCAATTATGGCTGGTTGATCCGCTATATTCATGCGGTGGGTGCCTCCATGTTCTTTGTGGTAGTATATATCCACATTATTCGTGGCCTTTATTATGGGTCGTATAAATCGCCGCGTGAACTTGTCTGGTTCTTTGGTATTGCTATTTTCCTCACCATGATGGCCACTGCCTTCATGGGGTATGTGTTGCCGTGGGGGCAAATGAGCTTCTGGGGAGCAACAGTAATTACCAATCTGTTTTCGGCTATTCCCGTGGTAGGCGAAAGTATCGTCACCTGGCTATGGGGTGGTTTTGCGGTAGATAACCCAACACTGAACCGCTTCTTTGCCCTGCATTACCTGCTGCCTTTTGTGATTGTGGGGATTGTGATTATCCATATTGCTGCCTTGCATCATCATGGTTCCAACAACCCAACAGGGGTGGAAGTAAAAAGCAAGCGCGATACGATTCCGTTCCATCCGTACTACACTATTAAAGATTTCTTCGGTTTTGGTGTATTCTTTATTGTGTTTGCCTATTTCGTGTTCTTTAACCCGAACTATATGGGGCACCCAGATAACTATATCCCTGCTAACCCATTGGTAACGCCTGCACATATTGTGCCAGAATGGTATTTCTTGCCCTTCTACGCTATTTTGCGTGCGATTCCTGATAAGCTGGGCGGGGTGATCGCTATGATCAGTGCGATCCTTATCCTGTTCTTCCTGCCTTGGTTGGATAGTTCCAAGGTGAAGAGTGCCACCTATCGTCCGCTGTATAAATGGGCATTCTGGGCGTTTGTGGCGGATGCGCTGCTGCTTGGCTATATTGGGGGCAAGCCACCGGCAGAGCCCTATATTACGCTTGGCCGTATTGCAACTTTCTACTATTTTGCACATTTCCTACTGATTATACCGCTTATCAGCAAAATAGAAAAGCCACTGCCACTGCCTGCATCTATTAGTGCTTCTGTAAAGTAAATGAGGAAGAAAACAATGCATATATTTTCTAAAATCGCTTTCATGTCGTTGACGCTACTGGTATTGCCACTTCTGCCGGTGAGTGCCAGTGCCGAAGAGGCGCAGCATCCCAAAGAAATGCACTGGCAGTTTGAAGGAGCCTTGGGCACGTTTGACCGTCAGTCGGTACAGCGCGGTTTCCAGGTCTATAAGGAAGTGTGTTCTGCTTGCCATTCCCTGCATTTGCTCTCTTACCGTAACCTGGGGGAGATTGGCTTTACCGAAGCCGAAGTGAAGGCGATAGCTGCCGATCATATGGTGCAGGATGGCCCTAATGATGATGGTGAGATGTTTGAGCGTCCTGCTAAACCTTCTGATCGCTTTGTAGGGCCTTATGCCAATGAGAAAGCAGCGCGTGCGGCTAATAATGGTGCCTTCCCACCCGATCAATCCTTGCTGGTGAAAGCACGCCATGACGGGGCAAATTATATTTACTCGCTTCTTACTGGCTATGATGAAAAAATGCCTGCTGATTTCCATTTAGGCAATGGTATGCATTATAACCCGTATTTCCCTGGAAAGCAGATTGCGATGGCGCAGCCTCTTTCTGAAGGGTCTGTTACCTATATGGATGGCACTCCGGCAACGGTTGAGCAAATGTCCCGCGATGTGGTGAATTTCTTGCAGTGGGCAGCCGAGCCTGAGATGGAGCAGCGGAAGGAGCTTGGTATCAAGACGCTGGTATTTCTAGGCATTATGACCATATTATTCTATGCCGCCAAAGTGCGTGTATGGGCAAGGCTGAAGAAATAAACGGCGTATAGTGGTTAGAGTGTAGTTAACCTCAGTTTTGATAAGCAAAGCTTATCCAAAACTGAGGTTAGTTACTATGCTCTAACCACTATAGACTCTTACTCATATCTCACCTTCACATACGAACCTGGTGCTGCCTCAATAATGGCTAACTCTCCTTCGCCAGGGAAAATGGCAGCTATCGTTTCACCGCTATGCTGTTGGTTCCAGTGATGCCAATGTGGCCACCAGGAACCTTTATGCTCTTCCGCCTCTTTTAACCATTCGTCAGCAGGGATATGGCTGCTCGGGTTTGTCCAGTAGCAATATTTCTGGTTGGCCGGATGGTTCACCACCCCGGCAATATGGCCAGAAGCGGTCAGCACAAAGGTGGTATCGCCGCTAAACAGTGTGGTGGTGCGGTAGGTGCCTTTCCAGGGGGCGATATGGTCTTCACGGGTGGAAAGCAGGTAGCAGGGAATCGCAATCTGTCGCACATCAATCGGGGTGCCAGCCAGCGTAATACCACCCGGTTTCACCAGCTTGTTATCCTTATACATATTGCGCAGATAGAAACTGTGCATTTTAGCAGGTAGATGGGTGGAATCGGAATTCCAGTATAGTAGGTCAAAGGGGAAGGGCTCTTTGCCAAGCAGATAGTTGTTAATCACAAACGACCAGATCATTTCATTGGCGCGCAACATACTGAAGGTGGCAGCCATAGCGGAGCCATCATAATAGCCAACATCATTCATGCGCTCTTCCACGCGCTGTAGCTGTTCTTCATCAATGAAAATGGAGAGTTCTCCGGCATGGGAGAAATCAATCAGCGTGGTGAGGAAAGTGGCGGCCACAATACGGTTGTCCTGCTTTGCTTTCATATAGCTGAGTGTGGCAGAAAGCAGCGTTCCGCCCAAACAATAGCCGATCGCGGTAACTTCCCGTTCCCCTGTTGCCGCTTCAATGGCATCCAGTGCGGCTAAGGGCCCTTCCAGCATATAATCTTCAAAGTTTTTATGTCCTAACTCCTTACCAGGATTCACCCAAGATACCATAAAAACACTATAGCCTTGCTCAAGTAGCCAGATCATAAAGGAATTTTTTGGCTTCATATCCAGAATATAGTATTTATTAATCCATGGCGGAATAATAAGCAGTGGCCGTTTATAGGTTTCAGCGCATGTTGGTGTGTAATGAATGAGCTGCATCAGGTCATTCTGGAAAATCACACTGCCTTTGGCGGTGGCCAGGTTCTCGCCAATCTTGAAGGCACTGGTATCGGTGGTTTTAATGGCAATATGGCGTTTGCTTTTTTCCAGGTCAGCAAGCAGGTTCTGCAAGCCGCGCACCAGGTTCTCGCCGTTGGTTTCAATCGTGGCCTTCAGCACTTCGGGGTTGGTGATGGCGAAATTGGTGGGGGCAAGCGCATCAATGAACTGCCGTGTGTAGAAATCAACCTTGCGGGCAGTTTTATGGTCGATCCCGTCCACATCATGCACCAGCTTTTGTAGCCATTCTGCACTCATTAAGTAGGACTGTTTAATGAAGTTAAACAGCGAGTTCTCCTCCCAGGCGGCATCGCGGAAGCGGTTATCCTTAAAGCCGGTTTTATAGAGCGGTGCTAGATTTTCCCCCATAAAACGCGCGGTGACATTGCCAAGCAGTTCCAGATAGTTATGGGTATAATCAAGCTGGTGCTTCAGCAGCTTCTCTGGGTCTGCCCAGATTTTCGCGGCAATAGCAGCAAAGGCACTGCTGATATTGAGCGGATCAATAACGCTGGGGCTGACTTCAACAGAACTATGCTTCATCATCAGTTCTTGCATGACGCGCTGGTAAAGCGTTGCCACTTGTGTGAAATTTTCAGACAGTTTATCAGGGGAATAGGGGGGAAGTGGTGTCATGGTGGTTGGTAAGTAGTTAGTGGTTAGTGGGTAGAGTATAGAGTTTAGAGTTTAGAGCGAAGCGAACTCAAAGCCCCACTAAACTCTAATCAACAAACTCCTCTTCACGGTAGCCTTGCATATAGAGCAGCGCCCGTAAGTCGGTATGGTTTACTTGTGCCTGTGCTTGTGCGCGCACGGTGGGTTTGGCGTGGTAGGCAACGCCTAAGCCTGCGGCAAGCAGCATGGGCAGGTCGTTGGCACCATCACCCACTGCCAGCGTTTCTTCCGGCAATAACCCAAGACGTGCGCGGTGCTGCTTCAGGCTGGTAAGCTTGGCTTCCTTGTCAAGGATTGGCTCTAGCACCTTCCCCGTAAGTTTTCCATGATGAATGTCCAGAATATTCGCTTCATTGGCATTGAACCCAGCAGCTTTCGCCACCCGTTCGGTGAAGAAAGTGAACCCTCCCGATACAAGTATAGCACTCGCCTGATGCGCCCGCATGGTGGATACGAGTGTTTTGGCCCCATTCATCAACGTGATACGGGTGCGATACGCCTCCTCTAGAATCGTTTCCGGCAATCCGGCAAGCAACGCTACCCGTTCACGCAGGGCTGCTTTAAAATCAAGTTCGCCATTCATAGCGCGTTCGGTGATAGCGGCGATATGTTCGCGGCATCCGGCAAAATCGGCCAGTTCATCAATACATTCCTGGTTGATGATGGTGGAATCCATATCGGAAATCAGCATTTTCTTGCGGCGATGGGGCACGGGCTGCACCAGCCAGTCGATAGGCCGTTTACCTACATGGGCAGTAAGCGTTGTTTGCAGCAAGGCAATATCGCAGCAAGCGGTATAGAGGTCAGAGGCATGACGGCTAAGCGGTGTTATCTCCACTAGCTCTACCGATTTTTCTTTCAATGCGGCAGCAATATGCTGTATGAAGGAAGCTTCAAGAAGCGAATCTTCCGGTGTAATCAGGGTAATAACAGTCTCTTTCATCATACATGGCCAGAAAAAAAATTATCGTTATCGCGGGGCCGACGGCATCCGGCAAGTCGGCACTGGCTTTAGCTATAGCGCAAGAAACCGGTGCTGTCATTATTAATGCGGATTCTATGCAGGTTTATAGCGAAATTCCTGTGCTTTCTGCCCAACCCAGCACTCATGATAAAGCCACAGTGCCGCATCATCTCTATGGCTTTCTGCCAGGAAATGCACATTGTTCCGCTGGGCGTTGGCTGGAACGGGCTAGGCAGGAAATAGACACAGCGCGCGCGGCAGGCAGGCAGGTGCTAGTGGTGGGGGGCACGGGGCTGTATATCAAGAGCCTGATGGACGGGCTTTCCCCTATCCCTGATATTGAACCTGAGATCCGCGCCAAGGTGCGGGAACGCTTCCTCACACTCGGTAACGCCGCCTTCCACGCCCAGCTTGCTGAACGTGATCCGCTCATGGCCAGCCTGCTGCCCATGGGGGATAGCCAGCGGCTGATGCGCAGTATGGAAGTGCTGGAGCAGACAGGGATATCGTTGAAAAGCTGGCAGCAAATACCGCCTGTTCGCTGTTATCCGCCCGAAGATTTTACCGCGCTGCTATTATTGCCGCCGCGTCCACTGCTTTATGCCCAGTGCAATAGTCGCTTTGAGGCAATGCTGCAAGCCGGTGCAGTGGAGGAGGTGGAGGCACTACGTGATGCAGAGATCCCAGCAACATTCCCCGTAATGAAAGCACTGGGTGTACCGGAACTGGCCGCCTATATACGGGACGAGATAACACGTGAAGACGCCATAGCGCGTGCCACGCAAAGCACCCGCCGCTATGCAAAACGCCAATGCACCTGGTTCCGTCATCAAATGCCAGAAGCAAAGGCTTTTGCCTATCAGGGGAGGGAGGATGACAGGCAGGCTGCCCTCCGTTATGTGGTAGAGGTGGGTTAGGGGCTTGGACTTCTTTCCTGTGTGTGCGTACGATTTTCAAGCACTCGCTGGGCAAAAGAGGATTGCTCGTTGGTGGGAAGCGCAGGGCCCGGAGCCGGGGTAGGCATAGGCATAGGAAGGGGGGTTGGGATAGGTGCAGGTGCAGCCACGGAGCGCTGTGTATTCACGCTTGGGGTGTCATTGGTAAGTTCTGCATTAATGCGTTGAACATCAGGGTTACTCGGGGCAAGATATCCCATAATGCTCGGCATATCAGATGCCTGTACCGTAATACGGTAGGTGCCCTGCCCTGTGAAGGGGCTATCATTGCCTACAAGATAATCATTACAGCCTTTTTTGGTGACCCGATTGGCAGTGTTGATAAATTTTGCGGCATCGGTAGCACTTTGAAAGATAAAATCATAACTATTGCTGCCCTCAGTATGTGCTATAGCGTTCGGGTTATGCTGTGAAACATCAGTGTGTCTCGCACTGGGTTTGTCCCGCTCACTCCGTAGAAGTGCCTGATCGAGTGAGGCTTCTCTACTTAAAGCATCTGGGTTTTTGCTATCATGCTCGCGGCAGTGCTTTCTGAGTGCTTCTACCCCCTTTTCACTGAGTAAATGTAACATGTTCTGACTTGCCAATCCCATCGTGGTTTCTGCAGGAACAGCAACGTAATAGAGAGTGGTTGGTGTATCCGTGCCTTTAAGGGTGTAGGCTGTAACATCACCGGTACTGCGATGCAGGTCGTAACATTCGGCTCGGAAAGCATTGGCGTTTTCTTCTTCTGGGAAAAAGAAAACATAAGCATCGCCATTACGGCCAGTTCCTTTGCTAAAAATAACGGCATTGGGGGTGAAGGTCATAATTATCTCCATAGGTTAGTTGTTATATAGTATCTATACCATAAGCATGGTACAAACACGTTACAGAGACGTTAAAAAATCAAAAAAGTAGCGACATTGTTCGTATCAGATTAACGCCTAGAGTTTATAGCTTGGCTTGTTTGACGGGCATTTGTTATTATTGTTTCAACCTTTGAAATATTTGTGAGGCAGGAATTGCGATCAAGCCTACTCAGTGTGGCACCAATGATGGAGGGAGTAATGCGCTCATCCTCACCTCTTGCGATGTTCAACGCCTCCTGCACCCTCTCTTTGTGAAAGCCAGAAAGTTTGACTATCGCTGCAATGGTTTCTTCCACACCATAGGTAGGGGAGGATATTGGCTGTATATATTTATCTCTATTACCCCAAATACGAGAGTAAGGTTGATGTAGCGATAGGTTGCCAGCTATATAATCATAATCCATGTCGGCTTTGAGGTTATGCTGTATCTGTTTGAGGCAGTCTTGCAGCGTTTGCTTAGCAGCATCGCTCGGTAATAGCGGTAATATATGCTGTGTAATCGTGGTGTAGTCCCTGCCATCTAGCTGCAATATGGGGTTGTCCGCTAAGCAAGAAACGTTAATTCCAGCGATTACAGCAGCCTGGGCTATCTGTTGTCGCTCTACATAGTTGTCAAAGGTGAGATGAATAATGTAGCCTGTCTCTGGTGTGGTGGTGGAAGAGCATGACATGGGTGATGTTGTATCCGCATTGGAAGCAGGTTCCCATAATGCAGCAGGGTGGAGTGCATTCAGTTTGTCTTGGCCTTGCGTATCTAGCAATTGTCGTAATGCACCAGTATCATGCGATGCCGCATAGACATGAACCGTATACGATGAAGGGGCAGATATGCTATCAACATGGGTTGCGGTTCCTTCTATCGATATTCGTGGATTTTGTTGGTCACAAACATGCTGCTGGAAGCTTTGTGCGGCCTGTAGATCATCAAAGGTAAAACTAAACTGAAGCGTATTGAGGCGATTGGTGGTACTAGATGTAATAGATAGAGGGCCAAAAGGGGGGTGTGACCTGTTTGTTGTGGCATCGTAATACATAGCGCGTAATGAAACGGCATCACGTAGCCTGGTTTGGTTGCCTTCATCAAGGAGCGGTATAATAGCCTGTATTTCCGGCATGTAAATATTAGGTATTGTCACGGTATAGCTGTGGGTATTATAAGAATTTTGCTGCTTCATATCGATAGCGGCCAGAGCTTTATGGAAGGTTGTTGCAGTTTTGATATCAGCAAAAGTAATATCAAACGAGGCCGAAACAGAACGGAGGTTAAGCTGGTCACGGCGTATGGTGATGGAGTGTGGAGTAAAGGGCTCATCATCACGCTTAGCTAGATGATTATTACAAATTTCTGCGTGTTTTTCCTCTGCCTCTTCCAGTTTGGCAAATAAGTGAAAAAGCGAATCCTCAGGCACCGATGGGGCGACATGCCGCTTTAAATCGTCCAACTTCCCTTGCACCATAACAACAATATTCGACGTATCAGAAGCATCAAGAATGCTGCCTATAGTATGATCTGTCGCTGATATCGCACGCTGAAATGCTTCCGCTGTGTTTAGCTTGTCATAAGCAAAATGCAGCTCATGCATACCATCGCCCAAATAATAGCCTTTAGCACTTTTGGCGGTAAAAATCTCTCCCATTGCATGTCTCTCTTATGGTGGTAATTCACAATTCTTCCACTATACCATAAGAATATTACAAAAAGGTTACAATAGTGTTAATACCAGCCTCAGTATAGATAAGTTGTGCTTATCCATACTGAGGCTGGCTTAGATGCAGCTGCTCACGTGCTATCAGATGCGTTGGGAGGTTTTCCCGGCAGTGGGGCTGTTTGTCATTCGCTCAGAAGAGGGGGGTTGGTTTGAAGGCTGGTTGCCTCCTCCGATAAATGTTGAGGGTGTGGAGGAGGGGTTTCCCGCTTCCTGAGAGGTAAGGATGGCCCCCTCAATAAGCTTTTGCGTGTTGGGAAAGTAATCGGCATGGTGCAGGGCATTTTTTCCATCGTTATTGACCGTAGTGACATCTGCCCCCTGCGCTATCAGCTGTGAGACAATCGCATCCTCATGTATATTTATATAGACGCCTGAGCTTAGCTTATGCCGAACTTTCTGTATTGAGGGTGTGGAGGAGGGGTTTCCCGCTTCCTGAGAGGTAAGGATGGCCCCCTCAATAAGCTTTTGCGTGTCGGGAAAGTAATCGGCATGGTGCAGGGCATTTTTTCCATCGTTATTGACCGCAGTGATATCTGCCCCCTGCGCTATCAGCTGTGAGACAATCGCATCCTTTCCATGTTGTGCCGCCATCATCAGGGCGGAGGTGCCTGAGTTCGTGCTTCGTATCTCGATAGATGCCGATGCCCCAGCCTTTAACAATAGCGTTGTGCATTCTGAATCTTGTCTCAACCTTTCGGATACTCCTATGTGCCCATAGTATGGATTTCTGTTTGCAGCCACCATGAGGGCTGTCCATCCCCTGTCATTTTGCGCATGAATAAGTGCCTTCCCACTCTCAGTGCCAAGGATTTTTTCGAGTAAGGCAGGGTTTCCGTCGAGTGCAGCCCTATGCAAAATAGTGTTTTGATTACAATCTATGGGCGCATTTGCCACGCGTTGATTTATTGTTTCCTCAGAGGAGGTATTGAAGCCTAGTGCCGTTACATATAGTTTGTGAAGCTGCTGCTGTGCATGGGGGGCCAGCATATCGCCGATTTTCATGTCAAGTGAGAGGGTGAAATGATAGCGAGGCCCTTCATTTGTATAGGTTGGAGCATAGTTGTAATGGGCGTGCTGTATATTGCGAGCTTCAAGGGCATGCTTAAACCGCAACGCTTGCTGTTGATCGGAGAAAGACAGGATAATATCATCTAGATTATGCGTTGATGCGGTGATGGTCGGGGCAAAATTGTTGCTCTGTGGCCATTGTGTGTTGTGTGGAATGCTCTCGAAATTCGGGCGTTCTGAGTATCGCTTAACCTCCCTTAATGTTTCTGCCGTTAGCGTGGGGTTCTGTGCTTGTAGTGCTTCAAGTAAGAAGCTTGACTTCCCTTTTGTTATATTCTGCCATTCACCGGCGGAGGTGGTAATAGATACATAATGGCTGCTACTACCGGTATCAAGCCGCCACTCACAGAGTTCTGGGTTGCCTAGCTTATGCTGAACTTTGTTTTTGTTGCGATGTGGGTATGACTGTAGTGCATGGAAACACGCTGAAGCCTTGCTCACATCCTCAAAATGCAGCTTGACTGCATGGCGGCCATCAGAGAGTGTTTCTTCTACAATATATTCGGGTTTCAGGTAGTCGTTTGGGTCTTTATTCGATTTCATTCTATCTTCTCCATTATGATGAGGGTTTATGCGGTAGAGTGCTTGCCTTTTACCATAATGATAGTACAATGGCATTGCAGAATCGTTAAGAAATAAAATTTATCTCCCCTCGTGTAGTATATACTGAAACCACTTGAAGAGTGGTTTCAGTATATAGTGCGTTATCAAACATCTCGCGCATGTGGTCAAGCTTGGATTTGCCATCATAATCCGGTGCGTAAATGCGGTAATCAATTACCCAAAACCGGTTCAAATCAGGGTTCACATACACGCAATTCACAACGCCAATCCCAATCTCTCAACTCTAACCAACTGGCTTTCAATGAAATATAACTATGAAAAACAGTCAGTTAGAGTTATTGGACACTAGTGCTCCCAGAGGGAGAGGGAGCGTAAAGGATCTGCCCTAGAAGGGAGAGGCTTAACGGCGTATGCTTACGACCTGCTTTCGTTCTTGGTTGAGTGTTGATGCTGTCTCTATTGTTTTAGAAAGAGCATCAGCAACGCCAAGAGATGTGAATGCAGCGCAAATAGTGCCCACCGTAATATCACCGCCGTGAGATTGTTGCGTTAGGGCATTTCTAACCTGGTTCTTGTTTTTGCCGCTAACTTTTTCCATTGCTTTTACAGCATCGTCAACAGAGTAAAGAGTTAGACCAGCAGTAGGAGCTTTGACCGCAGTTGCGTTAGTGACAAGAGACTGTGGTGTCTTGCCATAACCTTTAGGACTCGTGAATTGCTGAGATGAGTTTCTAGGAGGAGTTGACGGTGAGATTTTCTTCGGATTAATATTCGTTTCCTCAGAATCGTGAGAAGAGAATGTGTCGTTGTCTTCATACGCGTTCAACTGCGCATCTTGAGCCAGTATAAGTGCAGTTGATGTCTGTGATAGAGCATTGGGTTCGAAGAGATGAGAGATTTGCGCGAATTTGGATTCTTCTATATCAACGTAGAAACGTCTTTCCTCCGTGTCTTCTGGTTGGAAACTGAAGGTGTCATATTGCCGTTGTAATACAGTACCTGCATCGGTAGCAAAGTGGGTTGCCTTTTTGGAATCTAAAAAAGTGATACGGTATGTATTGTGACCATCTAACTGGATCTGTTCTGGATGATATAACGTCTCTTCCAGCTTTGGGGGTGCAGAGGGAAGCTCGAACTCCTCTTCCTTCGTCTGCTCTGCGCTCGTCATGGCCTCCTTAATAATTTTTCTCGTGCTCGCAAGATCGGCATACTCTAGGGCATTGCGTCCCTTGTTATTGACCGCAGTGATATCTGCCCTATGCGCTATCAGTTGTGAGACAATCGTATCCTTTCCATGTTGTGCAGCCATCATCAGGGCGGTGGCGCCTGACTTCGTGCTGTGCGTATTAATAGATGACGCTGCCCCAGCCTGTAACAATAGCGTTGTGCATTTTAAATCTTGTTCCAACCTTTCGTTTGCTGTTTCGTACTGATACTGTGGATTTCTGTTTGCCGCCATCATCAGCGGTGTCCATCCCCTGTTATTTGGCGCATGAAGCAAGCTAGATACACCCTCCTGCTCTAGAAGAGTGCTAACTATTTCATGCTGACCGTGATCTGCTGCCACATGGAGGGCGTTGTTGCCATCCCTATCCCGCTGCCCTATATCAGCACCAGATTTCAGCAAGATCTTAAACGCTGCGACATTTCCGTTCTCCGCGGCATAGAGGAGTGGAGAGCGTTCTACGCCCTCAGTGGGAGTGTTAAAAATATTGGATTCTGTTATGGTTTTGTTCTGATACTTACCTATGTCGAAATGGTTGCAATATTCAGCTATCTTATTCAAAGTGCCGATATCATTGTCGGCGATAGCGGTATAGATCTTGCTAGAGATAGTATTGATAACATATTTATGCATTTCGGCATTGTCTCTAGCCAATGATATTACACCTATCGACTGATAGGTAGTAGCATTGTCAGAAGTTTTTTCAATAGGATGGTCTATCTGGTGCAATATATCCGCACCATTTTCAACTAGCAGCTTTGCTGCCTCAAGGTTGTTCTCACTGGCTGAGAATAATAGGGGTGTCGTACCATTCCCACCCCGTATATCAACAGCACCAGGGTATTGCGCAAGAAGCGCGCGTAAGATAGCCGTATCCTCGATGCCTGTCGCATAATGCAGGGGAGTGTTGCCGTTCTCATCCACAGGCATCGTATCGATGTGTGGCAGCAATGCCTCGACGGCTGCTAGCTTTTCGTTCCGCACCGCATCGAAGAGTGGGTGGTCCTGTCCTTGTATGGAGGGAAGAATATCTGCATTCTGGGAAAGAATGGTAGTGAGAGTGTCAATATTGTTGTCGTTTATAGCTTGACGTATAGCCGTGATAGGATCAATCGTAGGAAGAACGGTCTCTTCCTTCTGTTCCGGTTCTGGGAGTGGAGAGGGAAGCGCGAACTCCTTCGTCTGCTCTGCGCTCGTCATGGCCTCCTTAATAATTTTTCTCGTGCTCGCAAGATCGGCATACTCTAGGGCATTGCGTCCCTTGTTATTGACCGCAGTGATATCTGCCCTATGCGCTATCAGTTGTGAGACAACCATATCATTTCCAAATTGTGCCGCGATCATCAGGGCATTGTTTCCCTCCTTATTGACCGCATTGATATTTGCCCCATGCGTTATCAGCTGTGAGACAATCGTATCCCTTCCATGTTGTGCCGCGATCATCAGGGCGGTGGCGCCTGAGTCCGTGCTTTGCGTATTAATAGATGCCGCTGCCCCAGCCTCTAACAATAGCGTTGTGCATTTTAAATCTTGTTTCAACCTTTCGTCTGTTTTTCCGTACTGATACTGTGGATTTCTGTTTGCCGCCATCATCAGCGGTGTCCATCCCCTGTTATTTGGCGCATGAAGCAAGCTAGATACACCCTCCTGCTCTAGAAGAGTGCTAACTATTTCATGCTGACCGTGATCTGCTGCCACATGGAGGGCGTTGTTGCCATCCCTATCCCGCTGCCCTATATCAGCACCAGATTTCAGCAAGATCTTAAACGCTGCGACATTTCCGTTCTCCGCGGCATAGAGGAGTGGAGAGCGTTCTACGCCCTCAGTGGGAGTGTTAAAAATATTGGATTCTGTTATGGTTTTGTTCTGATACTTACCTATGTCGAAATAGTTGCAATATTCAGCTATCTTATTCAAAGTGCCGATATCATTGCCGTCGATAGCGGTATAGATCTTGTTAGAGATAGTATTGATAACATATTTGTGCATTTCGGCATTGTCTCTAGACAATGATATTACACCTATCGACTGATAGGTAATAGCATTGCCAGAAGTTTCTTCAATAGGATGGTCTATCTGGTGCAATATATCCGCACCCTTTTCAACTAGCAGCTTTGCTGCCTCCGGGTTGTTCTGACTGGCTGAGAATAATAGGGGTGTCGTACCATTCCCACCCCGTATATCAACAGCACCAGGGTATTGCGCAAGAAGCGCGCGTAAGATAGCCGTATCCTCGATGCCTGTCGCATAATGCAGGGGAGTGTTGCCGTTCTCATCCACAGGCATCGTATCGATGTGTGGCAGCAATGCCTCGACGGCTGCTAGCTTTTCGTCCCTCACCGCATCGAAGAGTGGGTGTTCCCGTCCTTGTACGGAGGAAAGAATATCTGCATTCTGGGAAAGAATGGTAGTGAGAGTGTTAATATCGTTGTCGTTTATAGCTTGACGTATAGCCGCGATAGGATCAATCGTAGAAGGAACGGTCTCTTTCTTCTGTTCCAGCTCTGGCAAGTCGGTTGATGTCGGTGTTACCTTACTATCCAAGGTGGACATTTGGTTGCTTAGCTGATCCATCTGTTCGGAAGGTAGTATTGCAGAAAGTATATCAATTAATATCTGATCAGAGCCCTCCAGCTCAATGGTTGCTGATGTAGTTTCAGTGGTGAGCTCACAGGCTATTCGTAACGTTTCAAGTTTTTGTGCGAATTCCGCCGCTATCTTTTGATCGTTGAAAGAAAGCGTAACCACAATAAAATCATTATTTGTATTCTTTTCTATAGAGATGTTATTATAAGACAGCCGGGCACTTTCATCAGAACTGAGAGCAGCTAGGGAATCGTTGAATGCCGTTTTTTCTTTAGAGAGCTTCTTGGATTGCTTACCTAGCGTGCTTTGAAGCTGTTGGTTGAGACATGGGTTTATAGCGGTAGTGATACCATCTAGATTGCTGCCGTATACTGTTAGTATGGGGTTGTTGTTGTTGTTGATGGTATCGAAAATACTCTTGCTATTCAGGAGGGAAATTGTCTCATTGAACGTATTCCTATCATTATCGTTTTCAAATGTCAAATGCATAACATAACTGTCATAATTAGGATGATATTCTCCCTCAATCTTTGTGGGCTGTGGGGGGAGTGGAATATCATCCGGATCAAGCGGGATGGGGTGCAGGATTTGGGGCTGTGCAAGAAGATTGTGAGACTCTGGGGAGAGTAGTGGTTTAATAGAGTCGTCTATGATCTGTTGAGTGGCGGTTACCGTAATCATCGTGTCTGAGGTGCTACGTGTTACCGTAATACGTTCGTTTTCGGTAGTAATGGTGTTCTGAAATTTATCCGCTATTGCTTTATCGGTAAACCTAAAAGTCCAGTTAGTTCGATTGGTATCAGTCTGTATCGCGGTAGGAGAAAAAGTCGTGGGTTGTGTTTCAGCAGTCGCTGCAGGCTTTCGTTCTGCCTCTTGTTGCAGAAGAGTGATTCTACTCAGCGTCTCTCGAGTAAGTAGACTCTGAACATTTTGTGGCAGCGAGGTGTTGAAACTATAACTATATTGTGGCCCAGTAGTGGTGTATATGCTATTAACCGTGTACAAGCTGCGGTGTATTTTGTTGGCAAGCGCATCCTGAAACTGCAATGCCGCCTGATGGTCTGAGAAATATAAGCGGGTCTCAAGAGTCTCGTTTTGAACTGTTTCAACGTCGGGAGAAAATTGGTTGGGAGCTGCTGTCTTGCCCTGCTGCGGAATATCATTTAGACTAGCATATTCGTGGTGTATAGGGACACTTTGTAGCTTTTCTTTTGTCAGATTAGGGTTTTTTTGCTGCAGTGCAGCAAATGAGAAGCTGTCCTTCCCGGTTGTTATATTCTTCCATTCTCCGTCTGACATATTGAGGCTAATACAGGAAACGCCATTCCAGTGAGATAGTTCTGGAGAAGTGGTTCTAGTTGAGTTTTTCCTACTAGTGTTGTCTCCAGAATGGGTATTTTGATGCTCAATTAATGCTGCACGACACGCCTCTGCCTCATTGCTGTCCTCAAAATAAAGCCGGACGGTATGACGTTGTTGTTGACCACCTGGCAATGTTGTTTGTGCGACGATATATTCTGGGACAAACCTGTCCTGTTTACTTTTAACCGATTTCATTCTCTTTTCTCCGTTATGATGGGTATTTATAGGGCCTAACGCTTCCCTTTTACCATAAGAATATTACAATGGCGTTACAGAAATGTTAAAAAATAAAATTTATTTTGCTTTTTTGTATTCCCTGTCAGTGGGAGGGCTCCCCTTACGCCCTCCTTCTACAGGGGAGAGCTTCCCCTTTTACTCCCTCTTCAGGGGGAGGAATCATCGGGCGGGCTCCCCCTCAAGGGGGAGGAGCCTTTGGGGGAAGTTGCCTATAGTTCCGGTGAGGAAGTGGTGCGAGTGGGTGGGGAGTGTTCAGCCTTGCCGACGAAGGAATAGGGGGACGAAGGCGACGATTCCTGTTTTGGCACAGATAAAAGTTGAACAAGTACCCCCAAGAGCCATGAGGTGGTTTTCTCATCAAAAGAATCAAGCATCAGCGGTATATAGCTGTAGGGTACATCTACTTTATGGAGAGTGGCATCATTAGGCCTGATATGCCCTTCCTCTAGGGTGCTGTTGAGATCAGTGCAGAACGCCTGGGCGGCTGTATTGCTGGCAAATGTCAAGCCTATTACACCCTCCTGTGCTATGCGGTTTTCCAGTAAGGGGGCCTGTTTAGTATAGGGTGGCGGAGAGTCAGCATCAATGGCGTTGTAGGTGTTGAGGTGTGAGGCAATCGCTTTACAACAGATAACGAGCTTTTCTTTCCCATGTTCGCTCAATAGTGGGGTAGTGTGTTGCAGGATCGTCGAAAAAAATCCGCGTATAAGCACCGTTAGGCGAGATTGTGATAATGCCATCGTGAGTTCTGAATCATCCACACTCCCATCAGCTTGTGTATTGCTATATAGGGTATCATGGAACAGTTCTGCCTCGGCCACTCCATCAAATGTAAAGCAGAATGTTGCCTCAGAGTAGGTTACGTCTCGCGCTCCAACATGCTTAGGCGTAAGGTGGGGTGTCTCTTCATCAACAGGAATGAAAGAACGTGATGGTGAGGCAGTGCCCAGCCCGCCATTATAGGGGCTAAGGATGATGCTATCATCACTGCGTATCCGGGAGATTGGTTTGGTGGGGAGGGGGTGTTCGACATTGTCGGCGTGTATTCTCATTAATGTCGGAGTTTCTGCCGTATAGTGCTGTGATAGTTCGGTAATTAACGTTCTGCACTGCTGTTGCGTGGTTTCAGTGAGTAGCGGCATAATATGGGTGTTGAGGTGTTGCTGTTCACCAGATACGGTCACGGTATTAGTCTGTGTGTTGAGTTCTGCATGAATATCCAGCGGGGGGAGTGCTTCAAGGAAAAACTGCCCTGCTATTGCCGCGTTATCAAAACCGAACTGTAATTGATAGCTGTCTTGATTCTGTTGCTGTGCTGTAATAGTATTAGGAGCAAATGTTTCTTTCATCCTGTTCTTCTTTATGTGGGGCGTTAGTCAAGAAATCATAAAATAATCTCAGTTTTGGATAAGTGTAGTTTATCCAAAACTGAGATTATTTTACCTGTACCATAAGAATCTTACCACCCATCAGTTTATATGCAACCATAAAGTTGTTGTTGGGAGATCGAGA
>CAZXPG010000027.1:0-24496 GCA_964643145.1 uncultured Rickettsiales bacterium
TTTAGAGTAACATGCCAGTTTTGGATAAGCAAAGCTTATCCAAAACTGAGGTTAAATACTCTAAATCCTACCTCAAAAAATTATCAGAAGGAGCTAGAAGATAAGAGTAAAGAGCTGCTTGGTATGATACCTAAGCAAAATAAAGAAGAACTAGGGCGCTATGTCATACGGCGAGAGATGGTTGCAGAAGTTCTACGTAAGATTCTTGGGCAAGAGCTTGATTATCAGAAAGAAAAATCGGTCAAAGGTAAGAAGAAGGATAAGGAAGGGTTAATCCACGATCTGATTTTCAAGCGTAAAAGTAAAAATACGGAACCATTAAATGACTTATGGATTTTAAGCGAAGAATATGTTCACTTTGATGGCTGTTCTGAGTTGCCTCTCAATCAAATTGAATACGCTAAAGGTAAAAAGCTCCTTACAGGAATTACCAAAGAGCAAATTGAGAAATATGGCCTCAAAACTACTCGCAGGCCAGATATTTTCCTTTATGCCGAGGAAGGGAAATGCGTAATTGTGGAAATAAAAGAGCCCGATGAGGATTTATCGGATCACCTTAATCAAATGACGAAATACTGTAACTTGATAGCTAATTACGCAACAGTAAAAATTGAGAAATTCTACTGCTATCTCATTGGAGAGAATATCAATAGAACGGATTTGCCAGGAGACTATGATCCAACCGTGAGCGGAGACTGGATCAAAATCAATTTGCCTATCCGCTCATTTGAAGAAGCAAGGCAGGAATTGCAAATTGCTTCATCACAAATTGAAATTATTAAACTATCATCGATTTATAACAGAGCACATCGACGTAATAAAAGCTTTGCAGATAAACTTGGTCTAAGGGAACTTTTAAAAGAGGAGTAAAGTAATGTCACTTTTCCTTATCTTACTCTTGCAAAAATAAGCTAATCCACCAAAATCTCCTCAATCATCCGCTTTGCAACCGATACCAGCACAGGATTGGTATGCAGATAATAAGGGATAATGATAACAGCGATAGAAAGCGCCCAGCCTTTGCCTCTGTTCCACGTATCCTCATCTATACCAAGTGCTTCTTTGAATGCCGCTCTGGAAGCGGCGTCAAACAGACTCCATGCCGGAATCATGTCGCAGGCAGGATCGCCAATGCCTGCCAGCCCGAAATCAATTACCGCATGCAATTTCCCATCTTGAATAAGCAGGTTGGACGGTAATAAATCTCCATGCAGCCATACGGGCGGCTTGCTCCAGCCTGGAGTATTCCGGTATTTTTCCCACAGTGCCATAATCGCACTGATTTTACTTTCATCCATTGCGCTTTTTAACTCGGCGGCAGAGCTATTAACCCATACATCCCTATCTTGGCTGGAAAGCGGTAATCCTCTCCGCGTGGGTGGAGCGCCTGCTGTATCGACCTTCCACAGCGCTTTGATAAATGCTGCCAAATCACGTGCAGCCTGGTGCAGGTCGGCTGGCTTTTGATCATATGCGTTGATTCCTTCTATCCAGCGGTACACATACCAATGATAAGGATAGTCATTGCTGGGTTTGCCATTCGCTATTGGATTTGGGGTAATAAGTGGTAGCTGGCCAAGTTTTAATAGCCATTCCTGCTCCTTGACCATTTGCTCTTCGGCTGAAGATACTCTTGGCAGGCGGATAGCATATTCATCACCTAGCCGAAAAATAGCGTGGTCTGTACCAGAATGCGTTAGTCTTTTGATGGAAAGGTTTGCAAATTCAGGGAATTGCTGAGTGAGTAGTTGGGTAACGATCGGTTCATCAATATCCAATTCGTTATCGTGCATTTTAGCATTATATTTTGCCACCCACACCGTATGCTCACCGCAATCAGGGTCTTCAACCTTATGAAGAAGTACGGTGAATCCATGTTCTGCCAGTAACTTCCGGTATTCCTCCAGACTCAAACTTGCATGGTAAAAGCTCTGACTATCCATCATCCCATACACTTCGCCTTCTTTAGGGCCAGAAGTAAAAATCAGTATCCCACCTTCAGCGATATGTTCCTTAAATAGCGAGAACATCCTGCGTTGGGCATCCTGAGGTAAATGAAAGAAACTATCCCAGGCAAGTATAGCGTCAAATCTTCTTCCGAGACTGATGTGACGCATATCGCCGACTTGCCATTGCTGCTCAGGGAAGCGTTCTTTACACAGCGCAACCATGTTAGGCGAACCGTCAATACCCGTAATTTTCATGCCGTGATCGATGAAGAATTTGGCGATGGGTTCGCCTGTACCGCAGCCGAGGTCGAGAATGGATGCGCCTGGCTTTAGGTGCGACAAGGCTACATCCAGATATTCCTTTTCCATGAGGGTTTTGGTTCGGGCATTGTCGAACCAGTTTATAATCTTATCATAGGAAGCGCAGACATCTTTCGTAGCATTCAATATTTTCCCCACTGGAATATCTGGAGGACCGCATTCATCGCCGCCTGGGTCATTAAAAGGCATAGGCGTGTAGCCAAGTGCCGTATAAAAACTCAAAGCACCAGGATTGCTTTCTGCGTGTAGGCTAGTAAATCCGCTCTCCTTTAACCCTGCCTCTATTTTTTCCATGAACCATCGTCCAAAGCCGGATCGGCGCTTATCTTCATCTAGGACAATAATACGCATTCCAGCTCTGTATTCGGGCCATAGCTGGATATGGGCATAACCGATGATGCTTGTGCCATGATAAAGGATAAAATGCTGGTGGTCTTTATGGCCAAACGTCCAGAGGTAAGGATCATCCATGGGAACCTTGCCAAAGAAGTATTTATGGCGGTAGGTTTTGGCAGCTTGCCATTCGATATCACTGGCACAGGGCGAAAGGCTTAGCTGCTCAAGTTGATAATATCGCTCCATCACAAAGTTCTTCAGCTCCACTCCGCGCAAGTTCACCGTTTGTTCTTTAACTACCTTAAACCCCTTTGCTTCAAAGAATGGCTTTGCGGTAATGCTGACTTCGGCATAGATACGGTTAATCTTTTGCTTCTTTCCTTCATTAAAAATGGCGGCCATGAGCGCAGAACCGATGCTTTTTCCCTGATATTCATGATGCACGTAAAAGCAGTCAATATGGCCATTTGGTTCAAATTCCGCAAAACCAACTACTATATCATTGATGGTAGCAACAAATGGCTGAATCTTTGCTAGTTTTTCTTGCCAACCACTATAATCCTTCACAGAATCATAAGGAGCCCAGACGTTCACTTGTTCTTCAGTATAATCGTGACTATTGATATTGTGGATGGTATGATAGTAGAGTTGCGCTATACTACCGGCATCTTCGGCCTTATATTTTCTGACTGCGATAGTATTCATAAGAGTTTCTGCTTAACGTAAAAGACTGAAACCCTAGCATTTTTGCGTTTTTAAGGAAAGCTTTTCCTGGCAATTTTACATTTCCTGCAAAAAATCTACCACATGTCCCAGCATTTTATCCATAGCGATATGCGATGGTGTCGATGGCTCTCCGGTTTCTTCCTTCCATATCAGCACCACAAACATAAGCTGGGTCACTGCATCACTGGTATTCATTGGTTTGAGCTGGCTGGCGGTTTCCATTGCTCCGGCTTGGGCGCGAAGGAATACGCTTTCGGATATTAAGCCCTGCTCAAAATGATCTCCAGCCTCTATCCAGTTTCTCAGAAGGTTTTGCAGTGTGGATTTATGCATTGGAACCTCCTGATTTTTTCTTGGCCAGTTTTCTTGCCAGATGCAGGAGGGAGTCCCGCACCGACTGGCAGGAAATCAAGCAGTAGGCTTCCAGCAGATGTGCCTTGTTGGTATTGTCGAGCAGGATGCCGTTATGCGCTTGCTCATAAAACATCCCCACATCCGTTTTAGTGATCTCAGCGATATAGCCCAGCGCCACGGCAGGGATTCTTTCCACGCCTTTTTCATAGTTTCGCAGGCTGGCGACTTTGATTTCCAGATTATGATGTCGGTAAATTTTCTTGGCGATTTCTTCGAGCGTCAATCCTGACTTAATGCGATATAGGCGGATATTCTCGCCAATATTCCTGTTCTCGTTGGTGTTTTGCATGATGCCTCCTGCATAATGTGGTTAAACATGAGGACATGAAGGCAGCGAAAGCGAAGAATAGCAAGCAGAAGAAGATGATTATTGAGCATTATCAATGATATAATAATAACGACACAAAATAGGGTGTCTTTCGTCACTGCAACCTACAGTATATTGATAATAAGAATCATTCTCTTTTCAGTTGAAATTTCTAATCCATCAGGATATAGATTATTATTCCCCTAAAGTTCAGGAAGAAGGATAGGATAACCACATGATTTGAGGTATTATATGGCCTTCCCAGCAAAAAACTATGAAAGATTGAAAGCGCTCCAGAAGAAATGGAAGGTTTCACAGGACGACATGTTCTATGCCATTGAAAATGGGATTTTAAGGACATGCATCTGGTTGCCGATAAGGTATGTGGAACGGATTGCTATAAAAGGACGCAAATTCATCTTTGAAACACACGAGCATCAGTGTGGTTTTGTTGGAGTACGTCCAGAAGATTGCCGCCTGATATGCAATACTGGATGCGCGAAACTCCGTATTTTTAATTCCGTAAAAGAAGAAGGCCACATTTTAAGACTGGCTTATGAACCGCCCCAGCCGGATATCTGCGTGCGCCTTCAGGATTTGGTAGTGTTGGAGTCAGATAAGCAGAGTTTTCAAGATAAGTTTGATATTACGGAAGTTAATATCACTGAACTGCGCGAGAAGCAGGCACCACGCCTCATCGTTTCAGAGGATTACCGCTATATAAAAATGGATGATCTGGAATTTCATTTTGGCGATATCCAGGCGCGAGTCGTGCAGCTTCTGCATAATGCATCGCAAAGCCACAAGCCATGGGTACATGGCAAAACCCTGATATTTGAATCTGGCTCTAACGCAGCGCGTGTCCGTGATTTGTTCAAAAACAAAAGCAAGTGGCGCGAGCTTATCCTATCAAATGATCGTGGTTATTATCGCCTGAATGTGCCGCTGGAAGAATATCCCAGACCAGACGTAATTACTCCGCAAAACGTTACTCAGCAACAGGTTGCCAGGGGCTAGACTTCTTCTGCCCCCTCTCATCCCCACTTCATCCACCAGCACAGCCCCCTCAAGCTCCTTGATGGGGGCTTTTTTTGTTTTTAGTACTCCATAGAGGGGGCGCTACAACCCTCACCAAGCCCACGTTTTATCCCTCACCAAGCTCCACGCCGTCCCCCCGTATCGTCATGCAATCTGGCGTTTGAACAGTTCAATCAAACGGAGGTTAACATGATGAACGATCAAACCAAACAAGACAATTTTAGCCTTGAAGAAATCCGGACAATATCCCTTAAGACGCTAATCAGTCTTCATATGGAAAAGCTTAAAGACCTGCAACAGCAGGCCGATAAAGCTTTATTCAGTGCCAAACTTACCAAGGATTGGATTGACGGAGCTATTAATTTCAAGCTCTGGGAAGAAAGCAAACATGATGAGTCAAACCAATAAATCAAGGTATCTAGATGGAATGGTATAGAGCATATCATGGCATGCCTTACGATCCTAAATTGCGGGTTATCGCAAAACGCACAGGCCAGCCTATGGCCGTTGTGGTAGCGATTTGGGTCTGCATCTTGGACGCAGCATCACAGCACGATCCTCGCGGCACTATCGCGATTGATCCTGAAGAGGTGGCTGTTGTTCAGGATGTAGATTTCGAGGCGGTTAAAGCAGTCATTCAGGCTTTTCACGATAAAGGCATGATTGACGGCAATAACCGCCTGACCGCCTGGGATAAACGCCAGCATACCACTTCCACCGAACGTTCCAGAAAATCCCGCGACACGAAGCAACAGGATGCAACACCAGGCAACACGTCAGGGCAAAGTTCAGCAGGCGGAAACGCACCGGAACGCAAAAACCAGAAAAAAGAGACAGAACAGAGCAGAACAGATTCAGATGCAGATTCAGAGACAGAAGCAGATTCAAATAAAGATTCAAAACATAAAAAAAACAGAACGAGAGCAGAAAAGAGAGAGTCTGAGAGGGAAAAACAGCAGATTGGTGAACAAAGCACAGACCAGAGCCAGAGCAGAATTTTAGAGCAGATGTTAGACATCTGGAATGAAGAGGTTCAGAGCAAACTGACCAGAGATCATAAGGCCATACTCACACCAAAACGCAAAGAGCAGATGGCCAGATTGTGGCTGGAGGATTTCCAGCAGGATATGCGGGCATGGCGATATTTCTGCGAAGTCATCGGCGCATCAGATTTCTGTCTTGGCAAACTTGAAGGCAAAAACTGGACGATTGACCTCTCCTGGGCCATCGAATCATCTGAGCATGTAGCAAAAATATTGGAAGGCGGGTTTTCCGGTGGCAAACATCCATCGCCACCACCTGCCTGCCAAGACCCGCTTCTGCAAACCGGCTGGGATCATGTGCTGGCCTGTTTTGCTGGCAAGTATGGCAAGGCTGCCTGCCAGAGCTGGCTCTCCGGCACGAATGTGCAGGGTGTAGAACCAAACCCTGATGGCGTTTTCGTCGTTATCACCTGTCCCAGCAAATTTATCCAGCAATGGATTGAGCAGCGTTATCTCACAGACCTGAACCTCTGGTGGGCGGAGCATTCCCACCAGTCCCGCCGCATTACCGGAATCCAACTTAAAACCAAGGAGGCCAAGTCATGAATAAAAATGGCAAAAACTGGACAATGGTCGATGTCATCGACCGTTTTGAAGAAGCGGTTTACACGCTCAAGCGCCTGCCGCCCGTGCGCGTGCAGGGGTATGTCAGCAACTGGCCGCCCATCGTCCGCACGGTAATGGAGCAGCTTCAAGCAGAAAAAACTCCCGTTCATCTCGGCCCACCGCAGGCCGATGCTATCAGCCGGATGGAAGAAACCATCCAGTGGATTTTCTTCCTCGACGACGAGGAGGAGCGCCGCCTCATGTGGCTGCGTGCGGCGCGTGTTCCCTGGAAACCGATCTGCTGGCGGCTGGGCTGTGGGCGTACCACGGCACATTATCGTTACCGCATAGCGCTCATGAAAATTGTAATACGCCTCAACGCCAAGCCAAGCGGGGCCAAACGTGTTTGAACAAAAAAAGACTAAACAAATTGAACAAAATCTGGCACCATTACAAATACAGTCGCCAGAGGTGGGTGAATACCATGGCGATAACTGATCTTGAACCTTTCCGTCCCCATATTGACCGCTTTGACCTGACAGAAGAGCAGAAGCTTGAGCTGGTCAATACCATCGTCATGATGGCAGAAACGGTTCTTGATAAACACTTTCGGATAAATCGCCCAGATTTATCAGTTTTCCGCCAGAAACCAGTTGATGCTTCTGAAGCTTCGAGCAATGGTGACTGGTATGAAAAACCATGAAAAAGCAGTCGTTTATTGTAGGGTTTCAAGCCAGGCGCAAGTCAAGAAGGGCGATGGCCTGGCATCGCAAGAAACTCGCTGCCGCGAATATGCCAGGATGCGCGGCTACAGCGTTGAAGCTGTCTTTTACGATGAGGGAATCAGTGGCAAATTACTTGAACGCGCTAAGATGCGTGAACTGCTGGAGTTCCTGAAGAAGCACGCAAAGAATAAATCAATCGTCGTTATCATTGACGATATCAGTCGCTTAGCAAGAGATTTAGAAACACATATCCGGCTCCGCACCGCTATCAACGATGCAGGTGGCAAGCTGGAATCACCAGCAATCGAATTTGGAGAAGATTCAGACAGCCGCTTGGTCGAACACTTGCTGGCCAACGTGGCCGCGCATCAACGGGAGAAAAACGCCGAACAGGTAAAGAACCGGATGCGTGCGCGGGTTCAGAATGGCTATTGGGTTTTCCAACCACCTGTCGGCTATAAATATGAACGCAAAGGTGGGCATGGCAAAATACTGGTTCCAGATGGACCAGTTGCTAAAATTGTAAAAGCGGCGCTGGAGGGATTTGCTTCCGGAAGGTTTGAGACGCAGTCAGAGATTAAATATTTCCTGCTTTCACAGCCAGCCTTTCCGCAAGATGGATGCAAAGACATCCATGTAACAAAAATACGCGAGATGCTGGAGCGCATTCTTTATACCGGATATATGGAATACAAGCCGTGGGGCATTCCTTTGCAACAGGGCAAACATGAACCGCTCATCAACTTTGATACCTATAACCGCATTCAGGAGCGCCTGCGAGGGCAGGCAAAGGCTCCTGTGCGTAAGGATATCAAAGACGACTTCCCATTGCGGGGTTTTGTTCTTTGCGATACTTGTAAAGCGCCACTGACGGCTTGCTGGTCAGCGGGGCGGTCAGGAAAATATCCGTACTATCTTTGCCGTAATCGGGCATGCACTGATTGCAAGAAATCCATTCGCAAAGAGGCGATGGAAGAAGAGTTTGAAACGATTCTGCACAAGCTGACACCAACACCGGATTTAATGTATATCACCCGCAAGGTGGTAAAAGATATCTGGGATAAGGAACAAAACTCTAACGGCATGAACCAGGAGGCGTTACAGCAAAGCGTTAAAAATCTGGAGCATCAGATTGAGCATCTCTTTGACCGGATTGTAAAAGCCGACAGTGAAACACTGATACGGGCTTATGAAACAAAAGTGCTGAAATTGGAGACAGAAAAAGCATCGCTTCAATCACATTTGGCTAATTTCAGAGTTGGCCCCATGAGTTTTGACGAAAGTTTTCAAACCGTTTTTGATTTCCTCGAAAACCCGCAGAAACTGTGGCATTCCGACAACCTTGAGGATAGAAGATTGGTGCTGAAACTGGTTTTTACCCGTCCACTGGCATATAGGCGAAATGAGGGTTTTCAAACCGCCTCTATCGCGCTGCCGTTCGGGCTTTCAGGCCAGTTTACTAATGACAATTCGGTTTTGGTGGAGCCAGGCGGAATCGAACCGCCGACCTTTTGAATGCCATTCAAACGCTCTACCAACTGAGCTATGACCCCACGAGTAACAAAAGGAAAGTGGGAAGAGTGATACAAATAAAAGTGATTGCCGTCAACCTTATTTTTCACTCTTTCCTGCTTTTTACATTTCTTCCACTGCGTTCACATTGAATATCTGCAAACCAGAGGCAATGACCGTGGCGACTGACTGCACCAGTGCTAAACGGGCGGCGGTCAGTTCGGTATCATCGGCCAGGATAAAACGCAGATTCCTATCTTCTTTGCCTTTATTCCAGAAGCCGTGGAAGGCAGCAGCTAGTTCCTGCAAGTAGAAGGCGATGCGATGAGGTTCATGGTGAAGCGCGGCAGTTTCGACGGCGCGTGGCCAGGAAGCAATGAGCCGAATCATTTCCAGTTCGGCAGGAGACTCAAGCCGCGCAAGCAATGCGTCATCCAAGGTTTTAAGCCGCGTGGCAACAGCAGGCACCTCTTCACGGCCATTACGCAATACAGAATGGGCACGCGCATGGGCATATTGCACATAAAATACCGGGTTATCTTTCGATTCTTCCTTCACCTTCTCTAAGTCAAAATCCATTACCATATCATTCTTGCGGGTAAGCATCATGAAACGGATAATATCCTTTCCTACTAGATCCAACACATCCCGAACAGTGATGTACGTCCCTGCCCGTTTTGACATCTTGAGAGGTTCACCATTTTGCAGAAAATTCACTAGTTGGCAAAGTTTAATATCGAGCCCCACCCGGCCATTGCTTAGTGCTTTTACCGCTGCTTCCATCCGCTTACGGTAGCCGCTATGATCTGCCCCCAATATCATCACCAGGCTGGAAAAACCACGCTCTAGCTTATTCTCGAGATAGGCAACATCGGCAGCAAAATAGGTCCAACTGCCGTTTGATTTCTGCAATGCCCGGTCACTATCATCGCCGCAATCGCTGGAACGGAACAATACCTGTTCACGCTCCTCCCAGTCTTCCAGCTTTTTGCCCTTAGGAGGCGTCAGAACACCACGATAAACCATCCCTTTAGCCGCAAGCTTCACCACCACTTTCTCAATTTTACCGGCATCATGCAGGGCTTTTTCGGAGGTAAATACATCATGCTGAATGCCTAACCCCAGCAAGTCTTCACGGATAAGTGCCATCATAGCATCGGTAGCAAAAGAGCGCACTAGCGGCAGCCATTCCGCCTCTTCCTTGTCTAATAAATCACGGCCATAATGGGCAAAAAGTGACTCCCCTACCCCAATCAGATAATCACCCGGATACAAGCCAGCGGGAATCTCACCAATGGCCTCACCTGCCGCTTCCCGGTAACGCAGATAGGCGGAACGGGCAAGTGTATCAATCTGGCTGCCCGCATCATTGATATAATATTCTTTAGTCACCTCATAGCCGGTTTTAAGCAGCAGCAATGCCAACGCATCACCATAAACCGCACAACGCGCATGACCAATATGCATTGGCCCGGTGGGGTTCACCGACACATATTCCAGATTGACCTTCTGCCCTTTTCCTAGGGTGGAATTGCCATAGCCTATGCCACTCTCTAACACGTCACGCACCGTATGCTGCCAGATGTAAGGCTTCAGGCGCATATTGATGAAACCGGGCCCGGCAACATCCGCCGTATCGACTTCCGACAAAGCACGCAGCCGCTCAGCAATCATTTCAGCAAGGGCGCGCGGGCTTTTACGGGCAGGTTTGGCCAGCACCATCGCTACATTGGTAGCGATATCACCATGAGAAGCATCTTTTGGCGGCTCAGCCGTAATAGCGGCACAATCTACCCCTGGTGACAATATATCTTCAGCAATCAGTGCTTTCACAATGGTGATAATATGGGTACGAAATAGAGAAAATAGGTTCATAGTGATTACGTCTTCATATCGAAAAGCGATTTATATTCTTTAATAGCAAAACGGTCGGTCATTCCGGCAATAAAATCGGCCACCACAATGGCGGTTTCACGCGCATCTTTCCCCAATGTCAGCTTACGCCATTCTGTCGGCATGCATTGTGGCTCTTTATGCAGCAAGGAAAACAGGCCGGTGATAATGCGACGGGCTTTGCTGGTCATGCGGTTCACTTTATAATGGCGGTACATATTGGCATGAAGGAAGGCTTTCAGGCAATCATTATATTCCTGCATACTGGCTGAAAATGTTACCAGTGGCCTATCTAACTGGCGCACATCATCTGCCGTTTTCACCGAGAAAGCTTCAATGTTCTTCAGCGTTTCCGCCACCACATCCTGCACCATCAACCCGATCAGCCGCCTGTTCACTTCATGGATCAAGCGCTGTTCTGGCAATTTTGCATATTTCCCCTGCACCTCCTGGATAATATCACCCACTAAGGGCAATCGCCGCAACTCCTTAACAGATAACAGCCCAGCCCGCACACCATCCTCAACATCATGGTTATTATAGGCAATATCATCGGATAAGGCTGCCACCTGCGCTTCAGCAGAAGGATAGGTATGCAGATCAAGATCATAGATGGCGTTATAATCGGTGATTACCCGGGCAAGTGGCTTACCATTTGATAGTAGGCCAGTCAGCGGGCCATTATGCTTGGCAATGCCCTCAAGCGTTTCCCAGGTCAGGTTCAATCCGTCAAACTCGGCATAACGCTGTTCAAGCTGGGTGAGTATCTTAATGCTCTGGGCATTATGGTCAAACCCACCAAACTCTGCCATCGCCTCACTTAAACTATCCTCCCCAGCATGGCCAAAAGGTGTATGGCCCAAATCATGCGCTAAGGCCAACGCTTCCGCTAAATCATCATTCAAATGCAGCAGCTTGCTGATGGAACGGGCAATCTGCGCCACTTCCAGGCTGTGGGTGAGGCGGGTACGGTAGTGATCGCCCTCATGATTAACAAATACCTGCGTTTTATATTCCAGCCGCCTGAATGCCGCTGAATGAATAATACGGTCACGGTCGCGCTGGAACTTAGAGCGAGTGATACTCTCCTCTTCAGGAAAATAACGGCCACGGCTATTGACAGAAAGCGAGGCATACGGTGCCAGATGTAATTCTTGCATTGTAAATTTAACAACAAAGGATTAATATGATGAACTCATTTTTACTTTAGACAATGTAGGTGCTTAAAATGACTACGTCAACAGATACCTCTCCTATTACACTCACCGAACGTGCAGCTGCACGGCTGGCTAGCTTAGCTGCTGCCGAGAATGATCAAACCAGTTGCCTGCGTATCATCGTGGAAGGTGGCGGCTGCTCTGGCTTCAAGTATGTCTATGATTTTGGCCAGCACAAAGCCGCAGCCGATGATATTGCTCTGCCTGAGGGCAAACAACCCTTACTGCTGGTTGATGCCATGTCACTTGAATTCATGAAAGGTTGCACGATAGATTATATCGAAACCTTGGGAAGTGCTGATTTTGAAATCATCAACCCCAACAGTTCCATGCGTTGCGGGTGTGGCAATAGTTTCTCTCTATAAGCCTCCTCTACAAATGCAATCTACGATACAGTTCCGTTCAATTGTCGGTGAACAAGGCTAAAATATTCTTGACAGCGTAAGGAAATTGTGTAATCTCCAGCTTTTGTTTTCCTTGGCACAGGTTTAAGGAAATCATAAGACCGCTGACCTCTCACTTATATAAGCACTTTTCGTAAAGATGGTAAAATGGCTAAAAAGACTACTGTTCTCATTCGCTTGGTAAGCACCGCAAACACAGGATTTTTCTATGTGAAAAAGAAAAACCCTAAGAAGCTAACCAAAAAATTATCCTTTAATAAATACGATCCTGTTGTGCGCAAACACGTAGAATTTAAAGAAGAAAAAATAAAATAACCTACCTGTTCGACCTCTGTCAGAATATCATGTTAGATGAGGCTAGTGTGTCGGCCTCATCGAGCAGAGGTTCATCGCTTTCTGGCAGCGTTCTATTGCTGGAGAACGCATTATGCAAGAAGTTCTAGCACTTTTTCATGTATGTATTTGTTGCCACTGGCCACGATTCTGCCATCAGAGTAGTAGTTGATGCTATTTCCTTCCCAATCGGTACAGACACCCCCTGCTTCATTGGTAATGGTGGCTAGCGCGCAGAAGTCGTACGGTTGCAATCCTGCCTCCACCACAATATCTACGGTTCCCATAGCGAGGAGCCCATAATTATAGCAATCACCCCCATAGACGGTATATTTACTTGCACGTGATACCTTATCGAAGGCTGCGCCATCCTCGCTATTAAATAATTCCCTGGCGGTGGTACAAAGTATTGCCTCGCTGAGGACAGAACAATTTCTAGTTGAAATAGGCTGCCCATTAAGCGTTGCACCATGGCCCTGTAATCCCATCCAACGTTCCTGGCTTATGGGCTGGTCGATAATACCAATAACAGGGATAGCATTATAATTCAGTGAGATTAATGTACCAAAAATTGCACGGCCTATTATAAAAGATTTCGTACCATCAATAGGGTCAATCACCCAACAATAGGGGCTTTCTTTGCGGGTAATACCGTATTCCTCGCCAATAATGGCATGGTCAGGATAGTGGCTAGCAATCATTGCACGCAGCGCCGCTTCTGTCTCTTTATCGGCAATGGTAACGGGGCTGGTATCCAACTTAGTATCTGACTGATAGGAGGTACGAAAATATTTTCGTATAATATCGCCACTCGTATCTGCCAGTTTTTCAGCGAAAGGAAGAAATTGTTGGTGCATGATATACTGCTCACAGTTCAAGAATTGGTTAGGTTGCAATGTGAGCAGACTATGCTTGAGTGCAAGCGTAGATGTATCTAAAGATACATAATGCAGGAACGCAAAAATAAGGTCTATACTGCCCATTGGTTTAAAAATTGGTTAAATTGCATCGCAAGCAAACTCTGCTACCATGCGAGCATCTCTGTATAATCACGTCATCTTGCAACGATATCAAGGAAAAAGCAACTGTTAAGCATCTATAGTTGGAACCACTATATAGGAGAAAAACCACTACCCACTATTGCCAATAATAATAGCATGCGGGTTTCCTAGACCGATCACCTTATCCAATAATTGGTTGGCATAGCGAGCATTTTTAAGAGGGCCTATTCGCACACGATAAAAGGTTTTTTCTTCAAGTTTTACTGTTTTAACCCCTACTTTCCCAAATTTCTTCAGGCTATGCGCCACTTTTTCGGCACTACCCTTAGAACTATAAGCACCGGCCTGAATAAAAATAGGGTTGCTTGCGCCATCAATGGCAATAGGTTCGGCAGCTATAGCGGAGGCCACCAAAGGCGAGCCAGAAGAAGACATATTGGGCTCTTTATACTCACTGGCCGCGGTTGCATATTGCCCCTCAATGGGGGGCAGATGCAAGGCAGCCAGCATTTCTTCTGTCTGTTCAGGCAGGAATTCTACCCGCACCCTACCCACGCCCTGTTGCTTCATATGCAGGGCAATAGCGGTTTTTTCAGAGATATCAATAATCCGCTTCTTGGAGAATGGCCCTCTATCATTGACCATAGCAATGACAGAACGACCATTTGCGAGGTTAGTGATTCTTACCATGCTAGGTAAAGGAAGGGTGCGGTGAGCAGCAGTAAAGGTGGTTTGGTCATATAAATCACCATTAGCCGTACGGTTACCGTGGAATCCTGGCCCATACCAGGAAGCCATTCCCTCCTCGACATAGCTAGGATCAGCTTTGGGATAATACCAGGTATTATCCACTTTATACGGGCTACCTATTTTATAATGCCCTGGATAAACAGCACTTTCTTTAAGCGTACTGCTAACAGGAACAGAGGGGGGATGCGAAGTACAGGCACCAAGCAGCACCAAACTGCCACACAGCAATAAACGAAAAGTGGAATGAAGTGAAACCATGAAACCCCTATATAACCTTAATCTCAGAAAGCCACGCTTATCCAACGCTGAGGTTAATATACATAGGGGGTGAAAGGCAAGATTTTTCCTGCCTTCACTTACCAAGCGGATATTATTTGACAATAGGAATATATGGCAAGCTCAGTTCTGGGCACCCCTCTCTCATTAAAATTGAAGTTGAATTAATACACACACTTGACACCTTATTACAATTATGGTAGTGTTAATGGTATCATTTACATGATTTATGCTCAATTGTTGCTTCCTTCCTGGCTATAAGCCATACGCTCCCTTTCTTCATTTATTAACCTCAGCTTTGCTGATGGCCCCCCCCTCTTTCAAGAGGGGGTATTGTTGTTACTTTACCCTCAGTTTTGGATAAGCCGTGCTTATCCAAAACTGAGGCTATCTTATAGGAACTACTTCTATGAAACTGTATGAGAACCCTCCCCTTATCCTACGTCTGATGGTTATTGCCGGTGGATTATTGCTCTGTCTGCTTGCTGGTGCTTCCGGCAGCATCCTATGGCTTGCTATTGGCCTTGCTGTTGGCATATTTGCCTGCGCCTGGGGAAACAAAGACGCTATACAACTCCTACGTAACATGGTAATTGCGGCAAAAAACGGATTACTCCTGGCTATAGGATTCTTAAAAAAATAGTTTACCCTCACGGTTGGGTGAGCCACGTATTCCAGGAAGCACCGCGCTCCCTGGAATGCGGGTTTATCTCTTCGCTTCCCCTTTCTTGCGCTTACGAATAGCCTCACCTTTGCCTTCAATATTAACCTGTTTGGCACGCGCTACACTCAACGCATTATCGGCAATATCTTCCAGGATAACACTGCCTGCCCCCACAATCACCCCATTGCCAATAACCACCGGCGCAACAATGGCCGTATTAGAACCAATAAAACTATTCCTGCCAATGGTGGTATGATGCTTCGCATAGCCGTCATAATTACAGGTTATCGTACCTGCGCCAATATTGCTTTTCTCTCCCACCGTGGCATCACCAATATAGCTAAGATGGTTGACCTTTGCGCCCTTGCCAATCTGCGCATTTTTAATTTCCACAAAATTTCCCACACGGCTACGCTCTTCCATTGCGGTGCCAGAACGCAGACGGGCAAATGGGCCAACACTACTATATTTTCCTACCACCGCCCCTTCAATATGGCAGAAGGCACGTATCTCTGCCCCCTCCTCCACACGTACATTCTTGCCAAATACCACATGCGGATGAATCGTTACATCCTGTGCCAATATCGTGTCAAAACTGAACGTAACCGTATCGGGGGCAATGAGTGTCACCCCCTGCTCCATTGCCTGCATACGCAACCTTTGTTGCGCTATGTTCTCAGCTTCAGCAAGTTGCTGGCGAGAATTGATACCCAACACCTCCGCCTCCTCAGCCGTCACCACATAACATTGATAGGCGTTTTTTCTGGCAATCCCCACAATATCGGTCAAGTAATATTCGCCTTTGCTGTTATGGTTACTCACCATGGCAAGCAGGTTTTCAAGCACCATGCCGTTGATCACCATCACTCCAGAATTACACAGAGTGATGCTGCGCTGCACTTCCGTTGCTTCTTTGCATTCCACAATCGCAAATAACTCGCCTTCACTGCCAGTAACCAGCCTGCCGTAGCCCATCGGGTTCGCTGCATAAAACCCCAGCACTGTAACCGCATGCGCTGGAACATGGCTATAGACCATCATTTTCTTCACCGTCTCGCTACGGATCAGCGGCGTATCCCCATAGAGAACCACCACTTGGCCACTAAAACCCTGCAAATGGGGCAAGGCCGCACGCACCGCATCCGCCGTGCCACACTGCACACGCTGCTCTACGCATAATGCTTCGGGGCAAACGGCTGCCACACTCTCCCTCACCTGCTCCATTCCTGGGCCAACCACAGTGATAATACGCTCTGGGGCAAGGCCTACTGCCAGCTCAAGCACAGCATGAAGCATGGGCCTTCCACATAACGGATGTAGCACTTTTGGCAGATGGGACTTCATACGGGTTCCCTGCCCCGCAGCCAGAATTACAACAGCAATATCCATACAAACGCTCTTACTTATACGAGTTATTTTACTTGAAAAACAGTTTTGAGGCCATTACACTAGGGTCAAGATACCTATGGGACACAATAATGGCAACAGTTACATTTGATACTCATCATTATATTAAAAACCTACAGGCTAAAGGGTTCTCTGAGGCACAGGCTGAGGCCGTGATTGACGTAATCCATAACGCACGGGCAAGCGATATATCACCGGCTGCAACCAAAACCGAGTTTAACACCTTCAAATCAGAAATGCGCAATGATTTCGCTAAGCTTGAATTGCGCTTCGACCAGAAAATTTCTGAAACGCAATTGCGCTTTGACCAGAAAATTTCTGAAGCAAAAATTGATATCATCAAATGGATGTTTGGTGGCTTCCTCAGCATCGCCCTAATGATTGTCGGCCTGTTTATCAAGCTGATGTAACTTGCTTATGGAAATTGCGCTTGTTCTTCTACTGTTGCTTGCTATTGCAACCAGCATTGCCCTTGTGCTCTGGTATGTGCGTACATTAGAGGCACAGCTCCGGCAGAAAACAGCCGAAGAACGCACATTACGCGCCACCTGCCAAGAAGAGCGTAGCGCCCGTTTTGAAGCCGAAAAGCAACTGGAACTCATGAGCGAACGCTATAGCCAGATTGAAAAGCGGATGCAGGACTGGGAAACTTCACGGCAAGAGGCCGTGCATCATGCCAAAGCCGCCATTTTTGAAGCAGGAAGCCAGCTATCTGGCAAGCTACTGGAGGAACATAAACGCGAAACCCAGGAAGCCAAACATGCCGCAACGAGCGCAACCCTGCACACTACCGAACAGCTTCATAACCACATGCGGACACTTGCACAGCATGTGGCCGCGCTCAAAGGTAAGGTGGATGAATCCGCTGACACATTGGCACTGGTGAAACGCTCTCTGCTTTCGCCGGTTGGTGCCGGTAGCCTGGCAGAAATTACGCTGGAGAATATCCTAAACGTTTCTGGCCTGGTAAAAGGGCGTGATTTTATCATGCAATACACCATTAGCAGCAATGAAGATGGCCACCGTTTGCGGCCAGATGCCGTGCTATTCTTACCCGCAGACAACATATTGGTTATCGACAGCAAAGCTTCCAAATTTTTCCTTGAACTGGCACAGGCAGAAGGGGGGCATGAAGAACAGATGATCTATGATAAATTAAAAATCACCATGCGTAACCATCTGAAATCATTAGCTGCCAAAGAGTATAAAGATGCTGTGCGCAGCCAATTACGTAAATCTGACCAACAACGCACCATACGGCACATTTCAGCTATTATGTTTATCCCCAGCGATGCCGCACTGGAACAATTATGCAAAGCCGACCCCGAATTCCAGCACAAGGCCCTGGAGGCTGATATTATCCCTACGGGGCCAGCGGGCATTATCAATATCCTCTCACTCACCCGTTTTCAGATAGCTGAAGAGAAACAACTCAACAACCATACAGCTATCCTCGAAGAAACCAGCAAATTACTTGCCAATCTCAATGTGATGGCAGACCATGCCAGACGGTTAGGAAACGCGCTACAATCCAGTGTTTCTCACTATGATAAATTTGCAGCCTCCTTTAATAGCAAACTGCTGCCCCGTGCTAGCACTATCCAACGTTTGGGCCTGAATGCCCAGAATAACAAACCCGCCCCCACCGCACTTGAACGCTATCAGCTTATTAGCCAGAACAGCAATGCTGTTATTGATGCTGAAAGTGACGCCGTTACTGCTGAACCTCCCCTTCCCCCTCTAACGCTGCCGGAAGCGTAAACCACACACTCGTTCCCTGGCCTGGAAACGAATCAAGACCAATCGTCCCATGGTGCTGCTCAACAATTTTACGGGCAAAAGCAAGCCCGGCACCAAGCCCTGGATATTCCTCGTCGGAATGTAACTTTCTGAACAAATCAAACACTACATTATGATATTTGGAATCAATGCCAATGCCGTTATCTATAACGCGGAACAGCCAATAGTCTTTCTTCTCATAAGGTTCGGCAGTTATGCGAATAATAGGGGAATGGTCGGGTTGATGAAATTTTATAGCGTTACAAAGCAGGTAATAAAAAAGACGATATAACTGCCTGGGGTCTGCCAGCACATCGGGCAGGCTATTATAGCTAATATGCGCACTGGTTCCGACTATTTTCTCATCCATTGCCTCTAACACCTCACGCAGTACAGCCTCACTCTCTATTTTCACAGGCACATGGGGGATAGAGATAAGACGAGAATATTGCAGTAATGCCTCAATTAATTCCTGGGCATGCCTGGCCGAACCTAGCACCATCTGCATATCCTCTTTCTCCTGCACGGTGAATTTATTTCCTGCACTCGCAAGCACTAGATTGCTAAACCCGATAACCGAGCGCAGAGGCGTTTGCAAATCATGGGAAATTTTATAGGCAAAGTTTGCCAACTCACGCCGATAATATTCCGGTGATTCTTGGTTATTGATACTGATCATATACTGCTCACAGTTCAAGAATTGGTTAGGTTGCAATGTGAGCAGACAATGCTTGAGTGCAAGCAATGCTGCATAAAGCAGGAACGCAAAAATAAGGACTATACTGAAACCACTCTTCAAGTGGTTTCAGTATAGAACACCCTCTTTTATTGTACCCCTTGTCTTTTCCCTGGGGCTATTCCGGTGGCAACTTCACCACTGTCAACCAGAAATCCTTGATACTTTTGATAACAGTAATGAATTTCTCAAAATCAACCGGCTTAACAACATAGCAATTAGCATGTAGGTTATAGCTTTGCACCACGTCTATTTCGGCTTCGGAACTGGTGAGAATCACCACTGGAATTTTCCTGAGATTATTATCCTGCTTAATAATTTCCAACACTTCCCTGCCGTCAACTTTGGGCAGGTTCAAATCAAGCAAAATGATATCTGGCGTTACTGCATCGTGGAACGGAGGCTCTTTATGCAAAAACTGTATTGCCTCCTCACCATCACGTGCAATATGCAGCTTATTGGCCATTTTGGCATTTTTGAAGGCTTCCATTGTCAACCGGATATCACCCGGATTATCTTCTATTAATAAAATTTCCACGATCTTACTATTATCCGCTATACATCCCATTGTTAGTTTTCCCTCTTTTGATGAAAAGTGAAGGTTTGACATCAGGAATCGTAAATAAGAATGTTGAACCTTTGCCTGGTTCTGACACCACCCAAATACGTCCGCCGTGATATTCTACGGCCTTCTTGCATATGGCTAAACCAATTCCTGTTCCCTCATAATCTTCTTGGCGGTTCAACCGTTTAAAGATCTCAAATATTTTATCGCGATATTGCATATTAAGGCCAATACCATTGTCTTGCACCGAAAACTCCCATCCATGGACAATAGGCCTGGCACCAATATGGACTTTAGGCTGCTTACCGGTGCCAAATTTCAGCGCATTGCTTATCAGGTTCTGAAAAACCTGCGTCATTAATGTTTTATATCCCTCCATGACAGGAAGCCTATCCATGGTAATAACAGCATCTTTCTGCTGAATGGCAAATTCTAAGTTTTTGAGTACATTATGTACGATCTCGTTAACATTCACCGATGAGATAGGCCCTGGATTATAACCAATACGTGAATAGGCCAGAATATCATTAATCAGATGCCGCATCCTTCCAGCACCATCAATAATAAAATCCATATAATCCTTGGCATCATCCCCTAACCTATCCTGATATTCCCGTGATAAAAGTTGCGTATAATTAGATATCATACGCAATGGCTCCTGTAGATCATGGGAACAAATATAGGCAAAACGCTCCAGCTCTACATTAGAATCACTCAACTCCTTGATAACCCGTTCAAGCTGCAACTCATGCTTCTCCAACTCCTTTATCATCACATTGAAACTATCCGCCAACCAGCCAAGCTCATCCTCCCCATATTTAACTGCCCGCAATGTATAATCATGGGTTTGTGTAAATTGATGGGTTGCTTGTGCAAGTGAAATAATGGGCTGTGAAATTAACCGCTGTAGTGAAGAGGCAATTATATACGAAAATAACAAGCTACACAGAAAAATAACCAGTGTAACGGTAACAATACGCAGCATATTCTGATATAGAGGGAATAGGTCATATTCAAGATACAATGTACCTACTTTATGCGTACCACTCATAATATCCGTATGAATATAGAGCATATCCCACACTAGCCTAGTGTTATAGTGTCCTGCCAACGGGCACAATAACTTATCTTCTCCTATCTCCTGACGGGTTAGCAACGATACAGCCGCAAATATATTACCGCTATTGTCATAAATGCAGGCGATAGATATAGCCGGATACACACGTAGTGACATGAGGTTCTCCCTTGCAGAAATAGGATCAGCAAATTCAAGGCTAACAGCCGTTTGTAACGCCACAATATCGGCTGTTAACCGCAACCGTTTCTCCAAAAAATCACGTTCGTTATAAAAAATAAACAATATCTGAATAATACTGGCACTAAATAATGCGATAATGTTGGTTGTTAATATTATCGTAAGAAGCTTCTTACCTATTGAAAGATCTTTTAACGTTGAAATAACACGCGCCTTCATTGCTAAATGACCTGCCGCGCAATGGATAGTAGCCTAGAACTTGCACGAAGACCTGCCTGCATGAGAACAGTATTATTGATTTCAAGTGCTAAATACCCCCCTTCTTCCACAATCCCGATCATTCCTCCCCGATAAATAAACCCAGGAATATCGCTTACAAGCAATATTCCTGTAAGCGGCGCACTAATTTCCACAAAATAGACCGGGAATGGCCCTTGCGCACTGATAAAAGCAATATGACACCCCTCTGGCCGCACTGAAATGGGCAATGCGGTAATCACCAATGTACGCTCTGTCGATTTCTGCCGCTTGACATAGCCGAGCGCATCCACCAGCGACGGGTTATTATAGATACAAATATGCACGGCTGTATCAGGATCTGAAAAGGATGATGCGGGCCAGCTAATATATTTAAGGAAATTATAGAGAAACGCCGCCTCGATTTTATCCTTTCGTGCATCCGCCTGTGCAATCTCTATGTGACCTAACCAGAACAGAAAGAAAATAGTTACTACGCGAAAAATATGGCTTTGCACAATATACCGCCAACGGCTGAATAGTTGCATAGATTATTGCAATTAGAACCCCCAACTGATTTCCCCAAGAATGCTAGGCCCTATCTTTGTTGAAGGCGGCATAATATATTCCGCATGTGCCCGATTAAAAAGATTACGCCCCACCATACTCATTTCCATCGTGGGAAGCAGCTTATAGGCAATTTTCGTATCAACACGTAAGTTAGAAACACTCTGCAATATACCATTCGCACTATCGGGCAGGTCATCCGAAAAATAACACATCACATTCCACTCCAGATTCGGTCGTATATTCATATAAGACCGTAATGAAAATGCATGATGCGGTGAGGAACGCTCAACAGAATTCGGATTTACAATACCCTCTCCAATACTATCAATATGCAACGTCATATAGCTATAACTGCCTGCTATTTTCCACCAGCTATTCACTGACCAACTACCGCTGATATCAGCACCATAGGTATAGCCGCTGCCATTATTCGTGAAAGGAAAAGGAATCACATTCATATTCCCCTCCCTGTGGGCAGGAGCCCGATATAACAGGGTAAGATTCTTGTAATCGTTATAATATCCATTAATATCAATGGAAAAATCAGGGGAAGCATAGAAACGGTATCCCAGTTCATGTGCCAACAACTCTTCCGATTTAATATAGCCGCCGCTGGTGATATGCATCACATTAATAACGCCCTGTTCGCTTGATGGGCCAATCATCGCAATAAAATCAAGATCATTCTCTGCCCGGCTTGGCACACGCACCGCCCGCGAAACCGCACCCCATACGGTGTGGCCATGCTTGATATTATAACTCACCCGAACCGAAGGCTGCACCTCATTCTGGGTATAATCATTATATTCATATTTTGAACCCAACGTAAGAAACAACCGTGTTGGAATAATAGCATATTCATCCTGTAGAAACAGATTGGCCACATCGGTTTGTTTTCTGGCCTCTTGTATGGTGATGATAGGCCCAACCTTCATATAGTCTGTTGTATAACGATATCCCCCTCCCCATACAATCTGATTGCGCCCCGTGGTATAGACAGCATTCTGCACATCAATATCCGCAATGGTCACTTCCTGGTTAAAGGCATAGGCTTCTCGGTTATAGTGGGTGAGATACCACTGAGCGGTGAGTTGTGCGTCATCGGAAATTTCCCGCGTCCAACGGGTTATGATATTCATATTATTGAAATCATTCGTAAACACCCTTGGCACAACAAAAGGCGAAGTAACCTGCAATGTATTAGTGAACTCTTTCTCCTGGCCATGGGCAATATCTCCCTGCACGGTATAGTTATCCGCTTCCTTGCCGCTATCTACCCTGAAACCGGTGCGTATTTGATACCAGTCGTCATAGGCATCCCTCCCATTTGCTGCTAATTCCGTTGGGCCATATTTGCTTTGTTTGGCATATACACGGTAGAATGTATCCTTGCCACTATGCCCACCATACCTCCCTTCCGTAGTAAGATATTCCTCCGTTCCCGTTCGGGCAGCAAGATAGGTGCCCTGGGTATCTTTGGCATGTTTGGTAACAATATTAATGACACCATTCACCGCATTGGCTCCCCATAATGTCGCACCTGGCCCACGAATAACCTCAATACGGTCAATATCACTGATAATCATATCTTCCATATCCCAATATACCAACGAACGAATCGGCGTATATACCGAACGCCCATCCACCAGCACCAACAGCTTACTAACAAGATCGGCATTTAGGCCTCGCGCTGGCACTGCCAGACTATGCACCGATGCCATCCAATCATGCGCGGTAATTTGAGATACATCGGTTCCCGGCACTATACGCAATGCTTCAACAACTGATGTTACCCCCAAACGGCGTAAATCTTCCTCGGTAATCACGTAAATAGCCGCTGCCGCACCGCTGACCTTTTCACTGGTTTTAGAAACCGATGTCACTGTTAATTGATCAATATCTAAGGAGAGCAGCGCATCAAACTCAGCATCCGATACTGTTTCAGCAGCAACTACACACATAGGCTGCACTATCAGCAATACAATACATAATATTCTCCAGCATAACATACGCATTCCCGATACTTAAATAGCACCGACATTTATATGGCATAACGCTATAAAAATATTATAGCAAGATAAGAAGAATATATAAAAAGCGTATAAATAACCTCAGTTTCGGATAAACTTTGTTTATCCGAAACTGAGGTTATAGTTAGTCAGCATGCGTTATATAATGATTGATGACATACTCTGTAATAGACTTCCTACAGGCAATAAAATCGCCGAGTTCTTCATCGACATTTTTTACAATACGTGTAGCGAAAAATATTGACCTGTCAGGAAATTCTTTATAACCAACCCACCAGCCAATATTCTGTCCGTCAGATGCAGTCATACCTGATTTTCCAAAGGTTCTGATTGTACTATCATCTGGAACCAACATAAATGACTTGACCACCCCCATCACTTCTTTAGAAAAAGGAAGCTCATCTTTAGGCGGACTCAACATTGAAGCGCAACACTGCTATAATCCTTTTAAAAAAAGGGAGG
>CAZXPG010000028.1:0-24321 GCA_964643145.1 uncultured Rickettsiales bacterium
TTTCAATAACATGCCAGTTTTGGATAAGCAAAGCTTATCCAAAACTGAGGTTACTATAATACACGACATCAAGCATGGATTTTCATGTATATGTTTTCAGGTAGGGTTGTCATCCCGTGTATAAGTCAACTAATTTGTTGACAGATTGAGAGTTGCTAAGGGTGTTTTTCCAGCAAGGGCTTGGTGGGGTCTGATTTCATTATAGTAGATCAAGTACTTCACCAATTCCTCTCGCAAATGTTCGAGTGATTCAAACTCTGTTCCTTCAAGCAAATCATCTTTAAGGGTTCTCCAGAACCGTTCAGCCTTCCCATTGGTTTGTGGCCTATACGGTTTAGTATAACGATGCTTAACCCCAACTTCTATCAACATGCGTTCAAAAGGGTGTTGCGCCAGGTAATCCCCCCTAAAAATGGGGGGATTACCGGATAATTTCTTTCTAATAGCATATTCGTATTGACATAATGTTATATTATAACATATCAACTAAGATTGATGTTGTAATAATATAACGATAGGCTCTCTTATGACCAGACCGTATTCAGCAGTGCGTAATGGAAGCGGTATAATGTTTTGTGGCTCTTGCGTTGAACCAATCAAGAAACGAAAAAGTAAAAAGCAATTAAAAGATGTTCGTGGAGAGGGGCAGAAGCCTAATCACCATACTATAAGCAGCAGTATGGTTCCTCTTAAAAAGAAAGATAATTTCCTACAGCCTGACGTAGCCAATAAACCAGCTATCAAGCAGAACCAGTATTATTATAGTTTACGCTTTCATACGCATGATAATCATTGCCATGCCAGCGTGGTAAAGGGAGATGCCGCAAATCACCAGCACCAGTGTCATGGTGGTAATTGTGGTGATAGTCATCCGCAGGTGTTGAACCAAAATAGTGAAGGTTGTCCATGTTGTGTTGCGTCGATAGATTTGGATGAGGTGGCTACAGCACTTAATGAAATAGCAAAGAATAGTGGGGCAGAGAAACATGAGTCGCTGGGAGAGGTAGCAGATTTTTCCTCCGGGGCGCATTGGGGAATTTTTCTTGGTATTTCAGGGCCATTAGCGCTGATTGGGTTGACAGCAGCTATACGCAATATAAAAGGAACTCTGAACAATCGGGAAAAACTACATGCTGCAATACAAGGTCTTCAGCATGATATTGATAGATATAAAAAAGAGTTGGAATCGGTTGAAGATATAGAAAGTAAAGAAAAACTTGCAGGAGTGATTCATAGGTTAGAAGCGTTTAGTACGACACTCCACTATTCACAATTTGATACACATTTCAATCTTGTAGTGCCTGGTGTCTTAAACGGTGCATCCTCAGCAATCGTTATCAGTGCTATTGCTCTGGATTCATTTTGGGCATTGCCTATTATTGCATTATATGCAGGGTGTCAGACGCTAAGGAACGGGTATGATTTATGGAGAACCTGGAACACGATCTTACCTGAAGAAGCAAGAGGTGATGTCGAGTTATACATGCAGACAGGCATCCGGAAGATTAATCAGATTACGGCATCTAAAAGAAAGTTTTATACAGCTAACACATTAGGTTTCAGTGCTTTCACTGCTGGTGCAGCAATGACAACCCTTGCTTTGGCTTCTGTTGTAACATACGGTGCTGCATTGCCGGTAGGGCTTGCTTTATTAAGTGCCGGTGCAGTTTCAACCGGTGTTACTAACAATATTTGGACGGCAAAATTCCGGCCGCGTAATGGGGATATAGGGATTGCACGCGAGGCATTAGATAAAGAGTCTGTTATAGAGGCAATTGCTGAACGAAGGGAGCAGAAACGTATTATCAAGAACTATACATTGAAGCATCTGCCACCGAAAATGACAGAGCGTTTTGGTTGTGCATTATTATCTGCATTTCCATATTGCAATGAGAAAGGTGCTGATTTGTTGCATCAGGTAAATAAGAGTAGGATGGCAGCTTCAAGTAGTACGAAAGATGATCTAAAAGACTTGCTTGTACGGATAATAACGGTCAGAAAATTACTGAGGGAACATGGGAATCATCAGGAAACCAGCGAGATGATTGCCAGAATTACAGCATTGGAACCTATTGAAATGGGGGCGCAAAGAAGAAACGATATATATCAATTCAGAGAAGAAATGGAAGAGAGTGAGCAAATATTTGCTGCTTGTAAAGAGCTGAATTTGGATGTTCTAGTGGTAGAAAGATTTATTCAGAACGCCATTTTTACATCCTCCTCCGAGCATAATACCGCTATCCGTGACAGACAAGAATATAAAAAGAAACTGAAAGGTAGCGGGTTATTTACAATTAAGGGCTATAACAATATGTGTTTTGATATACATGCCTTGGAACGCAATAGCAGAATGAAGAGGCTGTTTATTCAATCAGTTGAAGAATCTCTATTGTTTGATTATGTCGAGAAGTTGAAATATGAACAATATGGGTTAAATGATTTTTATTGGGCGTTAGACAAGCAAAAAAAGCAGACGCATAAGCCATTACAGGATAAGCCTGCGAACGGGAATGTTTTGTCTGTCAAACGTGATGAGGAAGCAGTAACGGTCACAACGAATGCATTACATGCTAGAGCCCCCTCTGTAGTGCCTGTTGCGGAGAAAAAGATAAATAGGTCACGCTATAATGCTGAATCGGCAGCTTCGGCAGCGCAATCATTGTCAATGATAGAAGAAAGAAGTCGTGCAATTACCGTAAAAGAAGCGCAATCGCTGGCGCAATCTATTACAAAAGATAAGTCTCTTCCGGAAGGATATACGGCTTTTATTGAAATTATGCGCACGAAAAGGAAGGATGGTAGCATACATATTATTTATCAGGATCCTTCTGATAGCAATGTTGATAAACATATTCATTATATTGTTGAGAGCGAGGGTAAGTTAACTATACAGCATGGCTCAGCAACTAACGCTATTATTCCTGTCAATAAAATATCAGAGGGTAGGGTGAGTGGAATAGAAATCCATATCATCTATCAAGGTCAATATGAAAGTGGAGCAGGTGGGAAACCCGTTGCCACTTATGGGGTGGGAGAATCTATATTACGTCATATCTCACCATTGCCGGAAAGGTGTGGGGCTATTAATAATGTAAAACAATCCTGGAGAAATCATATCTATATGCGGGGAGAGCATGGAGGAGAAGCCGCATTAGCGGGAAGGCGTATATAGTGTTGCATAAATTTTCTTTGTGGTATGGCATGGGGTGCTTTTTCTTACTTTAAGAAAGGAGAGCATTGCAATTATGGTGCTTTGCGGTATACTGCTTGTTCTTACCCGTATATCTCTAACAGGAGGAAAATATGACAAAAGCACCGGAAGCTCCCCTTACCTATCCGCAAGCATCCATTCAGTTAAACAATAATGTAATGGAATTCCCCATCCTGGAAAGTACTGAGGGGCCGAATGTAATTGATGTTACAAAACTTTATAGTGAAACCGGTGTGTTTACCTATGATCCTGGCTTTATGTCTACCGCTTCCTGTGAATCAAAAATCACCTATATTGATGGGGATAAGGGCATTTTAACGCATCGTGGCTACCCGATTAACCAGTTGGCAGAACAAGCTGATTTCCTTGAGGTGGCCTATCTGTTGCTGAATGGTGAGTTGCCAACCCAAGAAGAAAATACACACTTCTGTAAAGAAATTATTGAACATTCGCTTATCCATGAGCAGTTGCAGTTTCTCTATCGTGGTTTTCCGCGTCGTTCACATCCTATGGCAATTATGGTAGGGGCGGTGGCTTCCTTGTCTGCTTTCTACCATGACAGCCTCAATATGCACGATGAACGTGAGCGGGAAATAGCGGCCTACCGTATGATTGCCAAGGTTCCTACCCTGGCGGCTATGGCGTATAAATATTCGGTCGGCCATCCATTTGTATATCCTAAAAACAGCCTGGGATATGCAGCAAATTTCTTGCATATGATGTTTGCCTTGCCAAGTGAGGATTATGTGGTGAACCCCGTGCTTGCTGCAGCCATGAACAAGATTTTCATTCTTCATGCAGATCACGAGCAAAATGCTTCCACCTCCACAGTGCGGCTGGCAGGTTCATCGGGTGCTAATCCGTTTGCCTGTATCGCAGCGGGTATCGCATCGCTCTGGGGGCCAGCGCATGGTGGTGCCAATGAAGCAGTGATTAATATGCTGGCAGAAATTGCCACGCCGGAGCGTATTCCGCTCTATATTGCTCGTGCTAAAGATAAAAATGATCCGTTCCGTCTGATGGGTTTTGGTCATCGTGTCTATAAGAATTACGATCCGCGTGCAGCCGTGTTGCGTAAAACCTGCCATGAAGTGCTGGCGGAACTGGGGATGCAGCATGACCCTATGCTGACGATTGCGATGGAACTGGAACGTATTGCCTTAAATGACGACTATTTCATTGAACGCAAGCTTTACCCGAATGTCGATTTCTATTCCGGTATTATTTATAAGGCCATGCGCATTCCCCCGCAGATGTTTACCGTGCTGTTTGCCGTAGCCCGTACGGCTGGATGGGTGGCGCAGTGGAAAGAAATGATGGAAGACCCTGCCCAGAAAATTGGTCGCCCCCGTCAGCTTTATACGGGCCATACGCGTCGTGATTTTATCCCTATGGGGGAGCGCGGTTGAAGTTTCTCTCTTAACCGGCAACATGCTCCACCTTCACTATGCCTGGCTGATCTTTCAGTATCTGTGCATTGCTGGAGGTGAGGGGGTAGCTGTCAGGGAGGGGGATAACGGCTTCGTATTGTTCCATCTGTACGATAATTATCACACGTGTTTTGCCGCGCCCCTGCACGCCACATAGGGTTTTCAACCGTTCCACTGGTTCGGAGCTGTTCAGCCATATGGTGGCGGTTGCATGGCGGTTGGCCAGATGCTCATCCAGGCTGATGATGGAACCGGCAATTAGCCGCGCCCCGCCTGCATCTTTGCGTGCTTCCACTCCAAGCAGCACCGGTACTGCCGCCCCTAGTAATTCGCGGCTATGGTTGAGCAAGGCTTCATCAAAAATGGCTACTTCATAATTTCCTGTGCTGTCGGAAAGCTGTACATAAGCAAACCGCCCACGTGGCGAGACTTTAATGCGCGTATCGGTGACAATCCCTGCCATTTTCACATGGGTGGTGCCATCAGGCAGCGATTCCAGCGCATTAGATGGTTTTACTCCAGCTACCTGCAAAGTTTCCTTATAACTATCCAGCGGATGCTCATTTAAATAGAAGCCAATCGCCTCACGCTCGGCGGCCAAACGCTCTGCCGGGATAAACTCAATTTTAGGCTCTAAGTTTGGTAGTGGTTGCGCGCTGTTATTAGTACTGTCAAACAGGCTGATCTGGTTGCTTGTGCGTTCCTTTGCCACCGAACCGCTATAGCGGATGACTGTATCCACCCCTTCCAGCAACTGCTTGCGGTTTGTATGCAGCGTATCAAAAGCCCCAGCTTTTATTAGGCTTTCAAGCTGCCGCTTGTTCATTACCTTGGCTGTTTCCCGTGCAGCCAAGTCAAAAATGCTGCTAAACGCCCCACCTGCTGTGCGCTCTGCCACCAGCATTTCCATTGCCTGTGTGCCAACTCCTTTTAGTGCTCCCAGCCCATAGCGGATTTTCCCTTCCTCGACTGAGAACCATGCATCGGAACGGTTAACATCAGGCGGCAATATGTCAATGCCTAAATATTTTGCTTCCTGGATGAACACATTAATTTTATCGGTATCATGAATTTCAAGATTCAGGGAGGCTACCAGAAATTCCACCGGATAGTTGGCTTTCAAATAGGCGGTCTGATAGGAAAGCAGTGCATAGGCTGCCGCGTGCGACTTGTTAAACCCATAGCCAGCAAATTTTGCCACCAGGTTAAAAATATCGCGTGCCTGCTTCTCATTCACCCCTTTGCTCACAGCACCCGTCACAAATAGCTGCTCTTGCGCGTCCATCTCAGCTTTGATTTTCTTCCCCATCGCACGACGGAGCAAATCCGCCGCCCCCAGGCTATAGCCGGAAAGCACCTGAGCGATCTGCATTACCTGCTCCTGGTAGATAATCACCCCGAAGGTTTCCTTGAGTATCCCCTCCAAACTCGGATGCAGGTAATCCGGTTTCGATAACCCATGCTTACAGGCAATATAGGTAGGGATGTTATCCATCGGCCCTGGGCGATAGAGGGCGCCAAGCGCAATCAGATCTTCAATGGTATCCGGTTTCAGCTTGCGCAGGGAATCACGCATCCCCGCACTTTCAAACTGGAACACCCCCACCGCATCGCCCTTGGAAAGTAATTGGAAGGTGGTGGGGTCATCGAGGGGGATGGTATTAATATCGATGTCGATACCACGTTGTTTGACATAGTTGCAGCTATGGGCAATCACCGTCAGCGTTTTAAGCCCGAGAAAGTCAAACTTCACCAGCCCGGCCATTTCGGCATATTTCATCGAATATTGCACCACGGGCATGGTGGAACGTGCATCACGATAGAGCGGCACCAGTTCGCTAAGCGGCCTGTCACCAATCACCACTCCGGCAGCATGGGTGGAAGCGTGGCGGTTCAAGCCTTCCAGTTGTAGAGCAATGGAGAGCAAACGCGCCACCTGCTCTTCCTCATCACGGGCAGCGCGCAATGCAGGTTCCAGATTAATGGCTTCCTGCAAGGTGACAGGGGCGGCGGGGTTGTTCGGGATAAGCTTAGAAATTTTATCCACCTGCCCGTAAGGCATTTGCAGCACACGCCCTACATCACGCACCACCGCCCGTGCTTGCAGCTTTCCGAAGGTGATAATCTGCGCCACTCTATCATGGCCATATTTATCCTGTACATAGCTGATAACCTCATCACGCCGCTCCTGACAGAAGTCAATATCAAAATCGGGCATCGAGACACGTTCGGGGTTGAGGAAACGCTCAAAGAGCAACCCAAAACGTAACGGGTCAAGATCGGTGATAAACAGGCTCCAGGCGACCAACGATCCTGCCCCTGAGCCACGCCCTGGCCCCACTGGAATGCCTTGCCGTTTACTCCAGCGGATAAAATCGGATACGATAAGGAAATAGCCAGGAAACTGCATAGAGATAATCACATCTAGCTCGAAAGCCAGCCGTGCGCGGTAGGCAGTTTTCTCTTCTTCCTTATGATGCTGTAGCCGCATCTCCAGCCCTTTGGCCGCTTGCACACGCAAGGCTTCTGCCTCATCTAGCCCATCTTCCGTAGTAAAACGCGGCAGAATGGGGGCGCGTGTTTCCGATTTCACCGCACAACGCTTGGCAATCACCACCGTATTGGCTAAGGCTTCCGGGATGTCGGCAAAGAGCATCTGCATTTCCGTAGCAGTTTTAAAATAATGCTCCTCTGTGAGCTTACGCCTATCTTCTTCTTCAACATAGCGGCCTTCTGCAATACAAAGTAGCGCATCATGCGCCGCATACATAGCACGGTTGGCAAAGAATACATCATTGGTTGCGACCAGTGGCACATTATGGGCATAGGCCATTTCTAGCAGTGCTGGTTCTATCTTTTTCTCACTCTCTACACCATGACGCATCAGCTCCACATACAGCCGATCCGTGAAGAGTGATTGTAGTTGCAACAAGGCTGCTTCCGCCTTTGCTGTATCACCCATCAGCAGCAACCGCCCCACCGTGCCTTCCGGCCCACCTGTTAAGGCAATCAGCCCGGCATGATGGTTACGTAATTGTGCGAAGGTAATGTGAGGGGAGGTGTTTTCGCTGTCTAGAAATGCCTGGCTCACCAGTGCCAGCAGGTTCGCATAGCCTTCCTCATTTTTAGCCAGAAGAACAATTTTATCGAGAACTGGTGAAGCCTCTGCTGCTGCGGAAGAAAACGCTATATCTAGCACGCAGCCAATAATAGGCTGCACGCCTTTATCGGCACAGGCTTTGGAAAATTCCAGCGAGCAGAATAAATTATTCGTATCAGTAACCGCCACTGCTGGCATGGCGTTCTCTAGGCATAGCTTCACCAATGCATCCACCTTGATCGCCCCTTCAGAGAGGGAATAGGCGCTATGTACACGCAAGTGAATGAAGGAAGGTTGGGGCATGGTTATAGGCTACAGGCTAAAAGAAAAATATACTATGTTTTACTACTACCCTTTCAGCGATGTGTTGACAATAGTTAGTTGCTCGTTTTAAATACGCGCTGTTTTTTACGCGCTTGCATTGGAGCATAGTCTGCTCACATTGCAACCTAACCAATTCTTGAACTGTGAGCAGTATACTATGAGCAATCAGCCTACGACAGAAAATAATGACGATGTTGTTTATACCGACTGTCCCGAAGTTAGTTGTGAAGGGAATGGCCCAGCCACAGGGCACCCGCTTATTTATCTTAATATGGGAAGCAAAGACGCGGTAGAATGCCCCTATTGTAGCCGTCGTTTTATACGCCATCTAAAAAGTTAATACCAATTAATATTTGCTGCTATAAAAGAAATATAAAAATCTGTTATGGTAACACTTTCTCAAGAAGTTTGGCGTAGTATAAAACTTATCGATTAAGCGTACCATTACTGAAGAGGGTTAAAAAATGACACGAAAATATTTATCCATCGTCTGCTTTTCAACTGCACTTCTTCTCCTTTCCGCCTGTAGTGGAGAAACATCTCCACAGGTGCAAGCTATGCAACGTAAAGATAAGCAGTTAAGCTGTAAGGAAGTTCTGCTGGAAATGAATGAGGCCCAGTTTTACAAAAAAATGGCCCAGAAAAATAAAGATCCAAAATTAAAAACAGTCCTGATGCCGCTGGGCTATATTTCTACCTATATGGGGGCAGACGAGGCCATAGAAACGGCTTCTGCCCGTGTGGACTATCTTGACAAGATTTATGATATTATGGATTGTGAGAATGCGCCTGCTGCTGCTGGATATCAACAGCCTGTCAGCAGCTATCAACCACGTAGCACTGCCCCTTCCTATGTCGGCACTAACTATGCGGCACCTACCTCCGGTGCATATCGTGCCCCCACTGAACCCCCTATAACATACTATCAAGATAATCGTGGAGTTGCAAGCCAGCCACCGCAATATGCACCAGAATACTCACAAAATAATGGTAATAGCAAACGTTATTGGTAAATAGAAATACACCGCATTTCGCACCCTCTTCCCCCGGTTATACGCCGGGGATGCGAGAATTAGAGAGTGCGCATCATGATTCTTGAGATGGTAGAGGACGTAGAAAGCACTCCGCCATATGGTCATTTACAACTCCCACTGCTTGTATATAGGCATAGATAATGGTGGAGCCGACAAAGTTCATACCGCGCTTTTTAAGGTCTTTAGCGATAGTGTCCGATAGTGCAGTGCTGGCAGGGATGTCTTTCAACGTTTGGGGCCGGTTTATCTGCGGAATGCCGCCAACAAAACGCCATAGATAGGTGGCGAATGTGCCAAACTCGTGTTGGATAGCAAGAAAAACCCTGGCATTTTTACGCACTGAAAATACTTTCAGCCGGTTACGGATAATATCAGCAGTGGTAAGTATATGCTCTAGATCGCTATCAGTCATGGTGGCGCACTGTGCTGGATCAAAATGGTAAAAGGCCACGCGGTAGCCCGCTCGCCGTTTAAGGATAGTATACCAGCTTAACCCTGCCTGTGCCCCTTCCAGGATCAGCATTTCAAATAGCTTCTGATCATCATAGACCGGCACTCCCCACTCTGTATCGTGATAGTGAAGGTAATCGGGTTTCCCTTCCGGCAGCCAAGCGCAACGGCATTTCTCAACTGTTGTGCAGTGCATGAGGTTACTCCATCATAAAAATATCGACATGGTCTTTGGCGCCATCTGGGGCATTATTGCCCATAGCTTTTACATTAATCCCTTGCGAATCCAACCCTTCCTGCATGAGCTCATTTCTCAGTGCAACAGCCCGTTGTAAGGAGATGCGTCGGTCTGACCCTGCCTGGTTCTCCTGGCTGGTAGCATAGCTTACGATAGCAATATGGCCTTTCTTATCGGCAAGCAGTTGTTTTGCTATAGTAGACAGGCGGGTTTTTTCCTGCGGAGGCATATCAATGGCCTCAGGTTTATAGGTAAGGCGTAGCAATAATTTTCCTTCCGGTTTAACCGCCTCCCCTGGAGCAGGGGGCGGAGGGATGGGCACTGCAAGCGTCGGAGCAGGAATCATGGCCGCTAAGGCTTGTGGGGAAGGGAGCGTTGGGAGTGGAGGTTCATCTTGATTGCTAGTAGTGGATGCTGTTGTTTCCGGTGGTAGTGTAGGAAGATCTGGCAATAGCGCAGATGCTTGTGGTGGTGTTAATGCCGGAAGTGGTGGTAATGGTGGTAGCGATGGTGCTTCGTTGCCGGTAGTAGCGGTATCTTGAGGCGTTGTCACTATGGGAGCCACGAGCGGTGTGGGTATCGACGGAAGTGGTGGCAGGGGGAGTGTGGGTGCATCGCTGACAGTAACAGCTGTGACAGGTGCGGCTTTATCAACGGCCACTATGGCTGCTTGGGGGGTTTTAACCGGCGTAGTGGAAGCCTTGTGCGTAGGATTGGGTATTGCACCTGTGTTGTGAGAGGCTATTTTTTTGATAGTGGCAGGTTTCGGTTTAGCATCAACGGTTTTCTTGGGATGTGTGTCTTTGGGGGCGGAGTAATGCTCTGTTTTGTCAGTAGCTTTCTTTTTGGCAATAGCTTCTGCATGTTTGGCAGGTGGAATGTCGGTCTTAGCCTCGTTCACGCTGTCTTTTTTTGCGCTATCTTTACTGACAGGGGGAAGGATTAAGGCTTTTTCCTGCGCGCTGCTGTTGTGGCCGATAAAAGGTAGCCATTCTGGTAGGCCTCCTGGAAAGAGGGGTTGTTGCTCTTCCTTTGCTTCAACCGGCTTGTTTAATTGTTTTTCTGGCGTGAGTGCGGCCACGGCTTCAGGTTCGGCCTGTTCTTTGGCGGGTGGGAGAAGCGGTATATATTTGCTAATACCTGAGGCGGGTGCTTTGGCTTCAGCTATTTTCTTTTTTTCTTTTGCCGTATGTGGCTTGGCTTTAGTTTTTGCAGTGGTTGTTGTAACCGCAGATGTCTTTGCTTTAGTTTTGGTTTTGGCAGTTTTTTTCGATGGCTTTGCTGCTTTCTTAACCATAGGTGCTGCGGTGGTATGTGGTTTCTGTGCGGGCGTTACCGTGGGAGACGCAGCTAGTGCTTGCAATTTTTTTTCAGGCAGTGCCACAGGTTTTTTGAGTAATTCCAATTGCTCCAGATGGATTTCAATAGAAGGAAGTTTTTCATCCATAGCGTAGGAGGATAGAGGTATTCCCCATAATATGCCTGCCAATGCTGAGAAGGTGGCAAGTGTTGAAATTGGGCGTAACGTAAGCAACCGCTGTATTGTCTGAACTTCCATAGATGTATTCCTGTTGTATGACGATAAACAACCGGTTGGACTATAGCAAACTCCTCCATAAATACAAGGAAACAAAATAGACCTCTGTGTGGACAAGCTCTGCTGAGGTTAAAATAGCTTTTATCCTTCCTCAAACCCTGCGCGTTTGAATATTTCCTTTGCGCGTGGAGAGGTAAGAAAGTCGATAAATTGGGTGGCAAAGGGTTTTCCTTTGCCTTCAAGGGCGATAGCTTTGTAGATAACAGGGCTATAAAGCTTTTGCGGTAGAAGTGCCAGTAGTTTCACTTCTTTGCTTGTTACAGTATCGCTGTAATAGGCAATGCCTGCGGATTTCCCCTGTGCAATCAGATAGAGTGCCATCCCGCTATTATCGGCTTTCACGGCCAGCGGGTAGATTTTCTCCCACAAGCCCAAATTTTGTAGCATTTGACGGCTATAGGCCCCGAGAGCCGTGGTGTCGGGGTCACCTATCACCAGCATAGTGTGATTGCTGGCGGTGGTGATCTGTTTCCATAAGGAGGCATCTGGTGAGATTTTCTTGGCCAGCGTGCTATCTGCTGCGGCAATTAACGCGAGTTTATTTTGCGCAATAGGAGCAAGCGTACGAATATCCACCAACTCTTTCCGTTTTAGCATGACAATGGCAAAAGGGCTGGCAGAAATAAATACATCGGTAGGCTCGCCTTTCTCTATCTGGCTAGCCAGCTCTAAGGAAGAATCATAGGTGACATTCACCGTGATGCCGTAAGTGGCAGAATAGATACGTGCTAATTGTGTAAACGGTACCACCAGGCTGGCATCAGCCATGACACTGACAAATGGCACCTCGCGCATGGCGGCATGGCTGGGGGTTACTGTGAAGAAAACGTAGAAGAGAATAATGATATAAGCGATTATAGCCCTCACCCCAACCCTCTCCCAGAGGGAGAGGGGATATAGGGTTCTTGAACCTTTCCTCTCGCTTGGGGAGAGGGGAGTCGTGAGGGATGGAGGCATTATAGTATAAATACTTAGGGGTTCTGATATAATGTCTCAGGTGGAATAACAACCTCTTGGTTGATAGTGAACCCTTCTGGTGTAATGGTGCGATAGAAGCAGCTTCGTCTGCCGGTGTGGCAGGAAACCCCCTCCTGATCGACTTTGGCCAGCAACGTATCGCCATCACAATCAAGCAGCAGTTCCTTTACCTGCTGCACCTGCCCGGAACGCTCGCCCTTGCGCCAGAGTGCCTGCCGTGAACGTGACCAATAATGCATGTGTCCAGTGGCCAATGTTTCCTCCAGGCTTTTCCGGTTCATCCATGCCATCATTAATACTTCACCTGTATCATGCTGTTGAGCAATGACAGGCAGTAACCCATCGGCATTGAAGGTAATATGTTCAAGAATAGCGTTATTATACGGCATTATTTCCCTCCTCTTAAAAAGGCTGTCTGGCTTTCAGTGCTGCGCCAAGCGTGCCATCATCCAGATAATCCAGTTCCCCACCTATTGGGATACCATAAGCTAGGCGGGATATTTTTACCGTATAATCTTTCAGCAGTTCGGTAATATAATGGGCAGTGGTTTGCCCATCCACGGTGGCGTTGGTAGCCAGGATTATTTCCTGCACGCCGCCCTCTGCTACACGTGCAACCAGGCGTGAGAGATGTAGTGCTTCTGGCCCCCTGCCATCCAATGCCGATAATGTGCCCCCCAGCACATGATATACCCCATCAAACATATGGCTGCGTTCCATTGCCCATAGGTCACTTACTTCCTCTACCACGCAGATGGTGGCGCTATCACGACGTGTATTGCTGCATAGCGTACAAGGATTGCAGCTATCAAGATTGCCACATATAGTGCATTGCACAACAGCATCGGCCGCTATACGCATAGTATCGGCCAGCGGATACATCAAGCTTTCTCTGTGTTTAATCAGATGCAGCACCATCCGCCGGGCAGAACGCGGGCCCACCCCTGGCAACTTGGCCAGCAGGCGCATCAGCTGCTCAATTGCGGAATGTGACATGTGTTAATTCACCCCTTTGCTGGTTAGAAGGGCATCTTAAACCCTGGAGGCAGTGAAAGCCCACCCATAGCACCAGAGAGCTGGTCTTCTGAACTTGCATCGGCTTTTTTCTTGGCATCATTAAAAGCAGCCATAATTAAATCTTCCAGCACTTCCACTTCATCTTTATCAACCAGGGAAGGATCAATACTAATGTTAAGCATCGCCCCTTTTCCATTAATGGCTATGGTGATAGCACCGCCACCCGATGTGCCGGTAAATTCGGTATTTGCTAATTTTTCCTGCATCTCCACCATTTTTTTCTGCATGGCTTGCGCTTGTTTCATAATCTGGTTGATGTTCACTCTATGTATTCCTTTCAGTTGGGTTACTATGGTCTATTGCCGTTCGCGCACTTCCTTGATGGCAGCGCCAGGAAACTGTTCCAGAACAGCCTTCACTGCCGGATGGGCGGACACCTCGGATGTAATCCTGGCCTGCTCACTATCTATCTCTGTCTGAAGTGTAGGCTGGCCTTCTTCAGTCGAAAGAATAACAGCCCATTCCTGGCCTGTCCATTCTAACAAACATGCTTCTATCCGTTTTTTCAGATCGGCAGGTGCTTCACGCGTAGGTCGAATTTCGATCATGCCTGGTGCAAAATTTACCAGATGTATTGCAGTTTGCAAAGCATGATATAATAATAATTCTTTGTGTTCGCGGAATAACTCCACCATTTCCTTAAAACTAGGGATATTCTTGGCTATGGGTGCCTCTGGCAGGGTGGGTATAGATTTCTGCCCAGCTAGTTGCTTAATAATAGCCGCAGGGGTGGGGAGATCAGCCACATAAGCCAGCCGGATCAAGATCATCTCTGCTGCACTGAGCGGAATGGGTGCTTGTCGCACTTCCGCTAACCCTTTCAGCAGCATTTGCCACATACGGGATAGGTAAGGAATGCCCAACTGTTCTACCCGTTTTGTACCCCAGGCGATTTCGTTTTCTGCTGCCGCTGCCTGGTTGACAAGCTGCGGGTTAATTTTCATGCAGGTGAGGCGGTGTACGAGTTCAAGTAAATCTTCGAGTAATTGTACAGGTTCCGTTCCAGCCATATAGAGCATATGCATCTGCTTGAGGGCGTTGTCTATCTGGCCAGCGGCGATGGCATCGATCAGGGTAAATAGGACACTTTTATCGGCAATCCCTAGCATGGTGCGTACCTGGGCTACCGTTATGTGCTGGGCATGGCTATGGGAAATGGCCTGGTCAAGCAGTGACAGGCTATCACGTACGGAACCTTCTGCTGCCTCGGCTATCAGCCGCAATGCTTCTGCTTCTACAGTTACATGTTCATTTCCGGCAATATCAGCTAAATGGGCTTGCAGCACCTCCGTGGTCACGCGCCGCAGGTCAAAACGCTGGCAGCGTGAGAGAATGGTAACGGGGATTTTGCGGATCTCCGTGGTGGCAAAAATAAATTTCACATGGGCAGGTGGCTCTTCTAGCGTTTTCAACAGCGCGTTAAACGCGTTGGTGGAGAGCATATGCACTTCGTCGATAATGTAAATTTTGTAGCGTGCGGTTACCGGCAGATAGCGGGCATTTTCGATAATTTCACGAATGTCCCCCACGCCTGTACGGCTGGCAGCATCCATTTCCAGAATATCAGGGTGGCGGTCTTCTTTCATTGCCACGCAATGCTGGCATAGGCCACAGGGTTCGGTGGTGGGGCCGTTTTGCCCATCTGTTCCCACACAGTTCAGCGAACGGGCAATAATACGGGCGGTGGTGGTTTTGCCTACCCCACGGATACCTGTCAGCAGGAATGCATGGGCGATGCGGTTGCTATGAATGGCGTTGGAAAGGGTGCGTACCAGCGCATCCTGCCCCTTTAAATCATGAAGCGCGGCAGGCCGGTATTTGCGCGCCAGCACCAGGTAAGGCTGATTGTGTGGAATCGACACGGAATATCTGGCTTTAGGGGTTAGTAGTTGGAGGTTTTCTTCATATCTACCACCTCCTCCCCCAAAGTAAAAGGAGAAATTATACTTTTACTTAACCTTTTGCGCTTATACTGTTTATACCGTAATATGTGAGGAGTTGATAGCATGAAGATACTTGTTCCCGTTAAAAGAGTGGTGGATTATAGCATCCGCATCCATGTGAAGCCTGATGGTTCTGGTGTGGATACTGCTAATGTCAAAATGTCGATGAACCCGTTTGACGAGATTGCGCTGGAAGAGGCTATCCGTCTTAAAGAACAATTGGTAGCCAGCGAGGTGGTGGCGGTTTCCTTAGGGGAGGATAAATGTCAGGAAACCTTGCGGGCAGCACTTGCTATGGGGGCAGACCGTGCTATCCATATCAAAACCAGCCACATGCTTGAACCGCTGCATGTGGCAAAGGTTCTTAAAAAATTGGTGGAGGATGAAAAACCCCATCTTATCCTGATGGGTAAACAAGCTATTGATGATGATGCGAACCAGACGGGGCAAATGCTGGCGGCACTGCTTGGCTATCCGCAGGGGACCTGTGCTTCACGGCTCGAAATTGCCAATGGCAACGCTACTGTCACCCGTGAAGTGGATAATGGCTTGATCACTGTTGCGCTCACCTTGCCTGCCATTATCACCACGGATTTGCGCCTGAACACCCCACGCTATACCAGCCTGCCTAACATCATGAAGGCACGTAGCAAACCGCTTGCTATTAAGCCACTTGAAGACTATGGCATTGCCCTTGCTTCCCATCAGCATATATTGAAAGTGGAAGAACCACAAAAGCGCAAGGCGGGTAAGAAACTGAGTAATGTTGCTGAATTGGTGGGTATTTTAAAAAATGAGGGAGTGATCTAACATGAATAGCATACTTGTTATTGCAGAACATAAGCACAATGCACTCAACCCTGCAACGTTTGCTACCCTTGCTGCCGCGCACACGCTGGGAGGGGATATCCATATAGTGGTTGCAGGCCATCAGTGCCAAGCTGCTGCTAAAGAGGCGGCGCAACTGGCGGGTGTCAACACCGTATGGGTGGCAGATAGCCCGCACTACCAGCATTTCCTGGCCGAGAATATGGCACCGCTCATCCATAGTCTCGCTGCCCCTTATAGCCATATTCTTAGCCCTGCCACTAGTACGGGGAAAGATATTATGCCACGGGTGGCTGCGTTGCTCGATGTGGCGCAGATTTCCGATGTCACTACTATTCTTTCGCCCTCTCTATATAAACGGCCTATCTATGCCGGTAACGCGGTGGTAACGTTGGAATCGCTTGATCCGGTGAAAGTGATAACAATTCGTACCTCTGCCTTTCCGGCCTATAAACAGCAAGGCGGTAATGCCGCTATCTGCCCTGTTGCTGTCGTAGACGGTACTAGCCTTTCTTCAGTGCTATCCGTGGAAGAAAGTGCCTCGCAACGCCCCGATCTTGCCAGTGCGCGTATTGTGGTTTCTGGGGGGCGGGGGTTTGGCAGCAAGGAAAATTTTGCCTTGCTGGAGAAATTAGCTACCCAGCTTGGGGCGGCTATTGGTGCCTCACGCGCTGCGGTGGATGCAGGTTATATTTCCAATGAATATCAGGTGGGGCAAACCGGTAAAATTGTTGCGCCTGAGCTGTATATGGCAATTGGTATTTCCGGCGCAATCCAGCATCTGGCCGGTATGAAGGAGAGTAAAACAATTGTTGCAATCAACCATGATGCGAATGCTCCTATTTTTGAGATAGCCGATTATGGATTGGTAATGGATTTATTTGTTGCATTACCAGAATTAGAACAGGCACTTAGAAACGATCTTCCCTCAAGGTGATAAAGCTGGAAAAATACCGTTTTAACACTTGGTTTTTCAAACAAATTCAATTATAAGCAATGCTTCCATAGAAATTTTATGTAAAGCGGATGCTTATGTCACACGAAAAAAATAATACCCCACGCAATATGTTGGTAACAGGTGGGGCGGGGTTTATTGGTAGTGCCTTTGTGCTGCAAGCCGTGGCGCGTGGTGATAATGTTATTGTACTTGACGCACTCACCTATGCCGGACACAGGGAGAACCTGGAGGCGGTTACCGGGCCAGGGGCCTGTGAGCTGGTGGTAGGAAACATCACCGATGGTGCGCTGGTTTCAGCGCTGCTTGCCAAGCACCATATTGATACGGTGGTGAATTTTGCAGCAGAATCGCATGTCGATAACTCTATCCATTCTCCATCGGTGTTTATAGAAACCAATATTATCGGTGCTTACCGGATGTTGGAAGCTTCCTGTGCGTATTATAAAGCTTTAAGCACTGCCGAACAGGCACGCTTCCGCCATATTCAGGTATCAACCGATGAGGTGTATGGTACATTGGGAGAAACCGGTAAGTTTAGTGAAGAAACCGCCATGCGGCCAAACTCGCCCTATTCTGCCTCAAAAGCTGCGGGTGATCATCTGGCGCGTGCCTGGTTTGAAACCTATGGACTGCCGACCATTGTGACGAATTGCAGCAATAATTATGGCCCACGGCAATATCCAGAAAAACTGATCCCACGCATGATTACCTGCGCGCTGGCGGAAAAACCGCTGCCTGTCTATGGGGATGGGCTGAATGTGCGTGATTGGATTCATGTGGAAGATCATTCCCATGGGGTATTTTTAGCACTTTCACAAGGCACGCCGGGCGAAACCTATTGCTTTGGCGGCAATGCGGAACGTACAAATATCACCCTGGTAACGACCTTGTGTAATACACTTGATGCCTTAAAGCCACGTGCAAATGGTACTTCCTATAAAGAACTTATCACCTTTGTGGAAGACAGGCTAGGGCACGACAGACGCTATGCTATTGATGACAGTAAAGCCGTGCGTGAATTGGGCTTTACGCGTAATTACAGTTTTGAGCAAGGGCTTACCAGCACTATAGAGTGGTATCTGAATAATACAGAATGGTGCCAGAATGTTACTTCCAACAAAAGTAAGCATCTAATATCTAACATCTAACGCAGCATCTCCAATGAAAGGCATTATACTTGCAGGCGGGTCAGGAACCCGATTACGTCCCCTTACTACTTCGATCAGTAAACAGATATTGCCTGTTTATGATAAACCGATGATTTATTACCCGCTTTCCTTGTTAATGCTAGCAGGCATCCGCGAAGTGCTGATTATCAGCACCCCGCGTGATTTGCCGATGATACGGGATGTGCTGGGAGATGGGGAGCGTTTTGGTATCACGATTTCTTATGCCGAGCAGCCTAGCCCCGATGGTATTGCGCAAAGCTTTATTATTGGTGAGAAATTTATCGACAACCAGCCTGTCTGCCTGGTGCTGGGTGATAATATTTTCTATGGTCACGAAATGAGTAATAGCCTGAAGAAAGCCGTGACGCTGGAATCAGGGGGCTGTGTGTTTGCCTATCATGTGCGTGACCCGGAACGTTATGGGGTGGTGGCGTTTGATGCTGACGGTAAAGCGCTGAGCATTGAAGAGAAGCCTAAACAACCTAAATCATCCTGGGCGGTAACAGGCTTATATTTCTATGACCATACGGTGGTGGAAATTGCCAAATCCTTAAAACCTTCCGCACGGGGAGAACTGGAAATTACCGATGTGAATAAGGTCTATCTTGAGCGCGGTAATTTGCAGGTGGAAATGCTGGGGCGCGGGGTGGCATGGCTTGATACCGGCACGTTTGATTCGCTGCTCTCTGCTGCGCATTTTGTGCAAACACTGGAAGCCCGCCAAGGGTTGAAAGTGGCCTGTGTGGAGGAAATTGCCTACCGGAAAGGCTATATTAATACGGCACAGTTGTTGCAGCTGGCCGATGGTTATGGCAAAAATGATTATGGCAGTTATTTGCGGCATGTGGTGGAAGAGGCAGAAGGCAGATTATGAACTTGGCAGGCAAGATACTGGTATGTGGCGAGAATGGGCAGGTGGGCCGTGCTTTGCAGGCTCTGCTTGGTGAAAAGGCTGTTGTGCTTGGCAGCCGTGTGGCCGATTTTAGCAACCCAGATGCGGTGCGTAAGGTGCTGGACAATATTGCTACACCGCCCAACGCCATTATCAATGCTGCTGCCTATACGCAAGTAGATAAAGCGGAAGAGGAAGAAGAGGTGGCGTTCTGTGTGAATGCAGAAACACCGGGGCTGTTGGCAGAATATGCTGCAAAGCACACTATTCCTTTCGTGCATTATTCTACTGATTATGTATTTCCTGGCATGGGATCAATGCCACTTAAAGAGACGGACGACACCGCCCCTCAGAATGCCTATGGCCGCACCAAGTTAGCGGGGGAAGAGAATATCCAGGCAGTGGGAGGAAAATTCCTGATTTTTCGTACCTCCTGGGTGTATGATGAAACGGGGAAAAATTTCCTGACTACAATGCTGCGCTTGGGGAAAGAACGGGAAACACTGCGTGTAGTGGCCGACCAGCTAGGTGCTCCTACCTACGCACCTGCGCTTGCCGAAGCAACGCTTGCAGCCTTAGATTATGCAGAGAACCAACTGCACTTTCCCAGTGGGGTATATCATCTTGCTGGCCAGGGTGTTGCCAGTTGGCACGGCTTTGCGGAAGCGATTTTTGCCGAGGCGCGGCAGCGTGGCATAAAGCTTGCAGTAGAAAATGTTGAGCCTATCCCATCATCAGCCTATCCCACACCTGCCAAACGCCCCGAAAATTCACAGCTTGATTGCAGCCTGGCGCAGACGGTGCTTCATGCGTCCTTGCCGGATTGGTGGGAAAGCCTGAAGTGTTGCATGGAACGGGTTATTGCCTAATTTCTTTCATTATAAATAAGGTCACTATATGAACATTCTTACCACTCCATTACAGGGTTTAGCTGTTGTTGAACTGGATATTTACCGGGATATGCGCGGTTTTTTTGTTGAGCGTTTTAATGAGGAAAAATTCCGTGCCGCTGGGTTGCCCATCCACTATCCGCAGGATAACCATTCCCGCTCCACTCCTGGAGTGATACGGGGCTTGCACTGCCAGCATACGCCGCCGCAAGGTAAGCTGGTGGGAGTGCTGCATGGCAGGATATGGGATGTGGCGGTGGATATACGTGCTGATTCTTCCACCTTTGGACAGCATTTTGGCATTGAACTTTCAGCGGAAAACGGCAAGCTGCTCTGGATTCCTGCCGGTTTTGCCCACGGTTTCTGTGTATTAGGGGATGAAAGTGCCGATGTGATGTATAAAGTATCAGCACTCTATAACCCTGCCTCTGAAACAGGTATTGCCTGGGATGATAAGGAATTAGCAATTAATTGGCCGGTCGCCAACCCGATTGTGTCAGAGCGCGATCAGAAACTGCAAAGCTTTGCCGATTATAAACAAAATCCTCCAGCATGGTAGGTCTTATGCGTTTGTCTTCCGGTGCATCTGTCAGTGTTGTTATGGTTTCCTATAATACGGGAGCCGTGCTTAAAGATGCTATCCATGCGGTGCTGGTTCAACCAGAGCTACATGAACTATTGCTGGTAGATAATGGGAACCCGGAAGGCTTGCGGGCAGAGTTGCGGGCACTGGCAATAGAAGATTCACGGTTAAAGTTGCTGGTGAGCGGTGAGAATGTCGGTTTTGCCCGTGGTTGTAATATTGGGGCACAGCAGGCGGAGGGCGATTATCTGCTGATTTTGAACCCAGATTGTATTATTCCACCTGCTACATTATCGCGTGTCACCCAGAATTTTGCGCGTTTCCCTGAAACTATGGTTGCCGGATGTTTTATTGCCAACCCCGATTATACCGAGCAAAGTGGCAGCAGGCGTAACCTGCTTACGCCCTGGGTTGCTATTGTCGAAAGCCTGAGCCTCTACCGGTTGATTCCCAACAGTCATAGCCTGCCGCGCATGAACCTGCATACAACTCCATTGCCAGAAGAACCGGTATATGTTCCGGCCATTTCGGGGGCATTTATGATGATGCGGCGTGAAAGTTATGAGGCTCTTGGTGGTATTGATGAGGGTTATTTTTTTCATGTGGAAGACCTGGACTTCTGTTTGCAGGTGCATAAACAGGGAGGGAAGATTTTATATATACCGGATATTAAAGTGGTGCATTACCGCAGCACCAGCAAAGTATCAGCGGCCTTTATCGAGAAAAATAAAACCAAAGGCTTTATCCGTTATTTCAGGAAGAATTTTAACACACGCTATGTTCCTGGGGTTATCCCATTACTCACAGCGGCTATCACGATACGGTTATGGTGCAGGCTAGTTTCTCTGGCACTGAAATCATTCCTGCTTTCGCTTTTTAGTGAGAGTAATGAAGAAGAAATAGCAATGGTGCGTGAGGAACATAAGCGAATTATGGTGCTTTCACGCTATGAGATGATGGATATATCGGCATTTCCGGCAGCCTCAATGTCGCCCCATGCGCCATTACTGATTGCTGGTGCCAGTGGGCAGGTGGGGTTATGTGTGCTGCGCCGCGCCCTTAAAGCGGAAATGCCGGTGACGGCTCTCTATTGCAAACGTACTGTTGATTTTTCTCACCCGCAGTTGGCATGGCGGCGTATTAACCTGGAGAACCAGCAGCTTGCCCTGCACGCTACTACCGCAGAAACGCTAATCTATACGCCCTCACTCGCTATGCTTCCTCCGGCACTACCCTCGTTTGCCGAAACCGGAATCAAGCGGCTTGTCTGTTTCAGTTCTACTTCTGTATTTAGCAAGGCAATGTCGGCTAATGGCTATGAGCGTGATTTAGTGGGGCGGCTCAGACAGGCAGAGGAAGAGATTGCCCGTTTCTGTGATAGGCACGCTATTGCCTGGACAATTCTGCGCCCCACCCTTATTTACGGTATAGGGCTTGACCGTAATGTAACGCATATTGTACATTTCATAAAGAAATTTGGTTTCTTCCCGATAGCAGGGAAGGGGATAGGCTTCAGGCAGCCTGTCCATACTGATGACTTGGCCATTGCCACTTTCCAGGTATTAGGTTGTAAGGATGCGAGTGGTAATGCCTATAATGTGTGCGGTGGTGAACAACTGAGCTATTATGCAATGATTGGCCGGATTTTTGATACGCTGGGCTTAAAGCGGCGGATCATTTCGATCCAATCCCTTCCTATGCTGCTAAATTTCTATTCTATGATGGTGGGTAAGCCAGAAATCAATGGCGAAATAGCAGAGCGTATGAACCGTAACCTGATTTTTGACGATAGTGCGGCACGTCGTGATTTTGGTTATGCGCCCCGTGGCTTCCTCCAGGGAGGGAAGGGAGATTTAGGGGAAACTCCCTCCTGGTAATGCGTTAAGAGAGAGATGTATATGGCGGTAATGGTGACAGGAGCAGCAGGGTTTATTGGCTTCCACGTGGCAAAGAGATTGCTAGAGCAAGGGCAGGAGGTTATTGCTGTAGATAACCTGAATGATTACTATGATGTGAATCTCAAAAAAGCGCGGTTGGAGCAGCTTTATGCTCATACTGGCTTCACCTTCTATGAACAGGATATTGCCGATCAGGAAGCAATGTTTTCTCTCACCCGCTATCATACCGCCATCACGCATGTGGTGCATATGGCAGCCCAAGCGGGGGTACGCCATTCCCTCAAAAATCCCTTTGCCTATACCCATAGCAATATTATCGGACAGTTGGTGATACTCGAACTCTGTCGTCGTTTGCCACGCCTTGAACATCTGGTGTTTGCCAGTTCCAGTTCAGTATATGGTGGCAATAGTATGCTGCCTTATTGTATCCGTGATGAAGTAAAAAGCCCGCTTTCCCTCTACGCCGCCACGAAGCTGGCGGATGAATTAATGACCTATAGCTACAGCCATTTATACCATATTCCTGCCACGGCCCTACGTCTTTTCACCGTTTATGGCCCTTGGGGAAGACCGGATATGGCAGTGTATCTGTTTGCTAAGGCTATTGTGTCGGGTGAGCCGATCACCTTGTTTAATAATGGCCATTTGAAGCGTGATTTTACCTATATTGACGATATTGTAAATGGTATTATGGCAGCACTCTATCTGCCGCCTATACAGAAAAATGATATGGTTCCCTATAAAGCCTATAATTTGGGTAATAGTAAGAGTGAATCTATCCTACATTTCTTGCGCACAATAGAGGAGGCACTGGGCCGCAAGGCACTGGTGCTTGCCGTTCCAATGCAGCCAGGTGATATGAAGGAAACACTGGCCGATATCACCGAAAGCACCAGAGACCTAAAATTCTCTCCAAGCACACCTATCGACATAGGTATACCCAAGTTTGTGGAGTGGTTTATGAAATACGAAAATATTGTGCATTAACTAACCGCAGGCTTTATATTTTCTTCATCCTGGTGCGTATCCACTCCTATAGAAAATTGTGCTCTTTTCTGCTGCTATAGCATATAAGTCTACAAGAAAACAACGAAGGGAGTAACGACCATGCAAATCCGTGATGTTATGACAAAGAACCCCATTTACGTCCAACCCGATACCGCTGTCAAAACTATCGCACAGCAGATGCGGGATTCTGATTGTGGCATCATTCTGGTGGGTGAGAATGACCGCCTGACCGGTGTGATTACCGATCGTGATATTGTTGTACGTGTGATGGCGGAAGGAAAAGCACCTGAGGGCACAATGGCGCGTGATGTGATGTCGCGGCAGGTGTTTTTTTGTTTTGACAACCAGACTCTAGAAGAGGCAACCGAACTGATGGAAGAGCATAAGGTGCGTCGGCTGGCGGTGTTAAACCGTGATAAGCGATTGGTAGGAATGCTGTCGCTCAGCGATATTGCGGCCGCTTCTAATGAGCCTTGCCTTGTCAATCGCATTATTCAGGGTGGTTCCAAACAGACCTACGCCGCCTAGCCCTTGGAAGTACGTCGGATATTCCTCCCCCTCACAGGGGGAAGGGTACGCACCGTGAACTTCCTCCCCCTGTAAGGGGGGAGGGTAGGGTGGGCCATCTCTCTTGGAGGGGGAATGAAACAATTTAGAATAACCTCAGTTTTGGATAAGCTACGCTTATCCAAAACTGTCAACTATTTGAAAAA
>CAZXPG010000029.1:0-24217 GCA_964643145.1 uncultured Rickettsiales bacterium
GCTTTTTGACATTATTTTTCAATATCATGCCAGTTTTGGATAAGCAAAGCTTATCTAACACTGAGGTTATAGTAGTTTCCTATACGCCAACCAAAGAAAGGAAGTTTTGTATGTCGCAGGCAATTAGAATGCATCGGGCTGGTGAACCGGAAGTGTTAACGGTGAGAGAGGTGGAAGACCGCGCCCCAGGTGAAGGTGAAGTGGCCATACGCCAGACGGTTATAGGCATTAATTTTATTGATATCTATCACCGTAAGGGGATTTACCCGCTTGATCTGCCTGCTACGTTGGGTATAGAAGCCTGTGGCTATATTGAAGAGGTGGGGCCAGGGGTGAAGGGCTTGCGTGTGGGTGACCGTGTGGCCTATGCCACCGGCCCAGTGGGGAGCTATTGTGAACGACGGGTGATTTCCCAGCATTATGTAGTGAATGTGCCCGATGAGGTGCCCGATGAACTGGTTGCTGCCACTCTGGCCAAAGGATTAACAGCGCATTATTTGCTCTGCCGCACCTTTGTTACCATGCCTGGCAATATCATCCTGGTGCACGCAGCAGCAGGAGGGGTTGGGCGAATCCTCAGCCAATGGGCGCGCAGCCGTGGCTGTACGGTAATTGGCACGGTAGGCTCGGAAGAAAAAATGGCCATTGCCAGTGATTATGGCTGCGACCATGTTATTAATTATAATAGCGAGAATTTTGTCGAGCGTGTGCGCGATATTACCGACGGGATGGGGGTGAATGTTGCCTATGATTCGGTTGGCAAGGACACCTTCCTTGGCTCTATCAAGTGCTTGCGCCCGTTTGGCATGATGGTGAGTTTCGGCCAGTCTTCCGGCACTATCCCCCCCATTGATATCAGCCTACTCAGCGAGAGTAGCCTATTCCTCACCCGTCCAAGCCTGAGTGCCTATAAAGCCCACCGGATGGAGCTTATTTTAAGTGCAGCGGAAGTGTTTGAAATGCTCAGACTGGGCAAAATCAAGAACCCTATTTCCAACCGCTATGCGCTGAAAGATGCCGCCATTGCCCACCGCAACCTTGAGCAACGCCAAACCACCGGCGCAAGTGTGTTGATATGCAGCGGTTAGGAGCAGGAAGGAGGAGCGAGTTCAATAAATCCCTCCGGTTCCGGTGAGTGGGGCAGCTTCTTCGGGGGTGACGGTGCTGGTGGTAGGCGTGTCAGAAGTAGGTGCAGCTAGTGCTGGTGCCTGGGGTTGGGTGCCTGTTTTGAAAGCTTCGTAGATAATATTTTTCTCTGGTGTAGCGATGCTGGGCAGTTGGCCGGTTTTGGCATCAATCCGCACCAGTTGGATGCCTTCTGGGATGCGGAACGGTACATCGGGCGTGCCTTTCAGTGCCTCTTCCATAAAGCGGATGAAAATCGGTAGCGCAACACTTGCCCCTGTTTCATGACGCCCCAGGCTGTGTGGCGTATCAAACCCGACATAGGTTCCCACCACCAGATCGGGGGAGAATCCCATAAACCAGGTATCGACACTGTCATTGGTCGTGCCGGTTTTCCCGCCCAGCGTTCGCCCTAGCTTGCGCGCTGCAGCGGCTGTACCGTGTTGTACCACGCCTTCCATAATGGAAATAATTTGATAGGCTGAGCGCGGGTCAGTCACCGCTTCACGGGTATCTTCCAGTATGGGCACGGGCGTTCCGGCATTACTGTTAGCGTTAATGGTGGTGAATACCGGGCAATCCCGACAAGCACGGTCATCGCGCTTATAGATAGTGGTGCCGTTCCTATCTTGGATACGTTCTATCAGTGAGGGGGTCAGCCGTTTCCCCCCCCCCACCAGCATGGCATAGGCATTAGTCAGTTGCAGCAGGGTGGTCTCGGATGCGCCTAGCACCGTCGAGAAGTTACGGTCAGGATGTGTATTAATACCAAAACGCTTGGTGATTTCCATAATTTTGCCAATACCCAGCATTTGCGCCAGTCGTACAGTCATGAGATTGCGCGATTTTTCTACCCCAATGCGTAAGGTGGTTGGCCCCAGAAAGTCGCCGGAATAGTTCTTTGGTCGCCACATGGGCATACCGGCTCCCTGGCTGAGTTCAATCGGCCCATCTACTACCACACTTGCAGGCGTAAAGCCGCTTTCCAGTGCTGAAAGATAGACAAAGGGCTTGAATGCCGAGCCAGGTTGGCGTTTGGCCTGCATGGCGCGGTTAAACTGGCTTGCCCCGTAATAATAGCCACCAACTAGCGCGAGCACCTTGCCGGTATGGGGGTCCATCACCACCATGCCACCGCTTACCTGTGGAATCTGTCGCAGCCCATAAACCGGAGCATTTTTCTTTTCCTGCAGCCGTTCCACTGCCACCACATCCTTCACCTGGAGTGGCTTTTTGGCCGTTTTGGCAAAGCGCAACTCTTCGGCTGGAATCACGCCACGCTCGCCAGTCTCCAGCCCGATAACGGCTTTATCTTTAGCGAGTTCCAGGATAACGGCTATATTCCACGTGCCGAGAGCCTCTGGGCGTTTCTGTGTTGCAAGCTGCTCTTTCCAGCCGTCAAGTGAAGGAAGGGTGGCGAGAGGCCCACGGAAACCATGCCGCCGGTCATAGCGGATTAATCCCTCGCGGAAAGCGGTTTCTGCAATAGTCTGTAAATGCGGGTCAAGGGTGGTACGTACGGCAAGCCCGCCTTCATAGAGGGTGTTGCTGCCATAGCGTGCGCTAATTTCTTGCCGCACTGCTTCGGCAAAAAAATCAGCGCGGGCAATTTCGGTATCTTCACGGGAACGCAGCACAATGGGGCGGGCAATGGCCGCAGCCGCCTCGCTATCGGTGATAAAATGCTCTTCTGCCATGCGTGCAATCACCCAGTCACGCCGTGCTTTGGCGCGGTCATAATTACGGCGTGGGTCATAGGTGCTGGGGGCTTTGGGAAGTTCGGCCAGGAAGGCTGCTTCTTCAATGGTTAAGTCATCTAGCGAGCGGTTAAAATAGTTGAGTGCGGCCGAGGCCACCCCATATGAGCCTGCGCCCAGGTAAATCTGGTTGAGGTAGAGTTCAAGAATACGGTCTTTGGAATAGACCTGGCTGATACGGAAGGATAATATCGCCTCTTTCACTTTACGGCTGAGCGAGCGTTCATTGGTCAGCAGGAAGTTTTTCACCACCTGTTGGGTGATGGTAGAGCCCCCCACCAATGCACGGTTTTCGCTTAAATTAATCACATTTTGTACGGTAGCACGGAACAGGCTGAATATATCAATACCAGGATGGGAATAGAAATTCTTATCTTCAGCCGCGAGGAAGGCATTAATGACTCGCTTTGGGATGGCGTTCATGGGTACAAATAGCCGGTGCTCTTTGGCATATTCTTCCATCAACCGGCCATCGGCAGCATAGAGCCGTGTGACAATCGGGGGGTTATAGGAAGAAAGCGTTTGGTAGTCGGGCAGGCCGCGGCTGTAATATACGACCACTCCTAGTGCCAGCGCTGCGCCAACAACACACAGTATGAGAAGCAAGCTAGTGAAGGCGCGGATGAGTGATGTGAAATGGCCAAACATGGATCTATAACCTCAATGCTCGGTAAGGGCGGCTTCCGGCACTGGCATGATAGTGAGAATAATGGTAAAAAAAGCACTGTTTTTGCCATACTATAGGGGAAGCTAACCAGCCTGTCTAGCCCCTATCGCCCGATTTGGAATCAGTGAGGGTGCTGGTATTATCCAGGGGGGAGGAGGGCTTTCCAGTGATAGGGGCTACCATCACATAATGCCCTAAACGATAGAGTGCCTCGCGGAGCGTTGTATCGTCTATGGCATTAACAGAGTCTTGAAGTTGCCGCATTTTCTCGGGCGGTAGTGGTGCTATGGCATTGGGGGTGGCGTCTATATCAGCGCAAGGGGAGGGGCGCAGGTGGGTTTTAATACGGGTAATGGCTTTATACCCCATATAGACGGCTATTTTCTCCAGCAATACCGGAATCATATAGGATACTTCCAAGGCAATGGCACTGTTTAGCACATCCACATGCAGCAGGCCGTTGGTTTTATGTTCCCTGTCTTGGAATATCACCTTACGTGGAACCGTATAGAGGCTAAGCTTATGACCAGCAATCAATGCCCAGTCCGTCACTAGCCGTGCCTCTATATAGCCACGATAGCGTGAAAACACCGGAGTGGTGATTGTATCCACCAGCGTAGAAAGCGATTGCATACCGGTAGTGTGGCGGTTCATAGGCAGCTATGAAATCGCCCGTTTGATTTTTTCGATAGCCGTGTGCGCCTGGTCGCCTAGTGGGCCACCTGCCTGGGCCATATCTTTCTTACCACCACCGCCACTGCCGCCTAACGCTTCCGCACCTGCCTTCACCAGCGTAACCGCATCTATCCTGGCGGTCAGGTCATCGCTCACGGCGGTAACCAGCGATGCCTTGCCTTCCACCACCGAAATTAACGCGACCACTCCAGACCCAAGCTGCTTTTTAAAGGTTTCCGCCACGCCACGCAGTTCTTTTGGTGGCACATCATCCAGCACTTTGCCCAGGAAAGTGACACCATTTATCTCTTCCTTCTCCTCTGTGCTGTTTCCGCCGCCGGTAAGCGCGGCTTTTTTGGCATCACTTAAGGCGCGTTCCAGCTTCTTTCGCTCATCCAGCAGCGCGGCAACGCGGTTTGGCACCTCAGCCGCCGTGGTTTTCAGCAATGAGGCAACAGCCTGCACCAGTTGCTCCTGGCCTGAGAGATAGTCGATAGCCGCCTGGCCAGTTAGTGCCTCAATACGCCGCACACCTGCTGCAATTGCCCCTTCGCTGATAAGTTTGAAGCAGCCAATATCGCCAGTGCGCTCCACATGCGTACCACCGCAGAGTTCCACCGACACGGTGGCATCTGCTTCCTGCCCCATACTAACCACCCGCACTTCGTCACCATATTTCTCACCAAATAACGCCATCGCTCCTTTAGCAATCGCCTGCTCCGGGCTCATCAGCACGGTATTTACGGAGGTATTCTGGCGGATCAGATGGTTAATTGCCGTTTCAATAGCATGGATTTCATCAGCGGTTAACGCCTTGTTATGGCTGATGTCAAAACGCAACCGGTCTTCAGCCACCAGCGAACCTTTCTGGGTGATATGTTCGCCCAGCACGTTACGCAGCACCGCGTGCAGCAGATGGGTGGCAGAGTGGTTGGCACGTAGTTTGGCGCGCCGTTCTTCGTTCACTTCCAGCGTTACAATCTCCCCCAATTTTACCGGGCTAGCAAGCACGGCCACATGGGCATGTAAGCCACCAGCAAATTTTTTGGTGTCAGTAATGGTGGCAACCAACTGTCCATTGCGGGTGATGATGCCCTGATCGCCCATCTGCCCGCCGGACTCAGCATAAAACGGCGTCTGGTTGGTGAGGATAAACACCTCCTGCCCGGCTGCCGCTTCATGCTGTTGCGCACCTCCTGCAACCAGCGCAACCACCTTACCCTGCGCGCTATGCAGATCATAGCCTAGGAATTCGGTAGCACCCACGGCGTCACGCACTTCAAACCACACCGTATCCGTGGCTTTTTCCCCTGAACCGGCCCAAGCAGCACGCGCCAAGGCGCGCTGACGTTCCATTGCCTCTGCAAAGCCATCCTCATCCACTTCCAGACCTTTCTGACGCAGAATATCTTTGGTAAGATCAAGCGGGAAACCATAGGTATCATAGAGTTTAAAGGCCGTTTCACCTGGCAGTTTATCACCGGCTTTTAGCTGCTCTAACTCGCCGTCAAGCAGCTTCAAGCCCCGCCCTAAGGTTTCTTTGAAGCGTTCTTCTTCCTGTTTCAAGGTTTCGGTTATTAGTTTTTCCGCCCGTACCAGCTCAGGATAGGCTTTGCCCATCTGTTCAATCAAGGCCGGCACCAACTTATACATTAGGGGTTCTTTGCAACCCAGCTGATGGGCATGGCGCATGGCGCGCCGCATAATACGCCGCAATACATAACCCCGGCCCTCATTAGAGGGCATCACCCCATCGGCCACCAGGAATGAAGAAGAACGCAAATGGTCAGCAATGACCCGGTGTGACACAAGCGCACCACCTTCAGCCGTAACGCCAGAGGCTGCTTCTGAAGCGTGAATTAAGTGCTGGAACAGGTCAATATCATAATTATCATGCACATGCTGCAACACCGCTGCAATACGCTCTAACCCCATACCGGTATCAATACTGGGTTTCGGCAGTGGAATACGCTCACCATTTTCCAGCTGTTCATATTGCATGAACACCAGGTTCCATATCTCAATAAACCGGTCACCATCTTCCTCTGGCGTGCCTGGCAACCCGCCTGGTATCTCTTCACCGTGATCGTAGAATATTTCAGAACAGGGGCCACAGGGGCCAGTGTCGCCCATAGACCAAAAATTATCGCTGCTTGAAATACGAATAATGCGGGATGCATCCAGCCCAGCAATGCGTTGCCATAGGCTGAAGGCTTCATCATCGGTGTGATAGACAGTAACATAGAGCTTTTCGCGAGGAATCTTTAGCTCTTCTGTCAGGAATTGCCAGGCCAGCTGAATGGCGGTTTCCTTGAAATAGTCACCAAAGGAAAAATTCCCCAGCATTTCAAAAAAGGTATGATGGCGGGCAGTATAGCCTACATTATCAAGATCGTTATGCTTGCCTCCGGCGCGTACGCATTTCTGGCTGCTTACTGCACGGGAGAAGGCTAATTTCTCAGCACCGGTAAACACATTCTTGAACTGCACCATCCCAGCATTAACAAACATCAGGGTAGGGTCGTTATGCGGCACCAGTGAACTTGAGGGAACCGACTGGTGGCCATGACGGGCAAAAAATGCAAGAAATGCGGTACGGATTTCGTTAACGGTAAACATGGAATAAGGCTATAACTATATCAAGAGTTGTTATTTTGTAGAAGAAACGGGTGCTATTGCAGCTGATTTAACACGGGCTTCCAACTTGTTCAGCAGGCCATCTACTCCTTGCTGTGCTAGAATCGAACCAAATTCAGAACGCTGGGTGGTAATTAAACTCACCCCTTCTGCGATAATATCATAGATGACAAAATCATTGCCTTTCTGCCGCAGGCGATAATCCACCCGTATAGTGCCTCCATCTGGGTTGACAATAGCCGTTTGCACCAGGTAATTATTCTCGGCAGGCTCGCTAATCGAGGAAATATTCAGCGTTTGTCCGGTATAATCACGAAAATTTGGCACATAGTTTAAGATAAGAAACTCGGTATATAACGTACGGTAACGTTCTTTTTGCTCAGGCGTTAAGGTGCGAATATAGCGGCCCAGCGCAAACTTACCAATCCATTCTGTATCAATGGTTTTTTTAAACAACGCGGTTAGTTGCTGCTCTTTCTCAGCACTTGAAACGCTGCTATTTTTAATAATCCCCAGTGTTGTATCGCTGAGATCAGTCACAAATACACGTGCCTGCTCAACAGAGGCCGCAGCACTCGCTGCATAGCATAGCGGAAGCATGATAACCGCCACAGCGGCAAAAAAGCGTTTTACTATCGACATAAGCTACTCTTCCTGAAATTCAAGTTCGGGCACTTCAGTGCCATTATGGACTAAATCCCTGCGACTTTGCAAGTAAAGGCTCCGCACGGTTGCATAAGGGTCAAGCGACGTCCGCTCAATTTCGTTGGTAAGTGACAAGGTTTCTGACCGGGATTCTACGGTGTCCAACGCCTGCCGTGCAATAATCTGGTCGCTGGATGCCAGGTAATTAAACGGGTCAAGAAACACATCCACCCCACGCCCGCCAGCATCACGCAACGTGGAGGGGCCAAGCAGCGGCAGCACGATATAGGGGCCAGGAGGAATATCATAGACCCCGGCAGTCTGGCCAAAATCCTCTATCCTGTCCCTTAACCCCTGTTCCACTGCAAAATCAAACAACCCACCCAGGCCAAAGGTGCTGTTTAAGGTAAAGCGCCAGAAGCTGGTGGAAGCATAGGCCATATCCCCCTGCAACACACTATTGAAAAAAGTGACGGGCGTTGCCAGGTTACGCAGGAAACAGGCCATTCTTGTCCGCCCCCAGGCAGGAATAACCGCACGGTAGGCTTTGGTTACCGGTTTTAATAACAGCCGATCCACCAGATTGTTAAACTGGTATATTTTACGGTTTACAGGCTCTAGCGGATCTACATTGTTTTCTTCTGTTGCGATGACAGGCATAGAACCATCGGCCAGGCTAGCGACAGGTATAAGAAAAAGGGCACATACCATACTGCATAGTATGACCCACGGCGCATAAAATTTCGTACTCATTTGACCTCTGTGTTGCACGGAGTTAGCTGTTATTCCGCCATCCTACCATAATTGGCATAAGCAGTAAGTAACACATACGGGCTACTCCCCCACTAAATTTCCTTCCCTTTTATAAAAAATTTATAGTTTAAGCAAATAAATCCCGCCTGCAAATAAAAGTAAACGCCAAAATCTTTATGTCACACCGTGCTGCCCGATGCGGCATAGGCAAGCAAATCACGCTCTTTAGCAGAGGGGGAAGTAATGCGTTGCGGTGGTGGAGAAAGCCGGAAACTATCAAATGTGCCGCATGTGCCACAATGCGATTGCCAGTTAATAGCATAGCTGCCACAATGATTGCAGAGATACACCGTGCCAAGTGGCGCAACCAGAGCGCGTTCTAGCCAGATTTCCGCCTGCTCCAGATCATGCTGTTCTTTCAACTCCAGCTTTACCATGAGTTTACAGAGCGTTACCGTTTCGCCTTTACTAAGTGCTATACGCAAATGTTCCCGTGCTTTATCCAGTGCCCCCAGATTAATCAGGAAACCAGCCACTGCCCCGTGCGATTCTGGGTGGCTAGGGTTTAAAAGAGCCAGTGCGCTTAGACGTTTCACTCTTTTTGCCGCAGGCTCATGGTCATAAAATGTAAGCAAGGCTGCCGCCAGATCAACATGGGGCGTATAGTTCCAGCCTTCCTCAATCACATTCACCGCTGCTCGCCTTTTCCCCTGCTGGAACAATAATTCAGCATAGGCCAGGGAAGCTGGAACAAAAGAGGGCAGCAGCCGGTGTGCCGTACGGGCGGCAGCCGTGGCCTCCTCTATTCTGTCGATAGTCTTATACTCGCGTGACTGCATATAGCAAAGAATGGCTTTTTCATGCAGGAACTCTTCCTTACTGAGCGCATGATGCCGGATGGCACTTTCTGCCGCAACCAGCGCCTCCCGCCAGCGTTCTGCCTGCTTATAGAGCGAAAGCAGTGCCAGGTTAGCCCATTTGGCCTCTGGTTTAAGCAGACAGGCTTTTTCTGCCAGCATTAGCGCTTCTGCCCATTGTTCTTCCTGCTGCGCCTGATGGAGCAGCCCTTTTATACCAATCAGCTCGGTTTCCTTATAGGCAAGCATATCGGTGAGATATTTACGGGTGGCTGCCTTGTCTTCCCCCACATAGGCGGTTTGTGCCTGGAGCAGCATGGTGATGGGCAAGGCCGGGTCGGCTTTGGCGGCCAGTTTGCGCGCTTTGGCCACATCTTCCAGCGCCACCGCACTGAACCCTTCCATTAATGCCTGGATAGCCTGTTGTTTTTTGCGTTCACGGTAGCCATTCACCAAACGGTGCGGCGTGTTTTTAAGCCAGAGGATAAACATCACTGCCAGGGCAGCAAGTAGCAATGCTGCCACCAGCACTGCTACCGCAAAGGCCAGCGAGCTTTCCACATGATAGCCCAGCCAGTCAATCACCAGCAGCCCGTCACTTTCTAGCAGCCAGGAAAGGGCAAGGGAAAACAGGGTAATGAGAGCAAAGAAGCAGATCAGGCGAATCATTGTAGCGTTCCTTTCATAGAAGCGGTGCTACCATAAGAGGGGGAAATGACCAGATGGTAAAGATCATCTACGGCTTTCTCGGCGTTCAAGAAGGCATTTGCCTGCTCAAGCCAGGGGGCGGCCGCCTGTGATGCGTCATCGCCGGTAAGCCCGCCAAGCAGATACACAGCCTGTGCGACATTGCCCTCTGCCAGGGCGGCTTCGGTGTCGCTGATAAGGGTGGTATTGTCTTTTATCGCCCCTGGTGGATTAATTCGCCGTATGGTGATGACTTTGGAGAAGGTCTGTTTTAGCCGTGCTCCCAACGAAGGATGCTCTGGCAACTGTGTAGCGATACGAACAAGTTGCTCTTTCACCGAAGCAAAGTGCTGTTGCAATGCTGGAAGCGTTGGAACGCCGTGAGCAGCTAGCGGTGTCAGTATAGAGAGGGCGGTGCTGAGATCTGCTGCAACTAGGGAAGAAACGGTGGTAATCTGTGTTGTAAACGGCGTTCCTGCCCGTACCGCTTCCCGTAGTTCCACTACGGCAATAATAGCAGGGGCGGCACAATGGGAGACAGTGCCTTGCGCTACTATGTCGGCTGGCCTGGGTGATGTTTCCGCCGTATCTGGCAAAGGGGAGGGGGGAAACGGAGAAGGGGGAAGGACAGTAGCCGATGCTTTCAGCCCTGTATTTTCTACCGACAAACGGACAATTTCCTGTTGCAATGTGGCTACCCGTCGGGCAAAGCTGACATAGCTTAACCCCACTACCACCATCGTTGCCAGAATGAGGAGGGTAAACATTGCCGTCATTGCTCGCTTCAGCCGTGAACGTGCTGATGTTGCAGGGGAATTATCCTGCTGTGAGTGTGTGGTGGATGTATTGTTATCCATTATAGCCATAAAACCCCATACCAAATAATGCTATCATTGCCTCCTGGGTAGGGGATGACGCCACCCGGATATCGCTCCAGGGCAATTCCTTTAACGCACTGGCTATAGTGCTGCTTAATGCAAACGCACTTGCCTGCGTTACGTTGGTTTCCAGTTTTTTCTGCCTCACCAGCCTAATAAAAATATGGGCGGTGCGTTCCGAATAGAATAGCGCAATCATTGGTGCTCTTGCAATTAAAACTTGCTGTAGTGCAGGAGGAAGCTGGGGGATGGCATGTGTATGATACAGGACAATATGTTCGGCATGATAGGCCTGATGCTGTAAATGTCTGGTCAGGTCAACTGAAACCACATCGCCAGAGGCATAGAGGAGTGGGCCGTTCAAGGGGGAATAATGCTGTTGGATATAGGTTTGTAGCCGCCGCACATCGCCGCCGCCAGACACTGCCATGAAGCCATAATGGCGTGCCACATCACAACTGGCTTCGCCCACGGCGATTATCGGGATATCGCGTCGTGTGGTGAGTGCCGCCAACGCTTCTGCCCCATTGCTGCTGGTGATAATAATGGCCTGCGGTTTGCGGGAGAGTGCCTGTGCTAAGGGCTTCTCCTCGCCATTACAGGGCACAATTTTCAACATAGGCGCAACAATGCTGTGGCCTATGCCGCGTTCCTGCAACTCCCCAGCCAATGCTTCTGCTTGTTTCTCCGGGCGTGTTATAACAATATACATGCTCAAGTTTTCATATAAATGGGATTGCTGTTTCATGGCAGTATAGTTATGATAGCCGGTCTGAATCAAGAGCCGAAATCATATCATTAACCCCAGTTTTGGATAAGCTTTGCTTATCTAAAACTGGCATGATATTGAAAAATAATGTCAAAAAGCGTCGTTTTTGCCATTTAGTTGACAGTTTTGGAAAAGCGTAGCTTATCCAAAACAGAGGTTCATTATTTTTAAAGGGAAATACCATTGGCTGTCTATACATCTGTGAGCGTCGAAGAACTGGAGCCCTTGCTTGCCAAGTACAGCATTGGCAATGCCCTTTCCCTGGAAGGAATCGCGAGTGGGGTAGAGAATTCCAACTTTCTGCTAAAAACTGAGGAAGCGCGCTATATCCTAACGCTCTATGAGAAACGTGTAAAGCCAGAAGAACTACCGTTTTTCCTTCACCTGCTTCAGCATTTGGCTGCCAGTGCTATTCCGTGCCCCATGCCGATCAGTGATGCAGATGGTCACATCTTGCAAGAGATTAAAGGTAGGCCCGCTGCAATTGTCAGTTTCCTAGAGGGGCGCTCCCCCCACGCGATCCGTGCCAGCCATATTGGTGAGTTGGGTAAACATCTGGCATTGCTGCATAAGGCGGGTAAGGATTTCCCTGCTTCCCGGCCTAATAATTTTTCCCTTGAGCGGTGGTTCGAGCTTTACGAGCGGATTAAGGAAAAAGGCAATACGGTGAAGCCTGGGCTTGTGCAGGAGATTCACGATTATCTTCAGTTTCTCGCGGCGTGTTGGCCCAGTAACCTACCCAAAGGCATCATTCATGCGGACCTGTTCCCCGATAATGTATTTTTCAAAGAAGGGGCAATTTCCGGCATTATTGATTTTTACTTCGCCTGTACGGATTATTTGATGTATGATGTAGCCATCTGTATGAATGCCTGGTGCTTTGAGCAGGGGGGAGAGTTTAACCTCACCAAGGCTACAACGCTGTTAAACAGCTATCATCAGGTGCGCCCACTGCAACCTGAAGAGCTGGAAGCTTTGCCTGTGCTGGCACAAGGGGCGGCACTGCGTTTCCTACTGACACGGCTTTATGACTGGCTGCATACGGTGGAAGGTGCCTTGGTGCAATTGAAAGATCCGCTGGAATATTTGCGTAAAATGCGCTTCCACCACGGTATCACCAATCCTTCTGCCTATGGGCTGGAGATGTGTTATGAGAACCGCCGTTAAAACTGTTACTATCTACACTGATGGGGCCTGCTCTGGTAATCCTGGCCCTGGTGGCTGGGGCGTGCTGCTCTGCTATGAAGGCAAGGAAAAGGAACTCTGTGGCGGTGCAAAAGACACCACCAATAACCGCATGGAAATGACTGCTGCCATTGAAGCCTTGCGTGCGCTGAAAGAGCCCTGTGTGGTGCATCTTTATACCGATAGCAGCTATGTGAAGGACGGCATTACCAAATGGCTTGCCAACTGGAAGCGCAACAACTGGAGAACCGCTGGGAAACAGCCTGTTAAGAATAAAGAACTCTGGCAGGCACTAGAAGAAGCCCTCACCCCACATCAGGTTACCTGGCATTGGGTGCGTGGCCATAATGGTGACGCTGGCAATGAACGTGCCGACAAGTTAGCGGTAATGGGCTGCCAGCAGGTGAAAATGGGGATGTTATAACGAAATGGCGCAGCCTATAGAAGACAGAATCACCACTATTGAAGCACGTCTTGCCACCATTGAACGGCATTTAGGGATCATACGTCAAGAAGCTGAAGCTACTCCCCCAGAAGAAACATCGCCCCCACCCCCCTCTGCCATAGCAAAACCAGGTAACTGGCTGGGTATTGTTGCGGTGGTCTGCTTTGTTGTGGCGGCGGGGTTGATGATCAAATTATCAGCTGAATCGGGCTGGTTCACCGCCACCAGGCAAATGGCTATAGCAGCATTATTTGGGCTTAGCCTGATTGGCGCAGGGTTTGCCCTGTTGCGCACCGACCGTTCCTATGCAAGCCTGTTGCCGGGGGCGGGGGTGATTGTATTATATTTCACTGCCTTTTCAGCCCATAGCTATTACGGGCTCATGTCATCGATGGCATCGCTTGTTGCGCTTGTGCTGGTTTCCGCCGTATGCACCTGGCTTTATACGCATATACGCCATATGATGTATATCATCACTGCGGTCATTGGGGCCTATCTTTCTCCCCTTATCTTGAGTTTCCATAGTGTCAGCGTATTTACCCTGTATTATTCCCTTATCTGTTCGGCAGCATTTGCACTCGTATCGCTGTGGGTAGAATCACGCGCAGCCATAATGATTTCGGCCTATCTTGCCATTATCGTGAGTGTTATTGTAGGGAATATCATCCACCAGCCCGCTGTGGTGGCTATGGTGCTGGCCGTGCATTTTATTATTGTTACCGCAGGCACCTATCTCTATGCCCGTTTGCGCCAGACGTGGCTAAGCGCACGGCTTTCCCTAGGCTTTCTGCCTGCGCTTCTCATGTTCCATGCGGCAGAATATTATTTTGTTGAGCGCAGTTATCCTGGCCTTGGGCCGTGGTTATCGTTGTTATTTGCTGCCATACTTATGGGCTGTTATTGGCTGGAGAAACGGCGTGCGCCTGCGGAATTACAAAGCCAGACAACGCTCTTTATCTTTACAACAGTAGTATGTTTCCATTCTGTGTATCTGGTATTGTTGCCGGATAATCTCCATCCCTGGCTGTTTATTGCCATTATGTTATGCCTGGCTTTTTACCCTATTGAGCACAAGGTTACCAAAATGCCTGCTGCCTTTATAATTCCGGCATGTATTGTGGCGGTAGTTGTTGTTATTGAATATCTGCGCATAGTTATTACTCTGATTGCCAGCAATACAACTCCTGCATTGATGGCGGCGTGCCTGGCCTGTATCAGCCTATGGACGCTCTTTATTGTGAAGGAGAAGGATAAGGCATTTTCTCCTGGATACAGAAGCCTATGTCTGTTTGCCGCTCATGTGCTGGCTATCATATTGCTTGACCAGCTAGTGAAGAATGCAGGCTCCTTAGCAGTATCTATGTCGTGGTTAGGATATGCAGTATTGGTTATTGCCTGGGCATCATATAAAAAGAATACCCTTATTGTGCGTCAGGCCCTGTTGATACTAGGGTTGGCTGCGTGCAAACTATTGTTTTATGATGCGGATTCCGCGCCAACAATGCTGCGTATTGCGTGTTTGCTGCTTACCGGTGCGGTGCTCTATGGTGCTGGGATAGTGTTACGGAAAATGCCATATTGGGAAAGAACCACGATTAAAGCAGTACACCCGCCCCACTAATCAATGCAGTTTATAGCCAGTTGGGGGAAACATGTACGATTTTCTTTTCTGTCCTGCTTCTTTTTGGTTGCGCAAGTGTGTAGAATGCGCTAGACTGCCGCCTCCTTAATCCTTGTCGTAAAGCATTAAGGACAATAAAGGGAGAGGTGGCCGAGCGGCTGAAGGCAGCGGTTTGCTAAACCGTCATACGATTATAAGTCGTATCGGGGGTTCGAATCCCCCCCTCTCCGCCATTTACATGGTAAAAACTGAGTCTTGGTTTTACCTTATCGCCTATAAACCGCGCGGAATTGCGGCTTTCGGCGTGATGACCGCTGAACTGATTTTGCATTACATCCTGCCGAAAAGTCTCCAAAAGACCGCTTTTTCTTAGTACCGCTGAACCTGCCGCCGATAAGTTCAGTGGTCTGAAACCCTGCAAATTGAATGGGTTGATTGTTTTTCCTCTGCCGGATTGTTTTTGACGAGCGACTGCACTGCTCGTGAGATTCGAACCTTGCCGGTCGGTTCAGATTTCGGCGATTTTGAAACCGAATTTGATGCGCTGCGCTTCCCACTCGATGGGGAACGGTTTCATGCACTCGGTGAGCGTCAGCGTTTTGGGTTGCCGCCCGTCGAGGATGGCCTCGATGATGTCGGGAGCCAGGAACGTCAGGCGGAAGACCCTGCTTACGAATGACTCGCTGATTTTCTCTTTCTTGGCCACATCGCGGATGGAGGTGAAAACGCCTTCATCGATTTGTTCTTTCCAGGCAAAGGCGCGGATCAATGCGTTGATTAACGGCTCGCGTTCATTCGGCGGGTCATATTTCTGCACGGCCTCGGTCGGGGTCATGATGAAGTTCCGGCCGCCCGCGCGCTTGAACGTAATCGGAATGTAGATGCTGATTGTGCCGTCCGAATGTCTGGACGTTTTCTGGTTTTCCAAATCAAGGGCGATGGAGCGGTGCTGGTACATCAGGCGACCTCCTCTTGTTTACGCAGTTGGAAGCAGACGTTCAGCAACCCGCTGGGTTGGAAATTGATATGCACACCGTGCGTGGCCACCGTGATGCGGTTGACGATTAAATGCACCAGGCGCGCCTTTTCCATCGGGAATAGATGTTCCCACACGGCGTTGAAATCCTGCAGACTGTCGCGGATGTAATCGAGCGTGATGAGTCCGTCCTTTTTCTTTGCCTCCTGATGCACTCGGCTCAGAATCTCCGGCGATGAAATCAATTCGCGGATTTTGGAGATGATAAATTTTTCCAAATCCTCCGCAGGAAAACTCTTCACATCGCAAGTGTCGTAGCCGTGTTTGATGGCCTTCACGTTGGCGTAGTAGCGGTAAATCTTGCTGCCTTTGCGCGTGAAAGTCGGCGTGAGCGCGTTACCGGACTCATCAAAGATGATGCCCTTCAGGATGGCTGGCAGTTCGGTTTTGACGGGGAGTTTGGTTTTCTGACCGGATTCGTTCTTGGTGAACGACTGCACCTTGTCCCACAGTTCCTGGCTGATGATGGGCTTGTGTTCGCCGTCATACACCGTTCCCTTGTGGCGCACCTTGCCGATGTAAATCGGATTATGCAGCGTGTCATACACCAGCTTGTTGGAGATTTTGTTGCCGCCCACGATGCGCTTGTTGCTGAAATGGCGCTGCTTCGTGCGGTATTGACGTTCATCCAGCGCCTTCACCACTTTGAGCAATGAGCCGGTGCGGTAATATTCATTGAAAATGAGCCGAACAACTTCCGCTTCCACCGGATTGACCTGCAGCTTCTTGTTCACCACGTCATATCCCAGCGGCGGCATACCGCCCATGTACATGCCCTTTTTCTTGGAGGCGGCAATCTTGTCGCGGATGCGTTCACTGGTTACCTCGCGCTCGAACTGCGCGAAGGAAAGCAGGATATTGAGCATCAGCTTGCCCATCGAATTCTGTGTATTGAAGCTCTGCGTGACAGAAACGAACACCACCGAATGCTTCTCGAAAAATTCCATCATCCGCACGAAGTCGGCGATGGAGCGTGACAGGCGGTCGATTTTATAGACCACCACCACGTCAATCAGTCCTTTTTCTATATCGGCAAATAATCGCTTGATGGCGGGACGCTCGATATTGCCACCGGAGAAGCCACCGTCATCATAGCGGTCGGGCAACGCCACCCAGCCTTCATGTCGCTGGCTGCTGATATAGTTGATGGCAGAATCGCGCTGCGCGTCGAGTGAATTATATTCCTGCTCCAGCCCTTCCTCGTGGGATTTTCGGGTATATATCGCGCAGCGGATTTTGCCAGTTTGCTTCATGGTTTCACCCTGTCATTCCGCAGGCCGAAAAACCGGAGGCCGTTCCAGCTACTGCCGGTGATTTTATGCGCGATGGCCGTGAGGCTGCGGTATTTGATGCCCTGGTAATCGAACCCGTCATGCATGACGCGCACACGGTGCTCGATACCCTTGAATTCCCTGACCAGCACCGTGCCGACCGGCGGGCGAACCGCCTCCCTGCGTGCACGGTTGTTTTCCAGCTTCTGATTATTGTTTTTCAGGCGTTGCAGCGTTTCGTCGCTGATGCCACCGAAGGCGACTTCCTGCAGACGGTATGCAAGGCGCGCTTCGAGAAAATTGCGGTTAAACGGCGGTGCATCTTTTTCGTAGAGTTCCCGCCAGAGCGTCCGCAATTCACCCAGCGGAAGCCGTGTCAGTTGTGCGATTTTAGAAAGTACGTTTTCTCTTTCCATGCCGCCCCTCACGCATATTTCGGTGATGAAGAGATTTTCTGGAAAGCCCGAAGCACCGCTTCGATTTCAATGTGATGCTCCTCCGGTATGGAATTGATGATGCGTAGGATGCGACTGAGCTGGTGGGAAAATGGCTTCTGCCCCTCCGGCTCCTGCTGGCCAGGGTAAAAGCTCTCAATCGGCATTTTGAAAACTTCGGCCAGAAGATAGAGCTTTGCGGCGGAGAGCCTGTTCGTTCCTTTTTCGTATTTCTGGATTTGCTGGGGCGCGACGCTCAGTTCACGCCCGATGCCCTCCTGCGTCAGTCCGTGCATGCGCCGCAGGTAGCGCAGATGATTGCCGATAAACTCATTTATTTGGTGTTCCAGTTGTTGTGTATCCATAGGAGTTCTCCTTAAAGTTCAGAAGCATACACGCTTCCTTCCTGCGAAGAGTCCAGTGGAATAAGACGTTGCTTACCAAGATTTTTCCGGCTTGGCGTGGCTCTCAATCTCATTATCGCCACTGCCATTAATTGCGCGATCTCATTCTCCCTCTCTTTTGCCGACATCTCGCTCGGATGCTTAGTCATTGAGCGCCTTCTCGATTGAAGCGTCATCGGCATTCAGGGCAATTTTCAAAATCGCGCGGATGACATTGGAGAGATCGTCGTAATGCTTCGGCGGAATCCGGTTCAGCATCCGCACCACGCGCACCGTCTGCGGCGGAATGGATTCCTGCCGCTGGTTCGGGTCTTGCGGGAAGAAATACTGGATCGGCACATCCACCGCCTGGGAGAGCATGAACAACTTGGCGGCGGAGAGCCGGTTGCTTCCCTTTTCGTATTTCTGAACCTGTTGCGGCGCTACGCCGATTTCCTTTCCGACGATCTCCTGGGTAATGCCAAGAGTTCCTCTGACTGAACGAATCTTCTTTCCGATAAAGTCATTCAGCTGCTTCTCGATGTTTGTCATAATAACCTTCTCCATAGATTTGATCGTAACTGGCGTTGCGGCATTTTGGATAAAGGTCTGGGTAGCACACGCCGCCGTCGCAGCAGCGCATGAGCCAGTTGAGAACCAGCCAGTCCATGAACAGGGCAAAAAACAGAATGGCGATGAAGGCGGCAATCCAACCCAGCACCCTTCTGAGGGTTATTTTGCCTCGTATATGGAACTTTTTGATTTTCAATTTTATCCCACTTCTTAGGTGTTAATGCCGCTGGTTGATACAAGCGACAGTTAATCTAAATATTAGAAGCGGAACTTTTTGTAAATAGAAAAGTTCCGTTTTCAGAAAATAGCGGATGCGCTTCGTCCCAATCGGGACGATAAACGGCAACAAACAATCAGGAGAAATGAAGCGACAACTAGCCGCGCTGAACGTGTAGAATCGGGTGCGCTTTCACGATCTTCTGGTCGGTGAGCACCTGCGTTGAACCATATTGGTGCAGGAAGTAATGCCCTGGCTTCGAGCCAGCGGTGACCCAGGCAATCATCAGATTGCCTTTCGGAATTTGCACGAGGCACTGCTTCTCAAGGAAGAGGCTTGGATTTTCCTCCGGCTCACTATCGAAATACAGGATGTCGTTGCGTCCGTGCGCCGGAGCCAGGTGTGTGCCGACAATTCGCACGGCCTGCGCGGTTTCCGGCAGCCCCCTTACGAATTCTGCTTCCTTCCATTTCGATTTCGGAAGCATCTTTACATAGCATTTGAATTTGACCTCGCCCACCACCGGCACGCCTTCTTCTATCTCCGAAGCGTCCAGGTCTTGGGGGGCGCAATTGAGCGCCGTGGCCAGCATGTCACGGTATTTATCCAGCACCTTGGGGCTACCCCCGTTCTCAATACGGTGCAGCGTGGTCTTGGGAATGCCCGTTATCTCCACCAGTCGGTCGATGGTGATATTCCGGCGCAGACGAATGAATTTAACATTGTTCGTTTTCATAATGTTCCAAAAATACAGCACCCCTCGCTATAAGTCCACATTTAATGGTGGAATATAACCATTGACAAAAAGTTCCACTTCTAAGATGCTTAAGCGTAACCAATACGAGGGTGATTTATGCCAGCAACCACTCAATCGGCGCATCCGTTAACGAAAGCCGTCACCGGAGCAAAGAGGGGAATAACAGGATGAACAATGGCCGGAGACAACGAAACCTTTCCATACAGAACCGTTAGCGAGACTGTTGAATGCCAGTTCGAACAGATGCGCTTCCGGCTTCTTTTAAGCTATTATCCGAATGGCCGCATCGGGGAAATCACCGCGAGTGGCTTCAAGGATGGCTCCGCCCTGAATGAAATCGTGCAGGATGCCTGCGCGATTATCTCCGAACTCCTCAATCGCTTCGTCTCTCCCCTCACGCTGGCGGAGCTTGTGAACCGCAAGCCGGACGGCGCACCGACCTCCATCATCGGAGCCATTGTCCTCCAGATCACCGAACAAAGCCTGGAGGAATAATGCCAACACCGCGCTACATGCGATTTTTCCCCGACGCTTATCTGAATGACACCATGCCTCTGACGATGGAAGAGCAAGGCGTGTACATGCGGATTCTGTGCCTGATGTGGATGAACGGCGGCAAAGTCAGGAACGATGATCGCCTGATCGCGCGGATGCTCGGCATACATGTGAATAAGTGGCATAAAGTGAAGCCGAAGGTCATGGGTTACCTGGTAGAACACTCCCCAGGATACGTTACCCAAAACCGCCTGAGTAAGGAGTATAGATACTCCAAGGGTAAATCGAAGGTTTCCGCCCATGATACCGAGGGAGATAATACCCCTGATACTGGTGGCGATACCCCCCACAATACCCCCCAGGATGCCGCCGATAAAGTATTGAAAAACAGCGGTTCACATTCTGAAAACGCGCCGCGCAATGTTGACGAGCTGGTAGCCAGCCTTTCGCAAAAATTCTCCGGAGCCTTTGATCAATCTAAATCTAAATCAAAGAACAATAATTATAATAGATTAGATCTAGATGGGGACGGCACAGGCTGTGGAAAACCCATGACACGGGACGATATGACCGCGTTTCTGACATCGCTTTTCCGCATATTTGACGCGTTCAAAATGCAGCCGCCGACCGACTTCGAAATCATCCGCAGCTGGCTTGATAACGGCCTTGACCCGCATCGCCACATCATCCCCACCGTTCGAGAGCTTCTCAAGCGCATTGAATCCAGCGCCATCGATCCGCCGAAGAGCTGGCGATACTTCGCCAAGGAAGTCTATGCGGCGGCAAACAAAAAACCAGAATGAAAGGAGGAATCATGGGAAAGAAAAAACGCCATCGCAACCAACAGAGCCAGCCGCGCGTACCAAGGCTCGGCAATGGGCAGGAAGTATGCTTGCCAACGCCGGAGTTCCTCTCGCGCCATGAGCTGGAGAAGGTCAAGCTGGATGAGAAAACCTACGCCCTGCGCGTCAAGGACAAGCGGCCTATCGACAAGTACCACCGGCTCTACCTGATCGACAAAGATCGTGGCATCGGTGAGCATTACCGGCGCGGCATCAGTGAGGATCAGTTCCGCGCCGCCGACCGCCTGGTGAGCAATTATGAACGCAGCTTTCCCAACCTTTCCATGCCGCTCGATAGCGTGCGCGTGCAGAGCAGCGGCAACGTGGCGATGCATCCGGTGGAAGCCGTCATGCACGCCATCCACCAGCACACGCGCGTGATGAAGGAACTCAGCCGTGGCTCGCAGGAAATCGTGGAAGAGATATGCTGCAAGGAAAGCAACCTGATTGATTACGAGGAAGCCAAAGGCTGGCGCAAAGGCTATGGGATGATCCGCCTGCGTGAAGCGCTGGACGAGCTTGTGGATGCCTACAAATCCACGGCCAGGCGCAGGAATGCTTGAGGCTTCTCAACCCCGCCGATGCAAGTGGGGTATATCTCTCAACCTATTGATTATACAGAAGATTTTTATTGACGTAGGTGCACCTGCCTGATATGTGTTTTCATAGAATACGGAAAATTACGTTTAGCGTTTTCTTTCTTTTTCCCCTCCGCCTCCCTGTTATCTACCCTTTTGATGCGCCGATCCACTGAGGTCGGCGCACATTTCTGGCGGAAAGCTGCACAGTCCAGGCCAGAACCTGCACAAAACAGCGTAATTACTGCACAACTCATTGAAAGATAACCGCTTCCGACTGGCGCTGGCTTGCCGCGCGGCAAGGCAACCCCGTGAAACCCGCAGCCACAGCCACTCTCAAAGGCAAACTCGAAGGTACTTCCTGACGAAGTTGTATGCGGGGGCGCGAGGCGCAGCATTCCGCCAGCCACGAATTTCTGACACCGATTTCGTTTCGTTTTTTCCGCTCTAACTATTTGATTTACAGGCAAAACCCTATTTTGGAAAACGAAATGGGGGCGAAATGCCGTTTTTAATAAGGAAAACAATGCCATGCGTATAGAAACCGTAGCACTTGAAAAGATAATTCCCTACGCCAGAAACCCGCGCCGCAACGAACACGCGGTGGCAAAAGTAGCGGGCAGTATCAAGGAGTTCGGCTGGCAACAGCCAATTGTCGTGGATACTGATTACGTCATCGTGGCCGGTCACACGCGCTATCTCGCGGCGCAGCAGCTGGGCATGAAAGAACTTCCGGTCAAGATCGCCGACGATCTCACACCCGCGCAGATCAAAGCCTACCGCATTGCCGACAATCGCACGCACGAAGAAGCGGAATGGATTGACGAGCTGCTCGCCATTGAACTCGGTGAGATACGCGACATGGGCTACGATCTCGACATCACCGGATTCGATCCTGACGAACTGGACAAGCTGCTCGCCGGTGATGGTTCCGATGGTCTTACCGATGATGACGCCATTCCCGAAGTCGCGGAGAAGGCAATCTCCCTGCCTGGTGACATTTGGATTTGCGGCAATCATCGCCTGATGTGCGGCGACTCCACTGATCCGGTTGCGATTGAAAAACTGATGGGCGGCGTGCTGGCCGACATGACATTCACCGACCCTCCCTACAACGTGAATTACGGCGCGTCGATGAAAGACAAGGTGCGCGGCAATAATCGAACGATTAAGAACGATAATCTCGGTGAAGATTTTTATGCGTTCCTGCTCAAAGCCTGCTTCAACCTGCTCGCCGTCACCAAGGGCGGCGTCTACGTCTGCATGTCCTCTTCCGAACTGGATACTCTGCAGAAGGCATTCCGCGAGGCCGGAGGCCACTGGTCAACATTCGTGATATGGGCGAAAAACACCTTCACGATGGGGCGCGCCGATTATCAGCGTCAATACGAGCCGATTCTCTATGGCTGGAAAGAAGGCAACAAGCATTTCTGGTGTGGCGCGCGTGACCAGGGTGATGTGTGGTTTGTCGATAAGCCCACCGCCAATGACCTACACCCCACCATGAAGCCTGTGTCGCTGGTGGAACGCGCTATCACCAATAGCAGCAAAAGCCGCGACATCGTGCTCGATAGTTTCGGCGGTTCCGGCACAACGATGATTGCCTGTGAAAAGACCGGCCGCAGTGCGCGGCTGATGGAGCTTGATCCTAAATATGCCGATGTGATTGTGCGCCGGTGGCAGGAATACACGGGCGAAAAAGCCGTGCTGGAAGGGCTGGAAAAAGAATTCGATGAAATAGCAAGGGAGCGTGCGGCCAGCTAACATACGTTGCTTTGGCACGCTCCCTGGGGCGGGTGTTCAGGCAATTTTGTATACCCTGTCCGCGCCGTCCGTTTTGCTGGTGGCGATGTTGAGCTTCAGCTTCTTCTTGAGGTTGGCCATCGCGCCATGCACCGAGTGCTTCTGCCAGCCGGTGGCTTTCATGATTTGCCCGATGGTCGTGCCTTCCTTCAGCATGGCAAGCATCGTGTCCTGTTTACTGACACGCGGCTGCTTTTCCTCGGTGGGCTTGTCTGCCGCTGGCGGCTCCTTGCCGACAGCCGTAAATCCGGCCTCGGTAATGAAATGGCCGTCGCCGCGTTTTTTGAGCAAGCCCTTTTTCACCAGCGCGCCGATAACGCTCTGGCGCGCACCCGCTGGCAGATGTCCGACAAATTTTTCAGCGGGATTTTCCGGCAGGTTGGCGGTGTCTTCAAGCACCCTGTGCTGGGTGTTGCTAAGTGTGGATTCAGTCATGGTTTCGGCTCCTTTTCGTTGGTGGTTAATGTCCCTTGGGACACCCCGATGAATGCTTCGAAAAGAGCTTCTATCAAGTGAATAAGCGAGAATAACCGCATTATTTATCAATAGATTATCGAATATCCGAGTTGACCTTCTGAAGGTTCTATGGATGGCGGCTTTTGTGCATGAAATACCTCTCTGTTTGCTCAGGAATCGAAGCAGCGACAGTGGCGTGGCATCCGCTCGGCTGGCAGGCGGCAGGCTTCTCGGAGATTGACAGTTTCGCCCGTGCCGTGCTCGCGCACCATTATCCCGCCGTGCCGCTGCATGGCGATTTTACGACACTCAAAGAAAACGATTATGACGCAATTGACCTTCTTGTCGGAGGAACTCCATGCCAGTCATTTAGCATCGCGGGACTTCGCAAAGGATTTGATGACGACCGAGGGAACCTCGCCCTTGAATTTATACGCCTTGCTCAAAAATCACGCGCCCGATGGCTGGTTTGGGAAAATGTGCCTGGTGTCCTGTCCATTGACAGAGGACGGGCGTTTGGAGCCTTCCTCGGAGGGTTGGCAGAATGCGGGTATGGGTTCGCCTACCGGATTCTTGACGCTCAATATTTCGGAGTGCCACAGCGCCGCAGACGTGTGTTCGTTATCGGATATCTTGGAGACTGGCGACGTGCCGCAGCGGTATTATTTGAG
>CAZXPG010000030.1:0-23100 GCA_964643145.1 uncultured Rickettsiales bacterium
GCAATGCTGCATAAAGCAGGCATTGCGCGGCATTTCCCCCTGCAATACATCTTTAACCTCAGTTTTGGATAAGCTTTGCTTATCCAAAACTGAGGTTAATTATCATTGACAACTATTCCCATCAATGATATACCCCCTCTATCGACATATATAGATTGCACATCGTATAAAAACGATCAACTAAACAATAGGGGTTTGTCTATGAAATTTACAATAATGGGATTACAAAAATCACTATCCTATATTGCCAACATATCCTTGCGACGTCACTACACTGTTACTGTTCCACCTGATGCCAGTAACGCTATCCTAGATAAGTTCCTATCGCTGTCACAAGAAGCATCCCCTTATGACTATGAACAGCAATTTGATCGGCTGTCTGAGAAAGCCACGGACGTGCTGCGCGACAATCTCCCAACCGATATACAACAACACATTACCGATCTACGCGATAACAGCGCAGGCCATCTTGAGATTACCGGTATCCCCACTGACCCTGATTTAATGGATACACCTAATGCTCTGGGTGTTGCCGAAGCTACGAAGAAAACATTCGTACCTGAATTATTTTCAATGGGGCTGGCTGGGGTAATACGCAGCAAAGTGTATAATTTCAGGCAGGAAGGATTGGGCACTGGCGCATTGATTTTTAATATTTTTCCCGTTCCAGGGCGAGAAAAAATTAAAGGAGCGGGCGGAGTCGCGGCAGGATTTGGCTTCCATATGGAGAATGCATGGCATCCTCAACGACCAGATTATCTGATCCTTACCGGGTTGCGCCAGGACCATGATAAAGCTGCTATCACCTACAGTGTTGCCAATGAGAAATTGCTTGCAGCCCTTACCCCTGAGGAAGTTAACATCCTGATGACACATGCATTTACACTATACCCTCCTGAAGTGCACAAAAAGATGGAGAAAGAGAAAGGGATATTATTCACCGCCCCAGAAGATTATGTGGGCCCAGTGATTATCAAAGAAGAAACTGGCTATAAGTTCATGGTCAATTTTAATGGCATGACACCGGTTGCCCCCTCTGATGAAAAAGCCCAAAAAGCATTAGATCGTCTACAGGAGCTTGCGGGTGAACTTGCTGATAATGTCAAACTTAGGCCAGGAAATGCTCTTATCATCAACAACAACCGTGCATTACATACGCGCAATGGCTATACTCCACATTATGATGGAAAAGATAGATGGTTCCAGCGTTATTATCTTATTAACAAAGAAAAACTCTGGCCTGAGCGGAGCATAACCCCAGAAACTTTCCTGGGTGTGTTACCTCCCACCCAAGCGATGCAGCTGATTGATCATCTACAGCAACATGACATACTCGATAAGGATGGGAAGTTCACAGCAAAATTTGCGCCCCATAAACCCGATTTTGTCTTACCGTTGCCTGATGGTATAGGTATCAACCTGTCTAAACAGATTATGCGGCAATTGATGCAGCGTGGCCCAGCAGCACCTCACCGCATGCTATAGGATCAACGTCATAACAAGAATATACCCTTTAACCCCGGTGTTGGATATGCCGTGCCTATCCAGCACAGGGGTTCTGTTAGCGCACGGAGTTGAAATTGCTGCCAACATTCCTAACATCGTTACGAAACCATACGACATCTATACTCAAGCGAGGCTTGACATATTTTTATGAGCCTACCAAAGGCCATGGATTACCGCATGATCCTTTTAAATCCATGGTTGGGCCACGCCCAATTGCGTGGGTTTCTACACAGGATAGCGACGCCAATGTCAATCTGGCACCTTATAGCTTTTATAATGCCTTTAATGGCAATCCGCCTATTCTAGGTTTCAGCAGCGAAGGCTTTAAAAATACCGTTGCTAATATCAATGAAACCGGTGAATTTGTGGTGAACATGGTAAGCTACGATCTGGCTGAGAAAATGAATATTACCTCGGCGGCGGTGCCACGGGGTATAAACGAGATGGAATTGGCCAAATTAACTGCCGTTCCAAGCACGATGGTGAAACCACCGCGTGTAGGGGAATCACCCGTTGCCTTTGAATGCAAGTTGCTGAAAACCGTACCGCTTACCCACGATATTGACGGCAACCCCCTTACGACAACGTTAGTGCTTGGACAGGTGGTTGGTGTGCATATTAATAAACAATATATTAAAGATGGTATCTTTGATCTGGAAGCCGCCAACCCTATCTTACGTGCCGGGTCATTAGGTGATTATTACAAAGTTGGGGAAAAATTTACGATGCGACGCCCTAACCAGGGTTATGTTGATACCATCCTGGCAGAACGATCACCACGTACCTTATCAACAATAGTGGAAGCGGGGCCGAATGCGGCCAAACCCACTTCCTGTTCCCGTGGAAAATAAAGGGGCAACATTATGAAATTAATCGGATTACTTGGTGGCACAAGCTGGCCTTCTACACTCATGTATTACGAACTGCTGAACAAGGCGGTGCAGGAGCGTCGTGGTGCTCTGCATTCCGCCCGTATTTTGTTATATAGTATTGACTACCACCCTATCAAAACCTCTTATGCCGGGGGATGGGAGAGGATTCCTGCATTGCTCGCCGAAGAAATGACGTTGCTGGCTGCAAAATCACCCGATTGTATTATTCTATGCAACAACACATTGCACAAGGCCTTTGATAGTATTAGCGAGGATATGAAGCTTTCTGTCCCTGTCTTTCATGCAGGGCATCTGACGGCAGAAGAGGCGGTAAGGCGTGGCGATAAAACGGTGCTGTTGCTGGGTACACAGTTTACTATGGAAGATGGTTTTTTTGCCCATTACCTGGAATCCCGCGGGGTTAACGTTGTCGTGCCACAGTATGAAGACCGCGTACGCATCCAGGAGATGCAGTCTAACATTGCCTTAGGTCAGGCATCACCGGAATATTATACTATTTTTGCCTCCTTGCTGGCCCGTTACACGCATGTCGATTCCGTGGTGCTTGCCTGTACGGAACTGCCCTTATTCATTAATCAGACCAACGCCCCTATGCCTATCATTAACCCTATGGAATGCCAATGTAACGCGGCACTACATTTTGCTTTGTAACCCTTATAATCTATGCCAATGAAAGACGCAACACCCCCCCTTAATGATAGTAATAACGCAAATGTGTTCTATAGAATACAGGCTGGCGTGCTCGGGGGCACGCTGGAAACCGTGATAAGGCAGCCTATTACGGCTATACAGACCTATGCCATTGCCAATAAATGCCCGCCTCTCCATGCAATCAGTCGTATTTACGAGATAGGCGGGTTCCTTAAATTTTATGATGGTATTCAGGGTTTTGCGATTGGCAGCAGTGCCAGGGCCTTACATCGCACCGGCGTTTTTCTTATTAATGATGCATTAAGCAAACATAATGTTCCCACTGTGGGTATTGCCCTGCTCGGCACCATCTATGAAGTGGCTGTTACCGGGGTGAGTGATACGATTCTGACAGTAACACAATCACAAAGCCAGAAATCATCAGTGGTATCGCCAATAGATGCGTTTAGCCGTCACATTAAACAGCATGGATGGGCACAGCTATTGGGGGCAGGCCTGGCTGGATCATCACTCCGAAACTTCACGTTTATGACGGGTTATCTAGCACCAGGCAATATATGGCCTGAGTTTAAACAAGAGCAACCGGTAACCATGGGGGTTGGCTCGGGCATGTTGGCTACTATCATCAGCCATCCTTTTGAGGTGATGCGCATAAGGCAGGTATCAGAACCTAACAAATCCTTTATCACCCACATCATTGAAACCGGCAAAAAAGGGATTGTCAAAGAGTTCTCGCGTGGGCTCGTGCCACGCTTAGCCTCGGCAGGCTTGGGGTCGGCAGTATCTTATGCCACCTATGCCCGCTTAACATCCGGCTCTTCTGAAAGGTCCGTATAACATCGCAATAACCTTGCGGATAAACTAACGCTTATCCGCAAGGCTTTCACAACATAGAAGGTAGATAATGTCAAAAGAAGCAAATATTCAGAAAATAGAAACAACCTACGGCATTGAGAGTGGCCTATTTGCCGCTTGGCCTGAATCCAAGCAACAGGCACTCAGTGCCGACACGGTGATCACTCTTCTACAACATTTACATTCCAGGGAAGTGCATTTGCAGAACGCAGAGGCCACCGCTTCAATACACCATAGTTTCGCGGTACTGGCTAGTTTTTATGATGCAAATCCTGAGAAATTTAATGCCGTAACCTGTGCTGATATAGGCCTATTATTAGCTATTCCACGTGAGGACAATACCCTTGCAACCATCGGTGAATTTTATGACCAGCATGGGAGTGACGGGGTCACTGCTATTGCCAATATGACCGTGCGCAACATTATTGCACATCGTTTACCCCTATCCTCCTCTCCACTGAAACAGATTATCGCACTTTATGAACAAAACCCCGAAAGGTTTAATACTATTCCCAAAGGACACTTATATTCAGGATCAGAAGCCGACCCCATGCATCTGCATGAATTTTATGACGTGCTGATAGCACGCCCAACCGGTGCTATCACAACGCCTGAATATGGTGTGTGGAAACAACAACGCCAGGATTTCCTCAATACATACCAAAAGCCTGCACCAGAGGTTCTTACGGCAACACAGCAGGAACGGCTTGCCTCATGTACTATAGTATCCAGTATAATGGCATGAATTGAGAAATAATGATTCAAGCCGTCTTGAACCATTATTTTGAGTATATTATTTCACTATGATAGGAAGCCAAAGGCTTCTTATCATAGGATAACCTCAGTGCCAGATAACCCAACGCTTATCCAACACTGAGGTTGATTCTTATGTGGAACCACTATAGAGAACTCTGGGCCCTTTCACGCCCCTGCTCCTTGTGGGCTATCCTTGCCGCCGGATACAATCACCGGCTTGCCTCCGCGTGGAATGGAAGAGGCACGTGGCGTTGGAGAGGGGGGTATAACATCCTCATCGCGGTTAATCGGCTTGCCACTAAGCAGGTCTTTAATTTCATCGCCACTTAGCGTTTCATACTCGAGCAACGCATTAGCAAGCATATGAAGCTGGTCAATATGGGTGGTAAGTATCTCCTTGGCGCGATTATACCCACCCTCGACAAAAGCTTTCACCTCACTGTCAATCAGGTTGGCAGTATCCTCAGAATTACTGCGCGAGGTAGCAATATGCCCATAGGAAAGTTCGGTCTGGTCACCACCATGAAAGAGTGGGCCAATTTTCTCGCTCATCCCCCATTCTGTCACCATCGAGCGCGCCATGCTGGTGGCCTGTTTAATATCAGATGACGCACCGCTCGTCACTTTGTCATGGCCAAAAATCAGTTCTTCCGCCACACGCCCGCCCATGGCAACGGCAATATCGGTATGCAGCTTCTCACGGGTAACAGAAAAACGGTCAGCTTCGGGCAGTCGCATCACCAGCCCCAGTGCTCTGCCGCGTGGGATAATGGTGGCCTTATGGATAGGGTCAGAGGCTGGACAATGTAGTGCCACAATGGCATGGCCGCCTTCATGATAGGCCGTCAGCTTCTTCTCTTCCGCACTCATCACCAACGATTTACGCTCAGCCCCCATCATCACCTTGTCTTTGGCCGCTTCCAGGTCTTTCATAGTAACGACTTTCTTATTACGCCGTGCCGCAAGCAGTGCCGCTTCATTCACCAGGTTGGCGAGGTCTGCACCGGAAAAACCAGGCGTGCCACGGGCAATCACCCGTGGGTCAACATCGGGGCCAGTTGGCACATTCTTCAGATGCACGCGCAGCACCTTATCGCGCCCAACAATATCGGGTACGGGCACCACAATCTGGCGATCAAAGCGGCCTGGGCGCATCAAGGCCGGGTCAAGCACATCTGGCCGGTTGGTGGCGGCAATCAATATCACCCCTTCATTGGCTTCAAACCCATCCATTTCCACCAATAGCTGGTTGAGTGTCTGTTCACGCTCATCGTTACCGCCACCCATACCAACACCTCGATGGCGGCCCACGGCATCAATCTCATCAATAAAGATAATACAGGGGGCATTGCGTTTGCCTTGCTCGAACATATCGCGCACACGGCTGGCACCCACACCCACAAACATTTCCACAAAATCAGACCCAGAAATAGTAAAGAACGGCACATTCGCTTCTCCAGCAATGGCACGCGCAAGCAGGGTTTTCCCCGTACCTGGAGGGCCAACCAGCAAACAGCCTTTCGGGATCTTGCCACCCAATGACTGGAACTTAGCGGGGTCGCGCAGGAAATCAACAATCTCGGACAATTCCTCTTTGGCTTCATCCACCCCTGCCACATTCTCAAACGTGACCTTGCCGGTTTTCTCGGTGAGCAGCCGGGCTTTCGATTTACCAAAGCCCATGGCCTTACCGCCGCCACCCTGCATCTGGCGCATGAAGAACACCCATACCCCAATCAGCAGTAGGATAGGGAACCAGGAAAGCAATATGCCAATCAGCGAGTTCATCCGCGTGTCATTTGGCATGGCCTCAATCCGCACATTATGCTGTTCAAGCTTATCGACAAGCCCGGGATAATCAGGCGCATAGGTGGAGAACGCCGTGCCATCGGCAAAATGCCCTTCCAGCACCCGCCCCTGGATGGTAACATCGCGCACCTGGCCTTCATCGACACGGTTTAGAAAGTCGGAGAAGGCAAAACGCGCATAATTGCCCTGCCCACCGCCTTCAAAAAGATCATAGGCCACCACCAGCATCACCAGCAGGATGAGCCATACTAAAATATTTCTACCAGATTTATTCATTTACTCTATTGCCTCGTTCTGGGATCGTTCGTAGGGTGCCTCCCCTGTGAGCACCCCCGGTAAGTGATAGTTGTGGCGCAAAACAGGCCATTACCTGTGTGCTGCCAGCATGTGTATGCTCCCCTAACTGCTTACTATAGAAATTTATGTGGGGAACTGCAATTACAGATTCAAGAGATTTAAAAGCAGGAAGTGTAATAATTACTGCTTTTGGCAACAAAACTGCCGGACATTGCTCTTTTATGCGCTGCCATCCCTCATATCCTAGCGCGCTAACGGTACATGACACTGTTGCTGCCAGCGTGAAGCGGTTGTCCCACCGTGCTGCTATGCCAGGCGCAAGCTGTATCTCTCTTTCTATAGCCGAATACTCACGTATACATAACAGGCGGCTATCCTTCTCTTGGATAACGCACCCCCAGAGGGTGGTGGTGGTAAAAGCCGCAGGCGAGATAATAGCATGGTAGAGGCGCATGAGGGCATCAAAACGCGGGCGGTACTGGTGGCCGCTGATGGTAGTTAGCATCGCCGCCACCACCCGCAGGGCTATTTCCTCCGGCATTACCGCCAATGCTGCGCGTTCTAGGGTGGCATAGCCTTCAGGAAATAGTGCCAGTGTCTTTACCATTGCACAGGCCGTATCTTCTTCCAGTGCGATGCGTGCTCTTCCCATATGCTTAGCACATTCAGCCAGCCGGGCGGTAAATAATGCCGGAGGAAGCTGAGCAAAAGGAGCAGCAAGGAATTGCCGGATATGGTTACGTGTATAATGCAGGTTCTGATTGGAGGGATCTTCCACCCAGGACTGCCCGCGTTCCTGCAAAAAGCACTGAAGTTGCTGCTTCGTCACCGAAAGTAGCGGACGTATTAACCGGATGTCCTGCATCCTATGCACCACAGGCATGGCTGCCAGCCCATCTACCCCACTGCCACGCTGCAAACGTAGCATGAAGCTTTCTGCCACATCATCCAGATGGTGAGCCACAAGCAAATGCAGCACCTCATGTGCCCGACACCATTTGGCAAGCAGCGTATAGCGGGCATTGCGTGCTTCTGCCTGGATATTGCCCCGAGGTTTCTGAGGATAATCCCAGGCCAGGATATGGTGGGTGATACCAACCTGTGCAAGCCAATGCTGCACGGTTTCCGCTTCGGCACGTGCCTCGGCGCGCAAGCGATGGTCAACAGTTAAGGCAACAACTCTGCCACCCCGCCGTGCTGCCCACCGTGCTGCCAGCAACACCAGTGCCAGCGAATCGCTACCACCAGAAACAGCAACAGCGATAACAGGCGATGCTTCAAACGGCCCAGCCTGCTCCATTGCCTCTGCAAAGGCGGCGTAAAGTGCGATCGTGCTATCCGCCTTACTTACAGCCAAGCCGAGTGCCTTCCTCTTTGGCGCGCTGCTTGAGTGCATTGGAACTATCCGGGAATTCTGCATTCAGCTTGCCAAGCATAGCACAGGCTTCTTTCTTTTTTTTCATTTTCCCTAATGACATAGAAAGCTTCAGCAGGCTTTCCGGTGCTTTTTTACCTTTGGGGAAATTTTTGTAGGATTGCAGAAACTGAATGGCTGCCTTGTCATAGATATTTTGTGCGTAATAGGTTTCACCCAGCCAGTAATAGGCGCCACCGGTAAGCGGATGCTTGGTATTATCTTTAATAAACTGCGTGAAGGCCACCTCTGCCTGCGGATAATTCCCCTCCCTCACCAACGCAAATGCCTGTTTATATTGGGCTTCCGGTGTTTGTGGCACGTCCTCTTCCTGTTGTTCTGGAACTGCAGCAGTTCGGCGTGCTCCATTGCCGGTCACCGGCAACGTACCAAGCTGATGGGAGGGGTTGGTTTCTAACGAACGCTGCGACGTTCTTGCAGTGTTATCGTCTTGGTTATCACTCTGTTCGGAAGGAGAAGCATCATCCTGCACGTGTGCAGGCTCCACCGCTGGGCTAGGGGTGGGGGATGCGGCATTTTTTTCCAGCGCATTGAACCGATATTCATTATCGGCCGCCATCTTATCCAGCTTCTCAGAAAGCTTGCTCGCCGTAAATTCTGCCTGCTCGATCTTGCCGGTTAAATCGCGCATCCGCTCTTCTATATCAGCAATGCGGGCTTCAACACGGGCAACATTGACATTGCCCCCGTCTTCTGCCGGAAGGGAGGATGATTGCGGCACAGCATCAGTGCTATATACTTGACGTTGTAATAAGGTTAGATCACGCTCAAGCCGGTCAAGCCGGTCAAGCATCCGCAGCCTGTCCTGCTGCTCGGAATAATCCGTGGCATAGGCAGAGGAAATCAACATACAGAGAACGATAAGGGAAGAGAAAACGATTTTCATGGAAAAACCGGACTGTATATGCGTTACCAAAAACAAAACCCGGCGAAGCACGAAGCACCACCGGGTTCTGGTATATCAGCTATTACTACAGTAATCAATTACTGAGTTACAACAGTAACTGCACGACGGTTCTGAGCAAAGGATTCTTCGGTTGAACCTACAACGGCTGGGCGTTCTTTACCATAAGAAATAGTGGCAATACGGTCTGCAGCAACACCGGCACTTACCAGGAAGTTTTTCGCAGATGTAGCACGACGCTCACCCAAAGCTAAGTTATACTCACGTGTGCCACGTTCGTCACAGTGACCTTCAACAGTTACATGTACATTTGGATATGTCTTCAGCCATTCTGCCTGACGGGCAAGTTGTGCTTGTCCTTCAGCACTCAGTGTTGCTTTATCGAAATCGAAGAATACACGGTCACCAATGCTTTCCAGTTCAGCCTGGCTTCCTGGTGCAATAGTGTTAGTTTCAGCAGCAACAGGAGGCACAACAGTGCCCGCACCTGTAGTGGCGGCTTCTTCTACTTTTTTCCCTTGACAAGCAGCAGCAAATGCAAGCACAAATACTACAGTGGCTAGTTTTTTAAACATTTTTTCTCTCCAAGAAAATTAATAAAAAATAATAATACTAAATAATGACGTTCCTGTCATAGGCATTATATCCTTTGCTGCTATCGGTCAAATAATTTGCACGCACAGGACAAAAACCCGTTAACTTTTGCTAACAGTCTTGTTTTTTTGCATCAGTTTTAGGCGCATAAAACCTTCACACGCTTAAACAGTGATTCTCTATAGCGTTTTTATCCCATAAGTGCAAGGGGGAAAATGGAGAAGAGAGTGTAGTGGTTAGAGTTTAGAGTCTAGTGATAGTGTTCGCTACCGCTCACAAATCACTTGTATAAAGTGTGAGCGAAACGAACACAAAGCCTCACCAGACTCCAGACTCTTACGCTACACTCTCACCACCAATTTCCCATTTGCAGATACCAGAATTGTATCATTATCGGCCACTTCTCCGGCAAGGATCATATTGGCGATAGCATTCTGTAATTCGCGCTGGATAACGCGTTTCAGCGGCCGTGCGCCATAGACCGTATCAAAACCAGCATCCGCCAGCCAGTTACGGGCTTTATCATCCAGCACCAGCCCGATATGACGACGGGCAAGGGTGGCCTGTAGTTCTTTAATCTGAATATCAACAATCGCCTCCATATGGTCACGCGACAGGCGGTGGAACAGGATAATCTCATCCAGCCGGTTCAGGAATTCTGGCCGGAATGCCGCCTTTACCAGCTCCATCACTTCTGTTCGCACTAGTTCTACATCGGCACCACCGCTTTGATGGGCAATCACCTGCGCGCCAATATTGGAGGTGAGGATAATAATGGTGTTGCGGAAATCTACCGTCCTACCATGTGAATCGGTCAGGCGGCCTTCATCGAGCACCTGTAACAGGATATTGAACATATCCGGGTGCGCCTTTTCCACCTCATCAAACAGAATCACTTGATAAGGCCTGCGACGCACGGCTTCGGTCAGCAACCCGCCCTGGTCATAGCCAACATAGCCGGGAGGAGCACCAATTAAGCGGGAAACGGCGTGTTTCTCCATATATTCTGACATATCCACCCGTAGTAGCGCTGTTTTATCATCAAAAATAAACTGCGCCAGTGCTTTGCTGAGTTCGGTTTTCCCAACGCCCGTCGGCCCCAGGAACAGGAAGGAACCAAGCGGCCTATTGGCATCCTGAATGCCCGCGCGTGAACGGCGCACCGCGTTACTAATGGCAACCAGCGCATCATCCTGCCCCACCACCAGTTCACGCAATTTTCCTTCCATATTCAGCAGCTTCTCGCGTTCGCCGGCCAACATACGTTCAACAGGAATGCCCGTCCAACGCGATACCAGGCTGGCAATATCGGCCTCTGACACTGCTTCTTTCAACATGTTATTGCTTTTGCTGGCCTCTTCTTCCGCCAGCTTGCGGGTAAGATCGGGGATAATGCCATAAGCCAGCTCGCCCGCCCGTGCCAGATTGCCACTGCGCTGTGCCACTTCCAGTTCCTGCCGCGCACTATCGAGCTGTTCTTTCAACCGTTGTGCCTCTGCCAGCTTCAACTTTTCCGCCTTCCATTTGCTGGTCATATCCAGTGCCTCGGCCTCAAGTTCGGCCAACTCATCCGACAGAACCTGCAATCGCTCCTGTGAGGCGGCGTCTTTTTCTTTTTTGAGTGCTTCTGCCTCAATTTTTAACTGGATAATCTTACGGTCGAGTTCATCTATTTCTTCCGGCTTGCTATCCACCTCCATACGCAGGCGGCTGGCGGCCTCATCCACCAGGTCAATGGCTTTATCGGGCAGGAAACGATCGGTAATATAGCGGTTGGAGAGCGTAGCCGCCGCCACCAGCGCGCTATCGGCAATGCGTATGCCGTGATGCACTTCGTATTTCTCTTTTAACCCCCGCAGGATAGAAATGGTATCGGCCACGGTTGGCTCTGCCACAAACACTGGCTGGAAACGGCGGGCAAGGGCGGCGTCTTTCTCGATATATTTGCGGTATTCATTGAGTGTTGTGGCTCCCACACAGTGCAAATCACCCCGCGCCAGGGCAGGTTTTAACAGGTTAGAGGCATCCATTGCACCTTCTGCTGCCCCAGCTCCAACTAGCGTGTGCAACTCATCAATAAACAGGATAACTTCACCATTGGCATTGGCAATTTCCGTCAGCACTGCCTTTAAGCGCTCTTCAAATTCGCCACGGAATTTTGCTCCGGCAATCAGCGCACCAAGATCCAGTGCCATCAGCCGTTTATTGCGCATGTTTTCAGGCACATCCCCTGCAACCATACGCTGCGCCAGCCCTTCAATAATGGCAGTTTTCCCCACTCCTGGCTCGCCGATCAGCACCGGATTGTTTTTGGTGCGACGCGATAATACCTGCATGGTGCGGCGAATTTCTTCATCACGCCCAATCACCGGGTCAAGCTTGCCCTGTTTGGCCAGTTCGGTGAAGTCCTTAGCATATTTCTTGAGTGCCTCATAGGAAGATTCAGCGGTGGCACTATCGGCCGCGTGCCCTTGCCGCAATGTTTCAATTGCTGTATGCAGCTTTTGTGGGGTAACACCATGACGGGTAAGGATGGTGGCTGCTGGTGTATTTCCTGCCGCGCTAACAGCCTGGAGTATGCGTTCCACCGTCACAAACTTATCTTGCGCACGGCTGGCTGCCTCCTCTGCGCCTTCCAGCACGCGGGCGGTTTCCGGCACCAGGAAAATCTGCCCAGATCCACTACCCTCCACACGGGGAAGCTTATCAAGAGCTACTTGCACTTCCTGCATTATGGCTTTTGGGTCTGCACCACAGGCAATAATCAGCCGGGCCGTTAGGCCCTCATCATCTTCCAACAGCGATTTCAGCAGATGTTCCGGTGTCAGACGCTGATGGCCTTTACTGATGGCAGAAGTCTGGGCAATTTGGATAAGCCCACGGGATCGTTCGGTGAATTTCTCAAAATGCATGTGATAACCCTTTCTTTGAAAGATAATCTTTGTGTAATATAGCAGCAACTGCTAAGAGAGATATAGGTATTTCTAGGCAGGTCTTCAAGGCTGTCCCGTCTTCTTCCAACAATAAACAGAGATAATGAAAAGATTTTTCACCGCCCTACTTCTTGCTTATGCACTGTTAGGCAGTGCTGCCCTTGCCGTTGATTCCCCTCCTGCACCAAAGGCGGTACGTCTTTATGGCGTCTACTGGCAGAGTATTCATATCGGTAATATTATCGGAGAAGTCAAAAATAATAGCGACGGCAAAATCGAATTCCGGGTTGCCATGCGCTCGTTGAATATCCTCAAAAGGTTGACACGTTACCAGAATGATGCAAGCACCACTGCCCGCTTTGGTAATGCGCAAGGTTTTATTCCCATCACATTTGAGGTGCATTCCACCCTTAGGAAAAAGACTAAAAATGTTGCTCTTGCCTATGATGCGGCTGGCAATGTCGTGCAGGAAACCATAGACCATCCCCCCAACCCTAAAAAAATTACCCCGATTACGGCAGATATGAAGAAAGATAGCATCGATCCGCTCACTGCCGCCCTGATTGCCCGCGATAAGGTAAGACAGTTCCGGGATGGTGGTGGTAAGAATTATTTCAATCTGAAGATTTATGACGGCAGGCAGTTGTTCATCGTCAACTTCACCATCCTGCCAGCAACTACCCTTTCCTGGCAGGGGCGCTCCGTAAGCGTTATCCCCTTGCGTTTTGCTCGCACCGCTTTAGGCGGGTTCGGCAAAGAAGAGTTGGAACGCATGAAAAAACAAGATCCAGTGATTGATGTCTATTTAAGTAATGACAGTGCCCTGCTTCCCCTGGAGGCAAAAGGCAAGGCTATTATTGGCACAGCCAGTGCCAGCTTGCTGCGCGAATGCCAAAGTTTCACTGAATGTATGGGGGAGGAGTGAGATATACCCTTCAATGTTTATCTGACATTCTCGGATGCGTGTTATTATATACTGCAAGCAGCCGTTCTGCATCTACATGGGTATAGCGTTGTGTGGTGGAAAGGCTTTGATGGCCGAGCAATTCCTGGATAGTGCGTAAATCCCCGCCATTCCCCAACAGATGGGTGGCAAAGCTGTGACGGAACGCATGCGGTGTCATGGTTGCAGGGAAGCCAAGCTGCTTACGCAGCATCCGCACACGTTCTTGGAAGACACTGGGGTTAAGCGGCCTGCCCTGCACTCCCACGAAAAGCATAGAATCCGGGTTCAGCCGGTAAGGGCAACACGTAACATAGCGTGTTACCGCCTCAGCCACCACCGGCAGCACCGGTACCAGGCGCTCTTTATTCCCTTTACCACGCACTAGCAACATATCCTTGCCTGCTATATCGCCAACGGTAAGGTTGAGTGCTTCGCCAATCCGCACACCGCAGCCATAGAGCAACAACAGCATTGCCGTGTCACGGTCTGCCACCCAAGGGGCAGATTCCGATGCCAAACCACCAATTTCCTCAACAGCCGCCTTGCTATCCTCCTGGCTTAGGGCTTTAGGCAGGGGCTTTCTGGCTTTCGGGGTTCTCACGAGAAATACGCTTTGGTTCTCACTACCAAAAAAACGCTTGCGGTAACGGAAAAAACTACGCACGCTGGAAAGTGCCCTTGCGGTAGACACCGGCTCCATCTCCCCTTCCAACCGATTGGCAAGCCAAGCACGTATATCGGGAACAGCCAGTTGCTCCAGTATTTCCGTCGTCACCTCGCCATCGCTATGCCTATTTAAGAATGTCAGGAAGTGGCTCACATCACTGGCATAATTCCGCACCGTATGGGCAGAACACTGCTTCTCAAGCGCAAGCCATTTGAGCCATTGCTGGTAGTGTTGCAGAATAAGCGGGGAGGCGTGGAAAGAGAGGGGGGGCATGGGAATTAGTGATGAGTGGTTAGAGTATAGAGCATAGCAGCCCTCGCCACTACACTCTATAACCTCAGTTTTGGATAAGCAAAGCTTATAAAAAAACTGAGGTTCTATACTCTAACGGCTCTCCTACATAATCGTTTGACCGGTTTTTTTCCAATCTTCCATAAACTGCACCAGCCCTTTATCGGTCAGCGGGTGCTGTACCAGTTGACGGAGTACGGCAGGGGGAAGAGTAGCGACATGCGCCCCCATTTTAGCTGCAAGTATCAGATGGATAGGATTACGGATTGATGCCACCAACACTTGTGTAGAAAGTGTGTCATATTGATTATAAATTGTGCAGATATCCTCAATTAACTGCATACCATCCTGGCCCATATCATCAAGGCGGCCAACAAATGGGGAGATATAGGTAGCACCAGCTTTAGCGGCAAGCAGTGCCTGGGCAGCCGAGAAGCACAAGGTGACATTCACCATAATCCCCTCACTGCTCAGTGCCTTACAGGCTTTTAAGCCTTCCCAGGTTAAAGGAAGTTTCACCGTAACATTCTCGGCAATGGCGCGCAGCTTCAATCCTTCTTGAATCATGGCTTTATGCTCAAGCGCGGTGACCTCGGCACTGACCGGGCCTTTCACTACGTCACATATTTCCGCGATCACCTCAAGGAAATTACGTCCAGATTTAGCAATCAGTGAAGGATTGGTGGTAACACCATCCACCATGCCGGTTGCAGCTAGTTCGGTGATATCCTTCATATCAGCAGTATCAATAAAAAATTGCATGGGAATAATCCTTTTATTTACAGTTTATATCGGAGGCCATCCTATTGGCGGCGGGAATAATAGTTAGCAGTTCCACCTCTGCCTTGATCACACTGCCTTTCGGAACGGCTTTGGTTGCAAAGCGCGGGTCATCATAGGCGAGCCCTGGCGGAATAGTGAGTTTACGGATACCGTGCGCCTTCATGCCAACAACCCCCTGTTCCAACCCTCGGATCACCTGGCCTTTGCCAATCATGAAAGTAACAGGGTTATTGCTTTGGCGGGTGCTGTCAAGAGTGCTGCCACTGGGAAGAAACAGGCTATAATGCACACTGACCGCTTGCCCGCAGGAAGCCGCAACCTTTCCTTCTCCAATAACACTATCAAGCGATTGCAGTTCGGTGACATCAACACTAGCGGTAGGAATGTTTTTTACCAGCGGGCCATTGCTAGGCAGTTGCGCAACCAGCTTTTCTCCGGCTTCTGAGGTGGCAAGCCGGGCAATAACATCCGTTGCTTTGTCTTTTAGGGGGGCATCCGTCGTGGCGAGTGTTTCTTTCAGCGCAGCCGTAGGGTTAGCGTTTTTTTCTGTCATTGCTCGATATTGGGATGAACCATAGGCATACATAATGAACATCACGGCCAGTATACTCACCCATTTCCTACTGACGATACCGCTACGCATACACCCTCTTTTATACATTGAACCGGAAATGCAGCACGTCCCCATCCTGTACGGTATATTCCTTGCCTTCCAGGCGCATTCTTCCGGCTTCTTTTGCTCCCTGCTCTCCGTTATACTGCACATAATCCTGATAGGCAATGGTTTCAGAGCGGATAAAGCCTTTTTCAAAGTCGGTATGAATAACCCCAGCGGCTTCCGGTGCCAGCGCTCCTTTACGCACCGTCCAGGCATGGGCTTCTTTCGGGCCAATCGTGAAGAAGGTGGTCAGCCCCAACAAGCCATAGCCGGTACGGATAATCTGGCTCAAGCCCGTTTCGTTCAAGCCTAGTGTTTCTAAGAATTCCTGCTTCTCGGCATCATCCTGGAGTGCGGCAATTTCTGATTCAATTTTAGAGGAAATCACCACCGCCGGTACGTGCTCCAGCTTCGCTTGTGCTGCTACTGCTTCTGAAAAATGATTGCCAGTGGCGGCATCTTCTTCTTTCACATTGCACACAACCATCACCGGTTTGGAGGTAATAAGCTGAAGCTGCTTTAAGGCTTTTGCCTCATGCGCGTCATGCGGCATGGTGCGGGCAGGGTTGCCTTCTGCAAGCACGCTATGCACCCGTTTCAGTAACGCTATCTGCTCTTTGGCGGCCTTATCGCCCGCCTTGGCTTTTTTCTCAAGAGCAGGCAGGCGTTTTTCTACACTGTCAAGATCGGCCAGAATCAGTTCGGTTTCAACGGTCTCTTTATCGGCGAGCGGGTCTATGTTGCCTTCTACATGGGTAATATCGCTATCTTCAAAACAACGCAGCACATGTACAATGGCATCCACCTCACGAATATGCGCCAGAAATTGGTTGCCAAGCCCTTCCCCTTTGCTAGCACCACGCACCAGTCCGGCAATATCGACAAACTCCAGTTGGGTAGCAATAATTTTAGCAGAACCGGCAATGGCGGCAAGTGCAGTAAGCCGCGCGTCCGGCACCGCCACCCGGCCAGTGTTAGGCTCAATAGTGCAGAAGGGATAGTTGGCGGCCTCAGCGGCGGCTGTGCTGGTGAGTGCATTAAACAGCGTCGATTTTCCTACATTCGGCAGGCCAACAATACCACATTTAAATCCCATAACTCACACTCCCCTTAACGCAAATTTATTCATAAAGCCCGCCTCATCGCCCGCAAGCAGCAGAGGGAACAATGCCGCAATATCTATTATCACCCGTTCGGCTTCCTGTTCTTCCTGCTTGCTAAAACGGCCAAGCACATAGTCACTCACCTTGTCTTTATCGCCAGGATGGCCAATGCCGATACGCAGGCGCAGGTAGTTCTTACCGATATGGGCATCCAGCGATTTCAGGCCATTATGGCCGCCATGCCCACCACCGCGCTTGATTTTAATGCGGCCAAGTGGCAGGTCAAGTTCATCATGGCAGACAATCACCTGCTCAACCGGCACTTTGTAGAACCGCGTCGCTTCCCCTACGGCAATACCAGAATTATTCATATAGGTGAGTGGCTTCACGCTGATGATGCGCTGATTATCAACACTCCCTTCCGCTAGTTCAGCGGTAAATTTTATACGGGGTGCAGAAAAATTATAGCGGTGGCGTATTGCATCCACCGCTATAAAACCAATATTATGCCGTGTTAGGGCATAGCTGCTGCCCGGGTTGCCCAAGCCTGCCAGAAGTATCATATAATACCCCTGACGCGTTAGGCAGTGGCTTCCGTTTCAGCTTTCTTACCACCACGGCCCGCAATAGCGGCAATGGTGAAGTTGCGGTCACGAATGGCTGATTCCACCCCTTCCGGTAGGGCAATATCGTTGATATGGATGCTTTCACCAATACGCAAGGACTGAATATTAATTTCAATCGCCTCAGGAATAGCATCGGGGCTGCATACCAGCTCAAGGTCGCGACGGACGATGTTCAAGATACCGCCTAGTTTCAGGCCAATACATTTATCATCATTCAAGAAGCGGATTTTCACTTTCACATGCACTTTAGAATCAGCGGTAACGCGCAGGAAATCAGCATGTTCCACCACATCAGTGACCGGATGCAACTGCACTGCCTGGGAAACAACGCGGACGGTTTCATCCCCCACCTGCAAATCAACCACCTTGCCAAGCAGGTTGGCTTTTTTATAATGGTAATTCACTTCATGCGCATCAACAGAAAGCTTTACGTCATCACTGCCGCCGCCATAGATGATCGCTGGGATGCGTCCGGCACGGCGCAGGGCACGCGCAGGGCCTTTGCCGGTTTGTTCCCGCTTTTCTGCAACAAGGGAGGTTACTGTTGTCATGGTGTTTTCCTCTTTATTACTAATATGTTAATCAAATAAACTTGATACGGAGGTTTCTTCCGAAATACGCTTTACGGCTTCTGCCATTAAGGGCGCAATGGAAACAACCCGAATTTTTGCAGCACTACTCACAGCGTCGGTTGGCTTAATGCTATCGGTAATCACAAGACGGGTCAGCATCGAGTTTTCTACCCGTTCCACAGCCTTACCAGATAAGACGCCATGGGTAATATAGGCGGTAACCGAACGCGCACCACGCTCCATCAGGGCACTCGCGGCATTGCACAGGGTTCCGGCGGAATCGACAATATCATCAACAATAATACAATCACGCCCATCGACATCGCCAATAATATTCATCACTTCTGATACGCCAGCACGTTCACGGCGTTTATCGACAATCGCCAGGTCGGCATCAATACGGCGGGCAATCAATCGTGCACGCACCACCCCCCCCACATCCGGTGACACCACAGTGATATTGTGCATATCAGTGAAGTGTTGGCGTATATCGCTGATAAAAACAGGGGCAGCGTAGAGATTATCAACAGGAATATCAAAGAACCCTTGAATTTGAGCCGCATGGAGATCGAGCGTCAAAATGCGGTCTGCTCCGGCAGAGGTGATGATATTGGCCACTAGCTTGGCCGAAATAGGGGTGCGGGGCCCGGGTTTCCTATCCTGGCGCGCATAGCCGAAATAGGGAAGCACTGCCGTAACACGCTTGGCTGAAGCACGTTTCAACGCATCAAGACACACCAGTAATTCCATGATATGGTCATTGGCCGGATAGGAGGTGGATTGCACCACGAACACATCTTCACCGCGTACATTATCTTCAATTTCCACAAATATTTCCATATCGGCAAAACGGCGAACGGCCGCAGCAGTAAGGGACATATTACGGTTAGCTGCAATCGCCTCTGCAAGAGGCAGGTTGCTGTTGCAGGAAAGAATTTTCATATATGCAGGACAAACGTGACTAATCTTATAGACGATAAAAATTGTTGCTGGTTCCCCCAGCCTGTAAAAGAGCGGCAATGTAGCATAGCAATTCCAATATGTAAACGATTTAATATCAGTTCGTGCGCTATATCGCAAAACCCCATGAAGAGGCAGGGCGAGCAAACTTCAACCGCCTCACTTCAGCAATGACTGCATTTTCTTAAAGCGCGGCGCCTGGATATTACGGGCAAGTTTTTTAGCAGCATCGGGGTTGCCAGCAAGGATGGCAGGAATCACCTCGCTATCACGCGTGTGTTTTGATTCCTCCCACACGGTTTTACATTCCATAACGTTTTTCCGCACCTCTTCAGACAAGGTGGTGTCGGCCAGCACAGCGTCAATGCTAGTATCGACCACGTCAGATGTGCGTTTCACTTCATCGATCAGTGCTGTTTCTGCCGCAATATCACTAGACCTGATGAGCTCCACCATCTTTTCACGCGAACGATCCAAGGCTTTGGCAATATCGGTGGGGCTGGCTGCCAGGCCAGAAACTGGGGTCAGTAGGCTTGTCAGCAGGGAAAGCAGGAGGAAAAATAGGGTAGTATATCGCATCATTGTTCCTTTAGGGTTAGGTTGTACGCATCAGGGGCGGGGGAAACGCTTCCCTTGCTTCAGAAGCTATATCTTACCAACTATAATGCACTGTATAACTCACTTTCCGTTCACTGTTCTTTTCCAGCTTTAGCGGGAAGCGTAGGGTTTTTGCATCATATTTCTCATACTCATCGCTAGGGTTAGCAATCGTCCAATTATCCGACTGGTCAAGATGCTCTATCACCATCAGCATGACCGGCATATCTTTGCGGTTTTTCAGGGTAATTTCCACCTCTTCTTCTGCCCAGCGTTGCTCATTATGGCGACGCCGGTTCTTCACAACCCGCTTACCGGTAATATCAAAACTTTGACCAAGGGTAATATTTACTTCTTCGTTTTTAGGCGTGTGGGGGATCGCATCTTCACCAATAAACTCTAGACTACCATCTTGTGGGTCACGTTTATTTATCCGTATTCTTCCAGCAGGAAGTGGAATGCCCAACCCATAATTACTGTTGTTCTGGAACGTAATACGGGTGGAAACCGTGTTTGATTTTTCACCATCAAACGCATAAAGCACCGCCACCGGCACCTGGGTCACCGTTGGAAATAGTTCCATCTGCTTAGTAGAATTATCTGGCAGGTTTACTTTGCCTTTTAACGCATAGAGATGATATTCAGCAAATGTCTTTTCCTCAAAAGCCGGTGCCATCTGTTTTGCCATCATCATAGGGGCAGGGTTTTGCTCGTGGGTCATACGGTGCACATCACCCGCCAAGAGTTTTAACGCGCTGTCTGTATAGGACGCACCCGACTTATTCATAATGCTCACCCAGCTACTGATATCGAGCACCCCCTGATTGGCATCTTTGCCCTCAGTAAAAAGGGCGTTATAATCTGCCCACCAGCCTAGGCCACGTGTCTGATAACTCACTCGTATAGTATGCTCACCAGGATCGCCGGTGGTAACATCCCAGACAAGGGTTGGTTTGGCCATTAACCCTTCCGGCAGGGCAGGAAAGCGGATAGCACTATACTGGCTGAGCGTTTTCACCCTGCCGTCATTATCTTGCAAGATAATTCCCCCGTCCGTACCTAGCAGCTTGCCAGAGGAACGTTCTGTCCTGCCCCCATTTGTTTGTTCCACCTCAATAGTACGGCCAACATAACGCGTGAGCAGCGCAGCACTATTGGCGAGGTCAAACAGATAATTCTGGCTGATGACACGCGTATGTTCAGGATCGGTCAGCGACGAAAAGATCACGGTTGTTGGGTCAATATAGGCGGCCACATCACTGAATTGCACAGTGGATTTTTCCTCAGGGATCTCCACCATACGCTCATTACGGACAATTGCATAACCTGGAACTTGCCCAGGCACAATATCACCTGGCACCGCACCGCCCAACATTCCAGGCACGGCTGTGCTATAGATGGTCAAGCTGGTCGTAGGCATCTCGGCCAAGGCTGCGGAAGCGAAGAGGGTAGTTGCAAAAAATATGAGGTGTTTCATAGGGAGTTACGGGAACTGAGGTTAATATACAAACGGATCTTTCACTAATATCGTATCATCACGCTCAGGGCTGGTGGAGAGAATGGCGATTGGTGCTTCAATCAGTTCTTCAATCCGGCGGATATATTTTACGGCATTAGCGGGCAGGTCTTTAAAACTGCGAGCAGAGCGCGTAGTTTCGCTCCAACCCTCCATTTCTTCATAAATCGGTTTTGCCACAGCTTGCAGCCCCATAGCCGCAGGCAGGTAGTCGTAATGGGTGCCATTAATATCATAGCCGGTGCAGATACGCAGTGTTGGCATATGGTCGAGCACATCTAGTTTAGTGAGGGCAATACCCGTAATGCCGGATATTTTCACTGCCTGGCGCACCAGCACCGCATCAAACCAGCCGCAGCGGCGTTTTCTGCCGGTGACTGTGCCAAATTCAAAGCCGCGTTCACCAAGAAGCGTGCCGGTTTCATCCAGTAGTTCGGTAGGGAATGGGCCGCTGCCAACGCGGGTGGTATAGGCTTTGGTGATGCCAAGCACATAACCAATCGTGTCAGCCCCCGTGCCGCTGCCAGCACAACCTTGCCCAGCAACAATGCTGGAAGAGGTCACATACGGATAGGTGCCATGGTCAATATCAAGCATCAACCCTTGCGCCCCTTCAAACAAAATACGCTTGCCTTCCCGGCGCAATTGGTCAAGCACTTTCCATACTGGTTTAGCATAAGGTAGGATGAAAGGTGCAATTTCATTCAGCTCTGCCATCAGGGTTTCGCTGCTGACAGTCGCAGCACCCAGGCCACGCCTGAGCGCGTTATGATAGCCAAGTAGTGCTTCCACCCGTGCAGGCAGGTTTTCGCTGTCGGCCAGATCGCATACCCGTATAGCGCGCCTTCCCACCTTATCTTCATAAGCGGGGCCAATGCCCCGTCCAGTGGTGCCGATTTTGCCACTGCCACGGTTCTCTTCGGCAATCAGATCAATCTGGCTATGCAGGCTAAGTACCAGTGGTGTATTCTCCGCAATAATCAGATTTTCAGGTGTAAGGTTAATGCCTTTCTCCTGCATGGTAGTAATTTCCTTACGCAGCGCATAAGGGTCAATCACCACCCCATTGCCAATAATAGAGAGTTTATTCTGCCTGACCACGCCAGAGGGCAACAGGTTCAGCTTGTGCGTCACCCCGTCAATCACCAGCGTATGGCCAGCATTATGCCCCCCCTGGAAGCGCACCACCACATCAGCACGTTCGGACAGCCAGTCCACGATCTTGCCTTTTCCCTCATCACCCCATTGTGACCCAATCACTGCTACATTTGTCATTCTTTGGTGCCTTTATTCCATGTTAAATTTTCTGTAGATAGGCTTAAAGCAATTTGTGGTAATAATCAATAGAGTATAGTGGTTAGAGTATAGAGTGGTACCTGTTTTTTCTCTCATATGGCGTTATTTAATATCGTAAAATAAATGGTACGGAGAGAAAACATTTCCCTATTTTACAATAATCCCATATCCTGACATCCCACAAGGCACCGATCCCCTGGGAATGCTTTCGCTCATATGATCTTGGCATTGATCGCCTATATGTAGAAACCTATCACACCTACTATCTCTTCACCCTATTAGCTCACAGAGACACAATCCCGAATTGGCGTTACTAGCACATCCAACATAGTCTGCTCACGAATGAATATATTAAAAATGTAATGATTTTGTAATAATTGCATGATATATACTGCTTACAGTTCAAGAATTGGTTAGGTTGCAATGTGAGCAGACTATGCTTGAGTGCAAGC
>CAZXPG010000031.1:0-22703 GCA_964643145.1 uncultured Rickettsiales bacterium
TTTCAATAACATGTCAGTTTTGGATAAGCAAAGCTTATCCAAAACTGAGGTTAAAACACTGTTCTGGCCCGGGGAATGCACGTGCTTGTACGTCGTCCTTATAGGCTTTTACTGCTTCGGATAGATGCGCTGCAAGGTTACCGTAGCGTTTGACAAATTTAGGGGTAAAGTCGCTAAACAGCCCGGTCATGTCTTCTGTCACCAGCACCTGCCCGTCACATAGGGCAGAAGCACCAATGCCAATAGTGGGGATGGAAAGTTGTGCTGTCACTTGTTCGGCAAGTGCTGTGGTGACACATTCCAGCACTATGGCAAACGCCCCGGCTTCTTGTAAGGCGGTTGCACTTTCCAGTGTATAGCGGCATTCTGCGTCAGTCTTTCCCTGGTAGCGATAGCCTCCTACCTGGTGCACATGCTGCGGCATCAGGCCAATATGCGCCATCACCGGAATGCCGCGCTGGCAGAGGAACTGCACTGTTTCCGTCATTTCCAGCCCACCTTCCAGTTTTACCGCACTACAGCCGGTTTCTGCCATAATACGGGCGGCATTGCGGAAAGCCTCTTCCTTGGAAGCTTGATAGGAGCCAAAGGGCATATCTACCACCACGCAGGCCTGGTGTGAGGCGCGTACTACTGCCTTACCATGGGCGATCATCATCTCGACACTGACAGCAAGGGTGCTTTCCATGCCATATACCACCATCCCCACCGTGTCTCCTACCAGCAGAATATCGGCATGTTCATCAAGAATTTTAGTAAAAGGAGCGGTATAGGCGGTGAGCGCAACCAAGGGAGTTTTACCCTTCCTGCTGATAATATCGGGAATGGTGAGTCTTTTGCGTGCTGCCATAGTGTCTTCCTTGAGATTTTAACTGGAAAGATGATAGGCGCAAAAACCCCTTTTGACAACAGATGGTGATGCTGGAAAGAAAAAAAGCTGCACACCCAGAAGGTATGCAGCTTTTTTTTAAGCTATAGGGGCAAAACTAGAAGTCCATACCACCCATGCCGCCCATGCCACCCATACCAGCAGCACCAGCACCGGCATTGCCATTATTTTCTTCAGGCTTGTCAGCAATCAGGGCTTCGGTAGTAATCAATAAACCAGCTACAGAAGCAGCATCCTGCAAGGAGGTGCGTACTACTTTCGTTGGGTCAATGATACCAGCTTCAATCATGTTGACATAGACCAGGTTTTGCGCATCAAAACCAAAATCTGTATCGCTGCTTTCATTGATTTTGCCAACAACAATTGCCCCGTCAATACCGGCATTCTGAGAAATCTGACGTATGGGAGCAGAAAGCGCACGGCGTACAATATTGATACCGGCTTTCTGATCGTCATTGGCAGCCTGAAGGTTATCAAGCACGCGTGAAGCATAAAGCAGTGTTGTACCACCGCCAGGAACAATCCCTTCTTCTACAGCAGCACGTGTTGCATGAAGCGCATCATCCACACGGTCTTTGCGCTCTTTCACTTCCACTTCCGTTGCGCCGCCTACTTTCAGTACAGCAACACCACCGGAAAGTTTAGCCAGGCGTTCTTGCAGTTTTTCACGATCATAATCGGAAGTCGTGTCTTCTACCTGTGTACGGATCTGGTTGCAACGTGCTTCGATAGTGGCTTTATCACCGGCACCATCAACGATGGTTGTATCTTCCTTAGTGATAGTCACTTTCTTCGCACGGCCCAGCATGTTGATGGTAACGTTTTCCAGTTTAATGCCCAGATCTTCGCTGATAACCTGGCCACCGGTCAGGATAGCGATATCTTCAAGCATTGCTTTGCGGCGGTCGCCAAAGCCAGGGGCTTTTACGGCTGCCACTTTCAGGCCACCACGGAGCTTGTTAACAACGAGTGTTGCTAAGGCTTCGCCTTCCACATCTTCAGCAATAATAAGCAGCGGACGGCCAGACTGCACGACGCTTTCAAGCAGAGGCAGTAATTGTTGCAGGCCAGAAAGTTTCTTTTCAAACAATAAGATGAATGGGTTATCCAGCTCAGCCACCATTTTTTCGGCATTGGTCACGAAATAAGGGGAGAGGTAACCACGGTCAAACATCATCCCTTCAACCACATCCAGCTCGAATTCAAAGCCTTTGGCTTCTTCAACAGTGATGACGCCTTCTTTGCCAACGCGCTGCATGGCTTCAGCAATTTTTTCGCCAATTTCACGATCGCCATTAGCAGAAATCGTACCCACCTGAGCAATTTCATTCGGGGAGCTGATCTGCTTGCTTTTCTTTTTCACTTCGGCAATCACGGCTTCCACAGCCAGGTCAATACCGCGTTTCAGATCCATTGGGTTCATGCCAGCAGCTACAGATTTGGCGCCTTCACGCACAATAGCCTGAGCAAGCACGGTGGCTGTTGTTGTGCCATCACCCGCTTTATCGGCAGTTTTGCTTGCCACTTCACGCAGCAATTGTGCACCCAGATCCTGCTCTTTCACTGGCAGAACAATATCTTTCGCCACAGTTACGCCGTCTTTGGTAATGCGTGGGGCACCGAAGCTTTTCCCAATCACTACGTTACGGCCTTTTGGGCCCAGTGTTACTTTTACCGCATCCGCCAGGATGTCAACACCCTGAAGCATGAGCGCGCGTGCATCAGCACCGTGTTTTATTACTTTAGCAGCCATGGTTATATCTCCTTACGCAGCATTTTTATTAGAGGAAGCGGCATCATCAATCACCGCCATAATATCGGATTCTTTCATAATCAGTAGAGTGCGGCCATCCAGCTTTACTTCGGTGCCGGACCATTTGCCGAACAATACAGTATCGCCCACGTTAACATCCAGTGCCACAACATTGCCTGCTTCATTACGGGCACCATTACCTACAGCCACTACTTTACCTTTAGTAGGTTTCTCTTTGGCCGTATCAGGGATAATAATCCCGCCAGCAGTCCTTTCTTCTTCTTCGATGCGCTCTACAAGCACACGGTCATGCAATGGTCTGATACTCATCAGCAACTCTCCGTATTTACTTAAATTATTAAACAATTGGGATAAAAATAACTTTATTATGTTCTACCATGGAGGAAAATTTTTATTCCAGCATGGGTGATACGGGGCTATATAAGTATCGCTTAGAGGCGTGTCAAGAAGGGAGGAGAAGATTTTCTATAAAAACTCAGTTTTAGAAAAGTTCTGCTTATCCAAAATAGAGGTTAATCTTGCCGCTAGGCTTCTGTCAAAGCTGAGTTCTAATAAGACGTTGTATCTCTTCTACCTGCCTTGTTGCATCGAGCACATGACAGCGACCAGGGTTGTTTCTGGCAATTGTCAGGAAGCCTTCCCGCACCCGCCTATGAAACGCCAGCCCCATCTGCTCATAGCGGTTATCCATGCCGTGTCTGCTATTAGCGCGGGCAATGCCTGTGTCGGGTGGTAGGTCAAGAATAAAGGTGAGGTCAGGCTGGAACGTGCCAATGGCCAAGTGCTGCACCATATGGATTATATCTACACCTAACCCATGCCCATAGCCCTGATAGGCCAGGGTGGAATCGATAAAGCGGTCACATATCACGGTGTTGCCCACAGCCAGTGCTGGTTTTATCACCTTCTCCACATGCTCAACACGGGCGGCAAAATGCAGCAATAGTTCAGTGGTTTTTTCCCAGTCTGTGTTGCCTCGCACCAGTAAATTCCGTATCTGTTCGGCGCCTTCTGTGCCACCAGGCTCACGTGTGCGGAGAGCAGGAATGCCAGCCTTCTCCAGATGTTCTGCAAGCAGACGGCTCTGGGTGGTTTTGCCGCCGCCTTCCCCACCTTCAAAGGTAATAAATAATCCGCGTTTCATGGGGGGTATTGCTTTTTGATAATGATAATATGGTGGCCTTCTGGTGTGGCCTCTATTGATAATACTGTGCCGTTTTTTTCCTGCACGGCAACAGGCAGGTTCTCTAGTGCCTCGCCTGCGCTTATATATACCGCCAGTTTCTGGCCTGGCTGCATTTTTTCTAGCAGCAACGCGGTCTTTACAAATGTCATCGGGCAGCTATCCTGGCGGATATCTAAGGAATAATCTATCGAAGTCATCTGATTTCTTTGATTTACAGTTAGCTAACAACACAGTATATAAATACGGCTTATATCAAAATGTCAACAATCCAACGGAGAATATTATGACACTTGCCACACAGACATGCGTGCCCTGCACCGGTGCTGAAACCCCACTTTCCCTTGAAGAAGCGCAAGCGTTGGTTGCGCAAGTGGAGGGGTGGGAAATGTTGGACGATGCCACGCTTATTTTGCGTGAGCTGTATTTTACCAATTTTGCTGAAGCCTATGACGTGGTGCAAAAAATCAGTGCTCTTGCTGAAGCGGAAGGCCATCATCCAGATATCGCCTTTGGTTGGGGCTATTGCTCTATTGCCTTGCAAACCGATACTATAGAAGCACTGACTCGCAATGATTTCATCATGGCAGCCAAAATAAACGCGTTGCTAAGCTAACCGCAACCTCGGTGTTGGATAGCAGCAGGATCTTCAAGAGCGCGCAAATAACGGCGGCAGATACCGGCATTTGAACGCTCTTGATTTTTTGGGTGGCTTTAATGGTTTCTTTAGGGTTTGATGCTATCCTCTGCCTTCAGTGAGCATGTATTCTAGAAAAATATCCAGGAAACCGTTAAGTTTTTTTGAGATGTTTTTTACAATGCGTTTGCAATATAGGTTTTTTTAGTGTTATCTTGAACCTCATCCTTGTGAGGATAAAGAGAAAATAACGTAACGCTGGTTTTGTGCGATGATGGCTTTCTAGAGCTAGTAACAGTTTGAAAAATAACGGGATATAAAAGCTAATTGGGCGGCTTGAACGGTTTTTTTTCACTATCTACCAGCTTTAGATTAAGTGCTGCTTCCCAAAACTGAGGTCACTATAATTATCCGGGTTAACCGTTGTTGAATATCCGATGGGAATAGCAGATTTTATTGCGTCTATACGCAAAACAAAAAAGAGCGATGATCCAGATCAGCACGAAGGACAAGACGATAAAGATCTTGTTACCGAGGTGCGTAACTGGTATTCCGACCGTTACGAATCGATGGTTGTTCAGCGTAACCTGTTGCTGCTGCTCACCTGTGTGATGCTGCTTACTATTTTAATCGGTGTGTTTATGGTGGGGCAGGTGACGCTCAGTAAGTCGGTTGACCCATTTGTGATTGAGGTGGAGCAGCGTAGCGGTATTACCAATGTTGTAAACCCTCTTTCTCGGCGTGATCTGTTAACAGATGAGTCGCTTAAAACCTATTTTCTTATGAAATATCTGCGGGCGCGTGAAACCTATAGTAGTGTTGATTACGAATATAACTACTCTACCGTATTGCGCCTGCTTTCTACTCGTGAAATCTACCAGCAATTCAAAAAATCACTCAGTGAAAACCCGCGTAACCCTGTAGTATTATACGGGGCGAAGGTGCAAACAACGCTGAAAGTGCGCTCTATCCAGTTCCTTGATGGTGCTGCAACCGCCCAGATACGGTTTTCTGTCATTGAGAGCACTGGCGGGCGCTATGATAAAATTGCTACTATTACATTTAATTTTGTTCAGATGGAGATGACAAACGAAGAGCGTTATGTCAATCCATTAGGTTTCCAGGTTACAGGTTATCGTGTTGATGATGAAATTTTATAAGCTTTTTCTTTCTGTTGTCCTGTTATGTATGGTGAATATTCCGCTTGCCTGGGCCGATATGCCGGTAACCACCGACAGCCGCATTAAAGTGTTTGTTTATAATGAAAATGAGGTTTACCACCTCACTATTCACTATGGCTATCAGTCCAATATTGAGTTTGCTGAAGGGGAAGAGATTGAAACGATTTCTATGGGAGAATCCTATTCTTGGAAAATTACTCCCATTGGACGGCGCTTATTTATCAAACCGTTACAGGTGGATGTTCGTACTAACATGACTGTTATCACTAATAGACATACCTATCAGTTTGATATTATTGCTAAAATGCCTGATGGCACGCTGGATGACAGCTTGGTTTATGTTGCCAGATTCTATTACCCAGATAAAAATATAGACAGGGCGCAATCTGTAGGTGAGGCAAGAGTGCCTCTCGCAATGCCTATGCCCTCGTATCCGGCTATGCCAACGCCAGTAATGCCAAAGCCAACAATGATGGATTCGCCAGCCTATAAAAACCAATAACAATTGCTTAGTAGATAAGGTGTGATGAAGATAGGAAATACACAGCAAGATGATGATGAGCAGAGCCAACCTGAGGTAGAACGGGGCTTGTCAGCAGTGGCGGCTGCTCCTGCCAAGAATATGGCCATTATGATAGTGCTTGGCATCGTGATACTCATGGTGTTCTGGTATGCGTTTTTTGCTCCTACGGAAGAAGAAAAGAAGGCTGAAGCTAACAAGCGTCCTGTTGAGGTATCCAATAAAATTGCTACAACTAAACCTGCTGCTGCTGAGATCGAAACCAAACTGACGGCACTGCCTGCATTGCCAGCACCGCCGCCGTTGGTTGAACCAACGCCCCCGCCTCCTCCCCCGCCTCTTGTAGAGGAATCTAAGCCCCAGGCACCTGTTATTGCCCCTATCCTGAAAGATGACGATGATACATTGTCTAAACGGGATGGTAAGCTGAGTGAACGCCGGAAATCATCGATTATGCTGGGTGGCGGTGGCGCAACTGGTGGTGGCGGCGGGGGAGGAACTGGTAAGGCCGATGATAGTGGTGGCAGTAAACTCTCTAAACTTCTAGGAGGAGGCGGCCCAGGCTCAGACCCGGATGATGATAGTTTTACTCCTGAACATACCTCTGCCGAGCAGCAGCGTGTTACCAGGCTTGGCAATATGGCTTCCGTTATTGCCCAGGGTAAAATCATAGATGCCATCTTGGAGACTGCCATTAACACCGATATTCCTGGGGTGCTTCGTGCGGTTATCAGTCGTGATGTCTATGCAGAAGCGGGTAAACGTATCTTGATTCCTAAAGGTTCGCGCTTGATAGGGGCATACCAGGCCGATGTAAAGGTTGGGCAGAAGCGGGTGAACATCATATGGAACCGTGTTATACTGCCTAATGGTTTGGATATTGCGATTGAGTCACCTGGCACTGACCAGTTAGGACGTGCCGGTATGGAAGGGCTGGTGGATAATAAATTCAAGGAACTCTTCACCAGTGCTATTCTGGTTAGTACGATTTCCACGGGGTTTGCGGTTGCTGCGCAGAACCTGACAGGTGGGGGGGAAGATAGCACCACAAGCACCTCGACAGGGTCAAATGGCACCACCACTACCACTACTTCGGATGCAACCGAGCAGGCAATTGCCGGTGCTGCCCAGCAGATTGGCCAGGTGGGTGCTACTATAACCCAGCAGATGATTAATACCAAACCAACTATTACCATTGACCAGGGGTCACGGGTGAAGGTTTTTGTCAACCGCGACTTAGTTTTCTCCAACGATATAGCGAACAATGTGAGGTTTGTCCGATGAATTTTGCAGCACTCGATACCTATCTGCAACCGTTTGAACGGTTGTTTATTGAAGATGGCGTGGCCGAAATTTCCGTGAACCAACCAGGAGAAGCCTGGGTGGAAAAGCGTGGTGATATGCGGCTGGAGCTTATCCCTGAGCTTGATCTTGAGCATTTAAAGGGTCTGAGCCGGTTGATTGCGCAATCAACCGATCAGAAAGTCAGTGAGGAAATGCCGCTTTTGTCTGCAACGCTGCCGAATGGTTTCCGTATCCAGATTGTTTTCCCTCCTGCCTGTGAACCAGGTACGGTAGCGATGTCTATCCGTAAAGGGGCAACAACACGGTATGATTTTGATCTCTATGAGAAAATCGGGGCATTTGAACAAACTGCTACCGAGGAAGTGGAAAACCCGATTGATGAAATATTACGGCAGCAATTAGCGGAACATAAAATCCGGGATTTTTTGAGTACCGCGATTAAAAATAAGAAGAATATCATTATCAGCGGTGGTACATCTACCGGTAAAACCACCTTTACCAATGCGGCACTGCTTGAAATCCCCAATGATGAGCGGCTGATTACCTGTGAAGATGCCAGGGAAGTAAGCCTGCCGGATCATCCTAATAAAGTGCATTTAATTGCCTCCAAGGGGGGGCAAGGCCGTGCCAAAGTTTCAACCCAAGATTTAATTGAGGCGTGTCTCCGCTTGCGTCCTGACCGAATCATTGTGGGGGAATTGCGTGGAGCCGAGGCTTTTAGTTTCCTTCGGGCGATCAATACGGGGCATCCTGGTTCTATTTCTACACTCCATGCCGATACGCCTACTATGGCGTTGGAACAGCTCAAGCTGATGGTGATGCAGGCGGGGCTGGGTATGCCACCCAATGAAATTAAAAGTTATATCTTGTCTGTTGTCGATGTCGTGGTACAATTGAAGCGCGGAAAAGGCGGAAAGCGGTTTATTTCCGAAGTATATTTCAAAGGAGCCCGTCAACACAAAGAATCACAAGAAGGATAATATGGTAAGAGAGCTTCGTAATTTTACTGTTATCAGCGGCATCATCCTGGCAATCATTGCGTTATGTATATTCGTGGCAGGGGTGCTGTTTACTATGCTGGTATGGGGGCCTAGCTATGTGAAGCCTGATTTCAGTATGATAAAAGTCATTTTCACGTCGCTCCAATGGTGGTGGGCAAACCGCAGCCAGTTGCCTTTTGGTTATAATGACTTTTTTGTGTTGAAGCTCTTCTTCTGTCTTATTATTCCCTTTATTGTTGTAGGTGCATTTGCGTTCATTTTCCGTGCACCACTCATGGACTGGCGGCCGTTTAAAAAGCCGGAATCCATTCACGGGGAAGCCCATTGGGCCACCGAAAAAGATATTGTCAAGGCTGGGTTGCGTTCCAAAGATGGTATGTTGATGGGGAAGGACAAAAAGGGCTTCTTCGTCGCAGGTGGTTATCAGCATGCGCTGCTCTTCGCGCCTACCGGTTCTGGTAAGGGTGTGGGGTTTGTAATACCTAACCTGTTATTCTGGAAAGATTCCGTGGTGGTGCATGATATTAAGCTTGAGAACCATGAACTCACCAGTGGCTGGCGTGCGGCTCAAGGGCAGAAGGTGTATGTATGGGCACCGGCTGACCCGGACGGTATCACCCATTGCTATAACCCAATCGACTGGGTAAGCCAGAAGCCAGGCCAGATGGTGGATGACGTACAGAAAATTGCCAACTTGATTTTGCCGGAGAAGGAATTCTGGCAGAACGAGGCGCGCAGCTTGTTTGTGGGGGTGGTGCTTTATCTATTGGCAGCACCGGAGAAAGTGAAATCCTTCGGGGAAGTGGTGCGCACCATGCGCAGTGATGACGTGGTGTATAACCTGGCGGTGGTGCTTGACACTATCGGTAAGCAGATCCATCCGGTGGCCTATATGAACATTGCCGCCTTCTTGCAAAAAGCCGATAAGGAACGCTCCGGTGTCGTTTCCACGCTGAACTCGGCACTTGAACTCTGGGCGAACCCGTTGATTGATACGGCAACGGCAACCAGTGATTTTAACGTGCAGATGTTTAAGAAAGAGTTGACTACAGTCTATGTCGGCTTAACGCCAGATAACATTCAGCGCTTGCAGCCACTGATGCAGATTTTCTATCAGCAATCCACCGAGTTCCTCAGCCGTAAAATGCCCAAAGACGACGAGCCTTATGGGGTGATGTTCCTGATGGACGAATTCCCGACACTCGGTGAAATGAAGCAGTTTGAATCGGGGATTGCCTATTTCCGAGGCTATCATGTGCGGCTGTTCCTGATTATTCAGGATACACAACAATTAAAAGGTACGTATGAAGAGGCAGGGATGAACAGCTTCCTTTCCAACTCGACCTACCGTATTACGTTTGCCGCCAACAATATGGAAACAGCTAACCTGATTTCTCAGCTTTGCGGGAATAAAACGGCCGAGCAGGCTTCCCAGAACAAGCCGAAATTCTTTGACCTGAACCCTGCCTCCCGTTCGCTGAACGTATCGCAGGTGGCCAGGGCACTGTTATTGCCGCAGGAGGTGATTACACTGCCAAAAGACCAGCAGATTGTACTGGTGGAATCGTGTGCGCCGATTAAGTCGAAGAAAATTTTCTATTATCAGGATACGTTCTTTACCAAGCGGTTGATGAAACCAGTGCCGATTCCGCAGCAGGAGCCCTATGACCCTAATAAGGTGCAGATTTCCCGGAAGGGTGATGAAGCTGCGGCTGGGTAGTAACCACGTATGACGGAAGTAAATTTTTATCATCTTGTCAGTTCCTCGCTGGAGGCCGCACTTCCCAAGCTGCTGGAAAAAGTAGTGGCTTCTGGGCAGAAGGCGGTCGTGCTTGCCGCATCTCCCGAGCAGATGGAGGTGCTCAATACGTTACTCTGGACGTATAGTACGCGCACCTTTATCCCTCACGGTAGTCGCATGGATGCATTCCCACAGGAGCAGCCTATTTACATCACCGACTGTGAAGAGAATCCGGCTGGTGCCACCATTCTGGTGTTGACAAACGGCCAGCAGCCCGTCTTTCTTCCCACATTTGAGCGGTGTCTTGATTTATTTGACGGCAATAGTGAGGAAGAGGTGGCCAGGGCACGTAAGCGGTGGAGCCATTATAAAAAAGAACATGCACAGCTTAGTTATTTCCAGCAGAATGCCAAAGGCGGCTGGGAGAAAAAATAGGAGAAACCATGCCCGCGTCGCTTCATGAATATTTATTCCAGCTACGGGAAGTGCCATCTGCGCAATTACCGAAAGTGTCGTTTGAGTTTTTCCCACCCAAGACGGCTGAAATGGAAGAGCGGCTCTGGCATTCCATAGATAAGCTTGTGCCGCTGCAACCACGTTTTGTCTCGGTGACATATGGGGCAGGTGGCACCACCCGTGAGCGGACACACAGCACGGTTAAACGCATATTAGAACATACGGATATTAAACCAGCCGCGCATTTAACATGTGTGGGAGCCTCTAAGGCCGAGATTAACGCTATTGCGGAGAGCTACTGGGAGCTTGGGGTGCGGCATATTGTGGCCTTGCGTGGTGACCCGCCAGAAGGGGTTGCCTGCTATCAGCCACATCCAGAAGGCTATGCTTATGCCAGTGATCTGGTGAAGGGGTTAAAGTCTATCGCTGATTTTGAGATTAGCGTGGCTGCCTATCCTGAAATCCACCCGGAAGCAGGCAGTATGCAGGCGGAAATTGACAACCTTAAACGCAAGGTGGATGCAGGTAGTACGCGGGCGATCACGCAATATTTCTTTGATACGGATATTTTCCTACGCTTCTTGGAAAAAGTAAGAAAAAGCGGTATTGATGTGCCGGTGGTGCCAGGGATATTGCCGGTGACTAACTTTAAGCAGCTAGTGGCTTTCAGCGGTAGATGTGGTGCTTCGGTGCCTGGCTGGATTGCCGATCTGTTTGATGGGCTCGATGCTGACCCGCAAACGCGCAACCTGGTTGCCGCTATTGTCGCTGTTGAGCAGTGCCGTGTGCTGAAAGGGGCGGGAATTAATGACTTCCACTTTTATACATTGAACCGCTCTGATCTCACCCAGGCCATCTGCCATATTCTGGGGATCAGGGGGAATTAAGTGCCCCCCTCCCCTTTTTTTGGTGGTAGAATCTGTGATGAACCAATGCCGGTTGTTATTTCAAGCCACGGCTGCCAGGTTTGATAGCGGGAATAGCGTGTAATTCGGGTGGAAGTGCCTCTGCTGGGTAGGTTTTTACTTCAAGAGCGGCCAGTGCAATAAGGGGAACGCCCAGTTCGGCGGTGCCATTGCTGCGGTCAATCAGGCACGCCTCGGCAATAACCTTGCCGCCATGGGCTTCAATGCAGCGGAAGGTTTCACGGGACGATTTCCCCGTAGTCACCACATCTTCCACGACCAGAATACGGGCGTTTTGTGGGATAGAAAAACCACGGCGCAGGGTGAACTCACCTTCCACCCGTTCACAAAACAGCGATTCAATACCAAGCTGCCGCCCCATCTCATAGCCAACCACCACGCCGCCCATAGCAGGAGATACTACCAGATCAAAAGCATTAGGCCCAAAGGCGGCTTCTATATTCTGTGCAAGCTGTGCACATAAGCGCTCGGCACGCTTTGCATCCATCAGGACACGAGCACATTGCAGATAGGTATCGCTGTGCAGCCCTGAAGAGAGGATAAAATGTCCGCGCAAGATGGCGTGCGCATCGTCAAATTCTTTCATTATCGGCGAAGAAGTCATAATAGGAAACCTTTCTATGTTGGATTAACCTTAGTTTTGGAAAGCCACGCTTATCCCAAACTGAGGTTTGTTTAATGTGGAAAGTGCATAAAGGCAAGCCCCGTCATCATCACCGCCCTATCCATAGGCTGCGCGCCCGTTCTTTCCGTCGCACAATGTTTTTAATGATGCGTTTGCGCCTGCCTTGCATGGGAGCTTGCGACACCCATAAGGGCGTGCCCTCGTGATGACGGCTGGAACTAATAATCTGCTTCACAATTAACGCGTCGCGTTGGGGGGCGTTAATGGCGGAAACGGTACGGTTTACGTCGCTGGTTTGCTCGATAAGGGAGTTCCTTATCTGTATCTTGCGCATTTTTAACACATCCTCGTTGGTACTTTTAGATTTTCGCATGGCTGCTGTCATATGCTCGGAGAAAATGCGGAGCTTGCCAAGGAGTTGCGAAAGGATTTCTGTTAAAAAAGATAACATCGATTCAAATAAGGGTTAAATAAGGACACACCCCAGAAGTTGCTATAAAAACCCGGGCAAATAAGTTTTGCCTAAAACGGAAAGAACTCTTTCACATTAAACTACTTAGTCTAGAGGAATTTGTGGTAGTGCGGAAGCGTTATTTAGGTGTGGTTGCATTTTTATTCAGGGTGCTGCCGTAGGGAATAGCGTAATTTCAGCATTCTTGGGCGGTTTGTTGGAGGATGTGATAATAATTTGACAAAAACAGCTATCTGGGAGTAAGTTAACAGCTGTTCTTAACATGTTAGAGCTCTGTCAAAATGCAATGCTGGCGAGGGATTGTGGGTGGAGTTCTATTATTTCTTAAATAATTTGGATCTATGGATTATGAATATACCTCTCATGCCTAAAGCAACGGCAGTATGGCTGATTGAAAACACCACCCTGACTTTTGAGCAGATTGCGGCTTTCTGTGGGATGCATATACTGGAAGTCAAAGGCATTGCCGATGGTGAAGTGGCATTTGGCATTATAGGAGAAGACCCAGTCGCCAATAACCAACTTACTGCGGAGGAAATCGCACGTTGTGAGAAAGACAGCACCGCCCGATTACAATTGTCGATCAAATCACAGAAATATGCCCAGGCAGCCAAGAAAAAAGGGGCGCGTTATACACCGGTGGCACGCAGGCAGGATAAGCCTGATGCGATTGCCTGGCTAGTGAAACATTGCCCAGAAATTACTGATACCCAGATTACTAAATTAGTGGGAACAACCAAATCTACCATTGCCGCTGTGCGTGAGCGTAGCCATTGGAATATTGCCAATATCCGCCCGCGTGACCCAGTGCTTCTGGGGCTGTGTACTCAGGTTGATCTGGATAAGACCCTTGAGCGTGTACGTAGCACGGTGAAAGCCAGGGATATGCATAATGTAGTGGAAGAATAAGAGGTGCTGATATGCAGTGAAGGCCATGTGTGCGTGGTTCATTGCTTCTTGCATCTCATATCTATAACTTAACATCTACGACATATTCGATGCGCGTCCTCTATCACTTTCCGTTGTGCCCGTTCTCGCGGCAGTTACGTATTATACTCAAGGAGAAAGATCTTTCCTTTGAACTGAAAATGGAACATTACTGGGAGCGGCGGCGTGAATTTGCCCGCCTCAACCCAGCAATGGAAGTGCCTGTTCTGGTTGAAACGGAAGGGGTAACGTTGGCAGAGCCAGGGGCAATCTGTGAGTATCTGGAAGAAGTGTATCACGAGCGGCCATTCATCTATGGCACGCCTGCGGAAAGGGCAGAAATACGACGGCTTGCCGGGTGGTTTGGTCATAAATTTTATCAGGAAGTCACACGGTATGTCACCTATGAGCGTATTATCCGTTATTATACACGCACAGGCGGCGTGAACTCAGAAGCGTTACGCGTTGCCAAGATGAATCTCTATACGCATCTGGATTATATCGGGTTTCTGGTGAAGCAGCATAAGTGGTTAATGGGAGAGAATTTGAGCCTGGCCGATATTGTTGCAGCTAGCCAGCTTTCGGTGCTTGATTATTTCGGTGATGTTCCGTGGGAACATAACCCTCTGGTGAAGGAATGGTATGCGGTGATTAAATCGCGCCCCAGTTTTCGGCCATTGCTTGCTGATAGGATCAGCGGCTATACACCAGCAAGCCACTATACAAATTTGGATTTTTAACCTCTAATAGCAATAGTTTAACCATGACCACCCCCTCTTCTGATTGGAATATCGGCACACAACTTGTACGAGGAGGAACGCTCCGTTCTTCTTTTGGCGAAACCAGTGAAGCAATTTTCATGAATTCCGGCTTTTGCTATGATTCTGCAGAAACAGCGGAAAGCCGTTTTAATGGTGCTGCTCCTGGCTATGTATATTCGCGGTATCTCAATCCCACGCTGGATATGCTGGAGCAGCGGCTGGCACTCTTAGAGAAGGCCGAGCGTGCCTGTGTGATGGCCAGCGGCATGGCGGCGGTGTTTGCCGCCATCATGTGCCAGGTGAAAGCAGGGGATCATGTGATTTCCTCGCGGGCATTATTTGGCTCATGCTATTATATTGTGACGCAATTGCTGCCGCGTTATGGTATTGAAGTCACGCTGGTGGATGGTAAAGATAATGCCGCCTGGGAGGAAGCTTTCCGCCCTAATACCACCTGCGTATTCCTGGAATCACCTTCAAACCCAACGCTGGAACTGATTGATATACGGCATGTGGCGGCGTTGAGCAAGAAAGCAGGAGCGTGCCTAATCGTTGATAATATTTTTGCCTCTCCTTTGCTTCAGCACCCGCTGGAACTAGGGGCGGATGTAGTGGTCTATTCGACCACCAAGCATATTGATGGGCAGGGCCGCACGCTAGGTGGGGCTGTGGTTGGCAGCAAGAGTTTTATTGATGAGATATTGCTTCCGTTCCATCGCCATACCGGCCCGGCACTCAGCCCGTTTAATGCCTGGGTAGCACTGAAAGCGATGGAAACGCTGGAACTGCGCATGGCGCGCCATGGTGAGAACGCGCTGCATCTGGCCGCAGTGCTTGAAGCGCATCCTGCGGTGGCGAGGGTGATTTATCCTGGCCTTGCTTCCCACCCGCAATATGCGCTGGCCTGTGCGCAGATGAAGGGCGGTGGCAGCATGATTGCGGTAGAGCTAAAAGGCGGGAAAGAGGCGGCATTCCGCTTTATGAACGCTCTGACGCTGGTAGATATTTCCAATAATCTGGGGGATGCCAAGAGCCTGATTACCCATCCGGCCACTACCACCCATAGCAATATTGCTCCGGATGAGCAGGTGAAGCTGGGGATTACCAACGGCATGTTACGCTTCTCCGTTGGGCTTGAGAATAAACAGGATTTAGAGAATGATATACTACAATCATTGGCACAGCTTGCGTAAGAGGATTGTAATTCATGTTACTTTGCGCTATGAATGAATCAGTTTTCTCGGCGTGTAGCTGTTAACACGGAGGGTGGTTGGGGTCGGAAACTGGGCAGAGTCCCGTCTTGCAACCAGTAACATATTGTTATGTATCAAAAATGAAGATAGAAAAACTGTTGGTGGTTGCTGGGATCAGCATCATAGTATCGGCCTGTAATTGTGGTGGTGGAGCGGGAAACCCTGATATACGCCCTGTGCAAAAAACGGATAAGCAATTGAGTTGTAAGGATATTATCCTTGAGATTAATGAGGCGGAGTTTTATAAACGCACAGCCGTTGAACGCAAGCAGGGTAGAGTGGAAGATGTCCTGTTTCCCTATTGCTATCCTTCTGGCTATCTCAATGCCAATTCTGTGCAGAAAGCGGCAGAACAACGCCTGGAATATTTAAACCAGATTTATGACCTGTTGGATTGTGATGCCAAATCGCGCTTTGATGCCCGCAAGATGCCTGCGCCTACCACTACCTACCAGGATATCACCCCTGTGCCCATACCGTCAGCACCGGTGCCACCACGCACCAGCGTGCCGTATACTGCCCCTAAACGCTAACCCCCGTTTGATTGCCGCCAGAAGCTGGCGGTAATATTTCCAGGTACCCTATGTCTTCCGCGTCCCCGTCTCGTCGTATTCTGTTAATTGACGGATACGGTTTTGTGTTCCGTGCCTACCACTCCATGCCTGCCCTTACGCGCCCAGATGGCGCTCCGATTGGTGCGGTCTATGGTTTTACCAGCATGGTGATGAAACTGCTTAGTGATATAAAAACCGACCATGTGGCAGTGATACTAGATAAAGGACGGCAAAACTTCCGGCATGATTTGTATGCCGACTATAAAGCCAACCGCCCCCCTGCCCCGGAAGATCTGATACCGCAATTTCCCCTGGTGCGGGAAGCGGCGGAAGCCCTCAACCTGCCAGTGATTGACGCTGATGGCTACGAGGCCGATGACATTATCGCCACCTATGCCCGCATGGCCAGGGAGGCAGGGGAATCTGTCACCATTGTTTCTTCCGATAAAGACCTGATGCAACTGGTAGGCGGCGGCGTCGATATGTATGACCCGCTGAAGAACCGCAAGATTGGTGCAGCCGAAGTGGAAGAAAAATTTGGCGTGGGGCCTGAAAAGGTGCTGGATATGCTGGCCTTGATGGGGGATAGCTCCGATAATATCCCCGGTGTGCCAGGAATTGGCCCGAAAACTGCCGCCGAGTTGCTCACCCGCTTTGGTGATCTGGAGACGCTGCTCGCGCGCGCCGGGGAAATTACGCAGCAGAAGCGACGCGAAACACTCATCACCCACGCAGATACTGCCCGCCTGTCGCGGCAGCTTGCCTCGCTCTGTGACCAAGTGCCCGTCACACTATCGCTAGCAGATTTAGCGGTAAGGGAAAACGATAGTGCCAGGCTTATTGCCTTTCTGAAAGCACAAGGGTTCAAGAACCTGCTCAGCCGCATTGAGAAACAGCATAATATCGCTACCGAGCGCACACCTGCCCTGGAAGCCACAAAGGCAGTTGCGTGGGAAACCGTAACCGACACTACCCAGCTTGGCAACTGGCTGGAGAAAGCCCGCTCCACAGGTTATCTGGTGCTTGCCTGCTATGCGGATAGCGCTGATACTCCGAGCAGACTGGCGGGGATGGGGCTGCTGACAGGAGCTGAGGCCTGCTACATTCCTATTGCTGCGGAGAATACAGGGAGCGATTTATTTGCAACACCTTCTGGCGGCAATGGCATCGCTATCACTGACATATACACCACCCTTGCACCGGTGCTTAATGACCCTGGCATCCTCAAAATTGGCTATGACATTAAAGCAGCCATTGTCACCCTGGCGGCACATAGCCCGGAAGCGGCGATTACCCCTTATGATGATGTGATGCTGCTTTCCTATGTGCTGGAAGCCGGTAGCCATAGCCATGAAATGGAAAAGCTGGTTACGCGTCACCTGGGAAAAGACTGCCAAGATAGTAAAGCCCTGCTTGGCAGCGGCAGGAACGCCCTGCTGTTCAGCGAATTAGCAGCAGACAAACAAACGACCTATATCCAGGAGCATTTAACGGACCTCTACAACCTGCACCACCTGCTGAAGCAGCGATTGTTTGAAGCGCATCTCCTTACGGTTTACGAAGGATTGGAACGCCCGCTTACCCCAGTGCTTGCAGCAATGGAAACAACAGGCGTTAAAGTGAATGCTGCTCGGCTACAGAGTTTGTCAGAAGAGTTTTCCGCCAAGCTCGTGGTGTTAGAAGAAGAAATCTACCACTTGGCCGGACGCAGCTTTAATATTGGTTCACCGAAACAAATGGGGGAAGTGCTGTTTGATGAAATGGGGCTGGTGGGCGGGGGGAAAACTGCAACCGGTGCCTATAGTACCGGAGCTGATGTGCTGGAAGAGCTGGCACTACAGGGCTATAGCATTGCCGAAAAGATTCTTGAATGGCGGCAACTTTCCAAGCTGAAAAGCACCTATACCGATGCGCTGGTGAAACAGATTAACCCAAAAACTGGCCGCATCCATAGTCATTTCCAGATGGCAGTCACTTCTACTGGGCGGCTCAGTTCTATCCATCCAAACTTGCAGAATATTCCGGTACGTACGGAAGAGGGCACCAAAATCCGCAGTGCTTTTGTTGCAAAAGAAGGCCATGTGCTATTATCAGCGGATTATTCCCAGATAGAATTGCGCCTGCTTGCCCATATGGCCGACATCCCTGCCCTAAAATCTGCTTTTGCCGAGGGTAGGGATATTCATGCCACAACCGCCAGCGAAGTGTTCGGCATTCCCTTGGCGCAGATTGACAGTGCCACCCGCCGCAAAGCCAAGGCCATTAACTTTGGCATTATTTACGGCATCAGTGCCTTTGGCTTGGCGCGGCAGCTTGGCATTGCCCGTGGCGAGGCATCGGAATATATTAAAGCCTATTTTAAGGAATATCCGGGCATCGAAGCCTATATGGAGCGCACTAAGCTCACAGCGCGCCAGCAGGGCTATGTGGAAACCCTGTTTGGTCGCCGCTGCCATGTACCAGGTATTAACGATAAAAACGCCATGAAACGCAGTTTTGCCGAGCGTGCCGCCATTAATGCCCCTCTCCAAGGCACTGCTGCCGATATCATCAAAAAAGCCATGATCCAGCTTCCCTCTGCTTTACAGGCTGCTGGATTAACAGCCGCAATGATGTTGCAAGTGCATGATGAATTGGTGCTGGAAGTGCCAGAAGTCGAACTAGAGCAGACAAAACAGTGTGTTGAGCATATTATGATGAATGTTGCCTCGCTTGACGTGCCGTTGGAAGTGGGGGTGGCAACAGGCAAAAACTGGGCGGAGATATAGGCTAGAGCATTTTTTCCTTCCCTTATTTCATGAGTCGCGATATTGTGCTTGGCTAATAGTAACGGTATTGTTTTTTTATCATCACAAAAAAAGAGATCAGATTGAACAGACTTAATCCCATCCGAATCGGCAGTAAAGAAGTGCTTCCTATTATTGAGGGAGGGAAAGGTGTTGCTGTCAGCAACGGGCGTACATCCGGTGCATTTGCAGCGGCAGGAGCTATAGGCACATTTTCTGGTGTCAATGCCGATTCTTATGATGCAAACGGCAACCCTCTCCCCGTGGTGTATCATGGCAAAACACGGGTGGAACGCCATGAAGAACTGGTTGCACTTGGGATTAAAGGCGGCATCACCCAGGCGCAGATTGCCCATGAAGTATCGGGTGGTAACGGCTTGATCCATATGAATATCCTCTGGGAAATGGGCGGTGCGGAACGCGTGATGCGCGGCGTGCTGGAAGGGGCCAAAGGGCTGGTGAATGGTGTCACCTGTGGCGCGGGAATGCCCTATAAGCTGGCAGAACTGGCAGAAGAATATAACGTTTATTATTACCCGATCATCTCCTCTGCACGCGCCTTTAAAGCCCTGTGGAAACGCTCTTATTCCAAACGTCATCACCTGCTTGGCGGTGTGGTCTATGAAGACCCGTGGCTGGCTGGCGGCCATAATGGCCTGTCTAACAGCGAAGACCCAGACGTGCCGCAAGGCCCTTATCCGCGTGTTGCTGAAATTCGCAGCTTTATGAATGAGGTAGGGTTGCAGCATGTGCCCGTCATTATGGCAGGCGGTGTGTGGCATCTGAATGAATGGGAACACTGGCTGGATAACCCAGAAATTGGTCCGGTGGCCTTCCAGTTTGGTACTCGCCCCATCTTGACGGTGGAAAGCCCAGTGTCCAACGCCTGGAAAAAACGGCTGCTCACCTTAAAAGAGGGCGATGTGTTCCTCAACCGCTTCAGCCCAACAGGGTTTTATTCCTCGGCGGTACGCAATGACTTTATCCGTGAATTGCATGGGCGGTCTGAGCGGCAGATTCCCTATGCCCCAGCACCAGAAGGTGTGCTGATGGAACCGCTGCCTATAGGGGCGCGAGGCCGTCCGGTCTATGTTGAAAAACAGGATAAATTGCGGGCAGAGGAATGGATTGCGGCTGGCTATGACGAGGCGATGAAAACGCCCGATTCCACCCTGATTTTTGTGCCCAAAGCCAAGGCCAATGAAATACTTGTTGACCAGATTAATTGTATGGGTTGCTTGAGTCACTGTAAGTTCAGCAATTGGAAAGACCATGACGATTACAGCACTGGCAAGAAAGCAGACCCACGCAGTTTCTGCATTCAGAAGACCTTACAGGATATTGTGCATGGCAGCTCTGTAGAAAATGAACTGATGTTCTCTGGCCATAACGCCTACCGTTTTGCCAGCGATCCATTCTATAAAGAGGGTTTTATCCCCACCGTTGCCCAATTGGTTGATCGAATCAGTATCGGGGAATAGTTTTTGCTGGTTTAGCCACGTGTTATTGGTTATACTGACAGGGCATATTGAACATTTATCTATAGTGGGAAGATGGTTCTGTTACAACGATATCGAAGTTTAGTGCTGGCCTGTGCAGGATATGTAGTGGTAACGGCATCTGCCGTTGCTGCGCCAGCGCCGGTTACACTCTCCCCTGCGACAACAGCAGTGCTGGAAAAGGTTGTAAAAAAAGCGGCACAGTCCAATAAGCCTGTCAAGACAGCCAAAGCGGCACCGGTGGTGCTAGATCGTAGCAAGCCTGCTTCCCGTCTTACGGCTTCAGGTGCCTGGGACGATAGTACCCATATTGCAGACGGTAAAATTACCGGCGAGTTATTAGGGGATGATCTCGCCGTGACACTCAAGGCGCATAATGTTGATATTGATACGTTGCTAAACCAGGCTTATGATGCCTTGATGAATGGCCAGTTAGAGGCAGCCACCACCCTTTACAAGCAGGCGATTGCCCGCGATAAAAACAATAGTTCAGCACTTTTTGGCCTGGCAACCATTTATCAGCGCAATAAAAACACGGCGCAGGCAAGGGCAATCTACACGTCGCTGCTTTCCCGTGACCCTGGCAACCAGGAAGCACTCAATAATTTTCTGATGTTGGTGGCCGAAGAATCACCTGAAGGTGCATTGGTGGAACTCAAAAAGCTGGAAGCGATTAACCCCGATTTCAGCCCACTCCCTGCGCAAATTGGTATGATTTACGCCCGTATGGGGCAACCGAAGAAAGCCATACGTGCACTGAATAAAGCACTGGCCATGTCACCAGGAAACCAGACCTACCGCTATAACCTGGCCGTGCTCTATGATAAAATGGGGGCAAAAGAACAGGCTTCCACTCTCTATAAAGAACTGCTTGCGGCGGCGCGTGGTGGTGCTATGCTGCCTGGTTCGGCCGAACAGATCCGTGAAAGGGTCATTTTCCTGAGCAGCAGCTAGCCACGCAAGTCTTCGATCAGCCGTTCCATAAAGGCTACACACGCTTCAATCTGCTCAACAGTAATATATTCATTCGGCTTATGCGCTTGCAAAATACTGCCAGGGCCGCAGATCAGTGCTGGAATATGGTTCTTCTGAAAAATGCCCGCTTCTGTTGCAAATGATACGGCCTTGCAGTTATTATGATGGCTCACATGCAATAGTAATGTTTCGGCTTCTGTTCTCATCGGGTGTAAATCAGGCGCATGCGAGGTTTGTTCGGTGATAATATCGGCATCGGGGGAAACGTGCTGCATTTTGTGCCGGACATGCGCTGTTTTTTCATCAATACGCGCTATAATCTCAGTGGCATCATCACCAGGCAATAGCCGGAATTCCCATTTGAACATGCAATGTTTCGGGATGATGTTGCGTGCCACCCCTCCTTCAATCACCCCCACATGAAAGCTGGTATAGGGTGGGTCAAAACGGATTGCTTCAGACGAGCGTGGTTTCTGCTGGTATTCTTCCTGAAGCACATTCAGGAAATGCACCATTTCGGCGGCCACCATCACGGCATTGACGCCTTTATCCACCGCGCTGGAATGGGCTTCATGGCCAATAACGGTGGTTTTGAAGGAATATATCCCCTTATGGGCATTCACCAGCTCCATAAGGGTTGGTTCGCCAATAATGGCCAGTTTAGGATTAAGCCCCTGCTCCGTGATGTGGGCAATCAGCGAGTGCACCCCTAAGCAGCCTATTTCTTCATCATACGAAAAAGCCAGATGAATAGGCTTCGCTAGGCCCGCCTGCACAAAAGAGGGCGTCATCGCTAGCATGACGGCCAGGAATGCTTTCATATCCGCCGTGCCGCGTCCATAAAGCCGGTCGCCTTTACGCGTCAGGGTAAAGGGCTGGGTGCTCCATTCCTGGTCATCCACCGGCACTACATCAGTATGGCCAGAGAGTACAATGCCGCCTGCAATATGCTGGCCAATAGTGGCCAGCAGGTTTGCCTTGCGCTTATCTTCATTATAGATACGCACGGAAGGCACCCCTTCCTGGGTAAAATAATCCTGAATATAGTCGATAAGTGCCATATTGCTGTTGCGGCTGGTTGTATCAAAAGCAATCAGCGTTTCAAGGAATGTAAGGGCACGTTCAGTAAGGGAAGAAGGCATGGAAGCTACCGTAATCTTAACCTCAGTTTTGGATAAGCTACGCTTATCAAAAACTGTCAACTATTTGAAAAATAATGATTCAAGGCGGCTTGAACC
>CAZXPG010000032.1:0-21823 GCA_964643145.1 uncultured Rickettsiales bacterium
ATTACCAAGAATGCTATGCTAAACCAAACCGTTGCACTTCATCCTTGAAACCGCCTTTGCTTATCCAAAACTGAGGTTAAGTACCTTACCTTCACTGACGTGAGGGTGTTAACTAAGTCGCATCACCATAACGCACAAGACAGGATAAAATATTGACCCCTTTGATATGACGGCCTTTTGTATGACAATGATGCCAACACATGATCGCGTTCTCATCCGTGTACGGCTTCTCTTCAATGGTATCATCCAATAGTAATACCCCGCCACTCACCATCTCATGCTTCCTTACATCCGGCTGAATATACTGCCACAATGCCTTCGATTCCAGTAAGGTACCATTCAAAAAACGTGTCACCTGATCGTGCGATACCGAATCCGGCAATACATCTGATAAACCTACAGCCGTCGCATACTTTGTTTGACAGAGTAGATAATCTGTATAAATGTCCAGAAGTGAGCACACCATAATTCAACCCATGAAATTTCCCCCTTACTGAACTTTACTACCTCAGACCACCTTATGCAATCCTCTGCGTAAGGTGAGCTTGTAATAAATTCTTAATAATTTTGTGATAATGTTGTTGATGAAAGTTTCTCTGTTATTGGCAGGCATTGTATATCCGCAATGGGGATGAAGCGCAATGTTGCTATTTGGAATTTATCTCCATAGAATATTGGATAAGCCGCATCTATCCAGAACTGAAGTTAAAACATCGTCAAGAGTAGCGTTATGCCTTCACACGTACCTGAATCTGAATCAAATACAACAGTAAATGTATCGCCCCCTTCCTCACCATCATCATCGTTCGACACTATGGTAGATGATACGTTTGGTGAAGGGAGTGCGGAGTCGCTGCGACAAGCGACGCTTAGGGTGAACCAGGTAGCGCAAGCCTTTAGTGCGAAAGATGATAAAACGTTCTCGGTGGAAAAGATTCAACTATCAGTTGATCAGCAACGGCAGGTTATCCTATTACGTGAAGGGTTGGCAACGGGAACCGCAACACTGAACACTACCATTGGCGCGTTGGAAGTGATTGCAAGCCCTATTGAGGCGAGCGGCCAAAAACATGATATCCCCCCTGTGGAACCCTTGGTTCTGCCAGAAAATGCCACCCAACAGGAAAAATTAGAAAGCTTAAAAGCCTATTATGTCAATTTGCAGAAACTCTCTGAGAATGCGGCGATGGACGCTATCCATGTGGGGAACCGTGCGGTGAGTGCTGTCGGGCGTGTCGATGCCGATCTCCATAACATCGAGCAGGAGCGCAGTATCGATCAGAAAGGCTTGATGTCGAAGATAGCCTCTGTCCGTAATGAGGCTAGCCAGTTTGAGCAATCCGCTGCCATTATTACCGGCGCACAGGATCATATCCGTTCTGCTGGCCATATTATCAGTGCATTAGCAGCGCAACCGCCATCGGAAGCATCAGAAGAGGCAGCAAGAGCAACGGTTGATGCCCTGGAAAAAGCTGCAAACCAGCTCGCTGCACAGCTTGCCGCCTCCTCATCGAACCTGCCTGCTCCTTCAGTTAATGTTGCTGGAACATTAGCAATAGCAGAAGGGAAACAGCGTGAGATTCCGTTGTTACAGCAACGGGCGGCATTGGAACAGGAATGTAGCGTTATGGAAGGAAAGCTGAAGGCAGAAAAACGCCGCAGCGGTGACATGGCAGAAACGGTAAGCGAGATTAGTCAGGATATAGGAAAAAAACAGGCAGAAATTCGCGCCTGTGAGCAGAAAATTGCTGAAACCAGCCAGCCGCAGCCTCAGCCTTCCTCACACAAACCTTCCATTACCACAACCCTTGACCAGGTTGCTCCCACGGTGCTGGCACCAGAGGTGATGCAGCACTACCAGCAGGATAAAGACAACCATGCACGGCATGTCGCTATGTTCAAACGTGCTATTTATGAATCTTTCTGTGAAAAAGCGATTATTGCTAATGCAGTGAGTACTGGGCAGGTAGAGAGGCCAAAGGATTCTGTCGATTCGGTGATCAATATGGCTAAAGCGGGGGCGGCGAAAGTCTTGCCAATGGGGGCAGTGGTAGCGAGTGCGGCCGGTTATTTAGCCAATTATCAGCATAATAAGCAAGAGAACCAGAAACATAGTGATTTTGCTCAATTAGTGCCAGCCAGCCAGATGCATGAGATTGCTGAGAATCTGGCCACCACTATGAGTTATCAACTTCAGGAAGGGGCAAGCCAGCTAACCGAGGCCGGGTTGCAGCAACTGGCAGGAACAATCACCTCGAAAGTGTTTGAAGGGGCAGCAACCGTTAATCCGAATGAGCCATTAAATGAGCAGTTTGTTGGGTTGGCATATGCTGCAAGTAGTGTAGGCGTTTCAACCTTGGTGGAAGGGAAAGATTCCTCTAAAACACTGTCGGCACAGGGGATGCTGGAAGAGGTGGGCGTTCGCACGGAAGATGGTAAATGTTATGGCACAGATAAGATAAAATATGGGTTCCGCCATGGTACAACCGCCGAGGTCATGAGTGGAAAAACGCGCTATGTCAGCCTTGGTTATAGTATGGATCCTTCGCCGCATAACGTATCTGCTGAGGCTGTGGGTGCTATGTCGCTGCAACCCAAAGCGACGGATATTAACCTGGAACAGACATTAGATCATATTAAAGCATTTAAGGCACCAGGCAGTAAGGTAGGGTTGGGAGAAGGAGCGAATAAAGGCGATACAGCCCTTTTTAAACGCACAGCGATGGAGACATCTCTCCATATGGTGGTATCAAGTAGATTGGAGAAGGACGGGTTTATCCTGAACAGCAATGACCCTGAAGGCTGGAAACGCTATGTGCAGCAAGCAGATGTGGAAACGATGTTGCATATGGGGGGGCGTGAAAAGGTATTAATACAAAATGAAGTCACGGCGGCCACCGTGCTTGCCCCTGCTAAGGATAGTAATGAACCAGACCGACTGGCAGCACCGGCATTAAATAGCGGGCTGAAGAAGTTGGAGCAATATGGCGTGCTGCATGATATACCCTTATCGGAAAAAGATATGCGTAAATCTCTGCAACAGGTGGTAGAAGCGCGCAGGCAGGAGAAAGGAAAAGACTGGCAGCAGCATATAACCCCCGCCGATATTGAGCAGGTGCTTACAAAGCGTGATCTTAAAGGCATGGAGGCGACAACCTTAATGCAGATGACAGGTATCACTACCCGTGATACCAGTGAGATGATTGCCCCATCACGCCGCCCGTCTTTTGGTGATATGACGGTAGCGAAGCAGGAGCAAGTAGAGCAGCAGACAGAGCAGCAAATTAATGGCCTTGCTACCGACGAACCTGCCCAGCAATTGCATAGTGACACGAAGCCTGAAAGACGAAGTAGCGTGGTGGGTAGGGCAGGGGAAGCGATGCAGAAAGCGGCTGATTCCGGCCTTGCTACCCAAATACGAGAAGATATTCAGGAGAATGTAAAAGAAACCGTCATATCGGCTACCTTAGGTGAAGGGTTAATGGCCGATATAGCAGGAAACCTTACCCTGGAGAATGCACAAGATGCTATGCAGGCTGTGGCCTTGAGGGCGCAGCATAAAGGGCAGCAATTGGGTATTATCGAAAAAGACGATAAGAAATTTACCGTTGAAACACTGCCATCACTCACTGCGGAGCAGGCTGAAGCAGTTATTGCACTGCGTACGACGATTCAGCAGAATACGGTGTCGCTGTCGGAACGGCTCGATAGGTTTGAGCAGCGTGCTCATACCTCCCAAGCGGAGGAGTCTGTTTCACCATTGCCACCGCTTACATTTTCGCCACAGGCAACCCAACAAGAGCAACTGGCAGCGTTGAGTGACTATTACAGCAAGCTTGAGGCTCTCTCGCAGGGGGCGGCACGGAAGTTATCGGAAACAGGAAGAGGGGCGGTCGGTGCTGCCGAGAATGTTGATAAAGACCTCTATAATCTCAGCAATAACCGTAGCCAGTATGTAGACCGTGCCACCATGACTGCCTCCATCGATACGGTAATGCAGCAGTCGGAGCGGTTTGAACGCGGTGCTGCGGTGGTTACAGAGGCTGATAGCCATATTCAGGAGGGAGCCGCACTTCTCAAGCAGCTTCAAGCGCAGGCTGACCAGCCAACATTAGCCTCACGCAAGGCAATAGAAGCATTGCAGCGTTCGGCCAATGCGCTTTCCGGGCAATTGCAAGATACAGTGCTAGGAAATCCGCCTGCTATGCTGCCGCAGGAGGCGGCAACGGCCCTGGCCGAGGCTGGAAAGCAGCAGCAGAAAGCGGCATTACTGGCGGAAAAACATGCGCTAGCGAAGCAACAAGCAGGCTTGCAAGGCGAGTTGCAGGTTGAGCAGCAACATGCCGCAAAGGCTATTGCTGCTAATGAGATGCGTATTAACGAGAAAACCAGGCAGATCACCGCCAATACCCAGCGTATCACTGAGAAAGACAAAGAGATTGAGGCCAAACAGCAGCCAGCCATTCTGAAAGCGCGTGAAGTTGCCGCGCAGCAAGAGATGATTACCAGAACGCAGCAAGAGATTGCTGCCAAGCAGGAGGCCGCTAAACAGAAGGAAGAACAGATTAAAGCTGGAAAGAGCGATATTACGCAAAAGGAAGCAGCCAAGAAGCAGGTAGAAGAACGGCGCGACAGTATTAAAAGGCAACCTGTCAGAGATGTATTCCGCATGATAACATTCCAGAAGACGAACGCGCAAAAAAAACGCGAAGCCGAAGGCGAGGTGAATGAGATTACTGGAAAAATTGACCTAAAAACGAAGGAAGTCACACAACTTGGCAAAGACCAGGAAAAGCTGAGAGAGGAAGAAAAAACGCTTTCTGCCAATCTTCCTGGTTATAATACGCAATTGGATATTTTAAAGAAAGAACAGGTGGTTCTTGAGGAGAAAGCCGGTAAAGAAACCGAAACCTTGCGCGCTGAGATAGCTGGGATTAATCAACAGAATGCTACCCTACAGAAAGAGCAGCAAGGCTTAGAGGCAGAAAACGCCGCTGAGAAAGCCAAGGTTACGGCTGTAGACAAGCAGATAACCGATATTGACAGCAAGCTTAACATGGTGGATAGGCAGCTAGCACAGCTAGAACAGCAGCAGCCTAGCATTGTTATGCCACGCTATATTGATACCAGCACCTCAAAGGCATTGCATACGGCACTGAATCACGTCGAGCAAACGGTGCTATCACCAGATAGCATACAAGGCCAGGAAGCAAGCAAAGAAGAACAGGCAAGGCAAACTGCGCAATTAAAACGAGCTATTTATAATAGCTTCTGTGAAAAGGCGATAGTCTCCCACGCAATCAATAGCGGTAAAGTCGACAGGCCACAGGATATGGTAGACACGGTGCTGACGGGGGTAAGTGCAGCCGGGGTGGCGGTGCCAATAGCAGCACCAGCAGTATCAGCAGCTGTGACGCTTGCCCAATATGGCTATGATCAGAACGAGCAGCAGAAATATGCCAATTTTGCCCAGGCGGTGCCGATAGGGGAATTGCACGCGATTGCAGAGCAATTCGCTTCTACCATGAGTTATCAGTTGCAGGAGGCCGCCGGAAAGCTTACCGATAAAGGTGTTGACCAGCTTGCTAGTTCCATCACCACTAAAGTGTTTGAAGGAGCGGGTAAGGTAAAAACCAACGAGCCTGTGACAGAGCAGCTAACAACCATTGCCTATGCTAAAACTAATCATCTTATGAATAGTAATATTGAGGCCAAAGATTCCAGCCAATTACTCACGGCGGAAGGGATGCTTGAACGGATCGGTGTCCGTGATGAACAGGGAAATTGTTATAGTGCAGGTGACAATAAGGAAGAAAAATATGGTTTCCGCTATGGCACTGCCGACGAGATAGCCAAAGCAGGGAACCGCTATACTAAATTGGATTATCAGAAAGCACCTTCTGCCGCCACCTTATCACAGGAACAAGTGCGGGAGATTGCGCTGGAATCTAAGCGTTCGGATATTCCTAATGTGCAGTCTATGCTTGAAGATATCAAGAGCTTTAAAGCTGCTGATGAGAGCAAAGGCTTAGGTGAGCGTGCCAATAAAAGCAATAACTGGATGATGGATCAGATGAACAAAGCCTATGCCAATGTGGCGGGGCAAGGCACGGCGGAATTGTTCAAAGTGGCAAAAATGCAAGAGGATTTAAAGCAGATTGTTACCGAGCGTCTGGAAAGTGAAGGATTTACGTTAAAAGAAAGTGACAGTAAAGGCTGGGAACGCTATGTCCAGAAAACAGACGTTGCCGAAATGTTACAGACGGGGGAAAGAAAAGCGGTGTTGGAGGCACTGAATGTCACCCCTGAGCAGGTGATGCAGCCGAAAGAACGGGCAGCGATTGAAGAAAAAGGCGTGATCCCGGAACCAAGCGTCAATATGATGCTGGATAAGTTGAAAAAGATTGGGACAGAGCAAGGCAAACGTGATGACTTCACCCGCAAGCATATGAATGCTGATCTGGAAAAAATAGTGAATACTCGCCTAACGTCTATTGGGGCAGACGTGCCAAAAGAAGAATGGAGGCAGCATGTAACGCCTGAGGATATGCAGGCTATGCTTGAGAAACCGAATCGTGCAATTCAAATCCCGCCACGGGAGTTGATGCAGATGGTGGGGGCTGCACCTATTGCCGCACTTCCCACGGCAGTATCGGTAACAGAGGCTCCGGTTGTTGCTGTTCCTGTTGCCGAGGTTCAGCATCATCATGACTATGTGCCGCGCCAGCATCTTGAAACGGCTCTGAAGCTTATCAAGGAAGAAGGAAAGGCAGTGCTTGGCGAGAAATCACATACATTTGATAGGAATGATAGTACGGTACGTGGGCCGGGTATTGAATCTGATCTGCGACGTATGGTGAAAGAAAGGGTGCGTGCTGAGGGCAAGGAAGAGATAGATAGTGGCGATAAAGAGAAATGGAAAGGGCTGGTTCGGCTTGATGATATTAAAGCGATGGTTAAGAAGCGCGCGCCAGACAAGGCAGAGGAGATTAACAGCCGCATTGAGGGGAGCCTAACTGAAAAGGAAATGCTGGAAGAGCGGCCACAGCGGCGTGATCCTAAAAGCCGTGAGATGTTAAATACATTGACCGGTGACCGTGAAATATGGACGCCAGAGCAGCGTGCTGAACGTACCAAAATGGCCGACTTGGCCAAAACCATGGGCGGTCAAACCGGTGCTAAGGGGGAAGCAAAAGACGCGGCGAGCATCCAGAAAGGCGATGTGGCCATTTCTGATAGCAAAGCCGCTGCCTTGGAAGCCAGCCGCAAACAGGCTGTACAGTAGCGCAAGATTGGGTGTGAGAAGAAACATGCACACAACGCTTGTATGGTTCCGTCAGGATTTGCGCTTAGCAGATAACCCTGCCTTCTATGCGGCGGCAGAGGCTGGGGCGGTGTTGCCTGTCTATATTCTGGATGATGAAACCGCTGGAACCTGGCGGATGGGCGAGGCAAGCCGCTGGTGGCTGCATCACAGCCTGATGGCGTTAAGGGAAGAGCTGGCGAAACATGGGTTGCCGTTACTATTGCGGCGTGGCAGGGCAGCAGATATCATCCCACGGCTTGTGCAGGAAGTGAATGCTAAGGCTGTTTACTGGAACCGTTGTTATGAACCCTATGCGATAGCGCGGGATACGGCGCTGAAAGCACAACTTCAGGCAGGCGGGCTTGAGGTGCGCAGCTTTAACGCCTCCCTACTCTATGAACCCTGGGAAATACACAATAAGCAGGGGGGCGTGTTTAAGGTGTTCACGCCATTCTGGAAGCATTGTATGCAGCGTGAAGCACCTGCTGCCCCTCTACCCGTGCCTGCTGCCATTACTGCTTCACCGATAATCCCACCTTCTGATGATATAAGCAGTTGGGCGTTGCTGCCGGTTGCACCTGATTGGGCAGGTGGTTTGCGCGAGAGTTGGATACCAGGCGAGATGGGGGCACAAGCGCGGCTGGAACAATTTCTGCAAGAGGGTTTTGCAACCTATGCTGACCAGCGCGATTATCCGGCACAGCAGGTGACTACCCGTCTTTCCCCTCATTTGCATTTTGGCGAAATCAGCCCACGTGTGCTTTGGCACCGTGTGTATATGCATAATAGTAGTGTGGATTCTGGAGTGTCTTCCCGTAACCTAACCCGTATTCTCGATGAAATAGGCTGGCGGGAATTTTCGGCTTATACCCTATATCATTTCCCTGATTTGCCGGAACTGCCCTATAAGCGTGTATTCTCCCACTTTCCTTGGAAAGAAGATACGGCATTGTTTAACTGCTGGAAGCGTGGAAAAACAGGCTACCCAATCGTTGATGCCGGGATGCGGGAATTATGGCATACCGGGTTTATGCATAACCGGGTGCGTATGATTGTGGCTAGTTTTCTTACGAAAGACTTATTTATCCCTTGGCAGTGGGGGGCGGCATGGTTCTGGGATACGCTGGTAGATGCCGATCTTGCCAATAACAGCGCAAGCTGGCAGTGGGTGGCGGGGTGCGGGATGGATGCTGCGCCCTATTTCCGTATTTTTAACCCCACAACGCAAAGCCAGCGTTTTGACCAAGAAGGCTGCTATATTCGTCGCTGGTTGCCGGAACTAAAGGCGCTGCCTGATGATATGATCCATGCACCATGGGAAGCAAGTCCTTTACTACTTAGGCAGTTTGGTGTAACACTCGGGAAAACCTATCCCCATCCCGTTGTCAATCATAAAACAGCGCGTGAGCAGGCCATGGAAGGTTACCGTATGATTACCGCTGCCTCATAAAAGGAACTATACTGAAACCACTTGAAGAGTGGTTTCAGTATAGTCCTTATTTTTGCGTTCCTGCATTCTGCAGGGAACGCGGAAATGCCGCGCAATGCCTGCTTTATGCAGCATTGCTTGCATTGGAGCATATACTGCTCACATTGCAACCTAACCAATTCTTGAACTGTGAGCAGTATATATGGCTGTCTTCAAAAAAATGGCTTCCAGCCTCTATGTCCAGGTGCTTATTGCCATCACGCTTGGCGTGTTGCTCGGTTATGCTGCCCCGGAATGGGGGGAGAAGATGAAGCCGTTTGGCGATGGGTTTATCAAGCTGATTAAAATGGTGATTGCTCCCATCATTTTCTGCACGGTAGTAAGTGGCATTGCTGGGATGGAGGATATTAAGCGTGTAGGGCGTGTAGGGGGCAAGGCGCTCATTTATTTTGAGGTGCTAACTACCGTGGCGCTTATTATTGGGCTGCTGGTGGTCAATATCACCCGGCCAGGGGAGGGGATGAATGCCGATCTTTCGACGGTGGATGTTTCCGTGCTTGCGGCTTATACCAAAACCGCCCATGAGCAAACAGTGGCGGATTTTCTGCTGCATACTATCCCGGATACGGTCATTGGCGCGTTTGCCCATGGTGAAATATTACAGGTATTGTTGTTTTCTGTGCTATTTGGTTTTGCGCTCACCAATGCGGGCATGAAAGCCAAGCCACTGGTACATGCTATAGACCAGGCAGCGCACGGGTTCTTTGGTGTGGTGAATATCATCATGCGGCTGGCGCCTGTCGGGGCTTTTGGTGCGATGGCGTTCACTATTGGTAAATACGGGATTGGCGCATTGGCGAATCTGGGGGAATTAATCCTCACATTTTACCTTACCTGTTTTATTTTCATCTTTGTTATACTGGGAATTATCGCTAAAATATGCGGGTTTAGTATTGGACGTTTCCTCTATTATATCCGCGAGGAAATATTAATTGTGTTGGGTACGTCTTCTTCAGAATCGGTACTCCCGCGTATGATAGCAAAACTGGAGGCACTCGGTTGCAGCAGGCCGGTGGTGGGGATGGTGATTCCTACCGGCTATTCGTTTAACTTGGATGGCAGTTCGATTTATTTCACCATGGCGGCATTGTTTATTGCGCAGGCAAGCAACACTCCGCTTACCCTTACCCATCAGCTTACCCTGCTTGCCGTATTGCTGCTGACCTCTAAAGGGGCGGCGGGTGTAACGGGGAGCGGCTTTATTACCCTGGCGGCAACGCTCTCTTCCGTGCATGTGATTCCGGTGGCAGGGTTGGCGCTTATCCTGGGGATTGACCGTTTCATGTCGGAGGCGCGCGCCATTACCAATCTGATTGGCAATGGGGTAGCTACGGTGGTAGTGGCAAAATGGGAAGGGGAACTGGATAAGGAAAAGATGCAGAAAGTGCTGGCAGGAAACCAGCAATAGGCTTTGCTGGTTTCCTGAAGCTTAACTAGCGGCTGCCGCTGGAAGTTTTAGAGCCAGTAGTGCTCTGCTGCTGGTCAGAAGGGCGGTTCTGCTGGTTGGCGCTGCCCTGCTGGCCACGGTTCTGCTGGTTCTGGTTTTGGTTTGGATTAGTGCTCTGGTTTTGTGCTGGATTTGTAGCCATGATGGTCTCCGTTAGAAAATTTCTGTTTTAATACCCCCTGTTATATGGGATAGTGAAAACTGACTATAAAGAAATAGTGCTAAAATTACTGTAGATAACATACTGAATACTATAAAATAAGACTATATGCTCTATACTGGCCTGCCTGAAGAAAAGAAAGCGGCACTTAGTGCAATTGCAGAAGGGAAGAATGTATTTATCACCGGTGCGGCAGGCACGGGGAAATCCTATCTGCTTGGCCTGATTAAAGAGCAATGGGCAGGGAAGGGGCTGCATATTACCGCAAGCACCGGCATTGCCGCTGTGCAGATTGGCGGCGTGACGTTGCATTCCTGGGCAGGGCTTGGGGTAGGGACGGCACCTGTCACTGAAATTATCAAATTTATACTATCCGGCAAAGGCACGATGCTGCGCCGTAAGCTGAAAAAAGCAAAGATATTGGCAATAGATGAAATTTCGATGATTTCCGCTAGCCTGCTTGATGTACTTGATGAAGTGCTGAAAACTGTACGCAACAGCAGCCGTCCGTTTGGTGGGCTGCAACTGATATTGCTGGGTGATTTCCTTCAGCTTCCTCCAGTATCCCGTGAGGCAGATGCAGAGCGGCATTTCTGTTTTGAGTCTGTTGCCTGGCAGGAAGCCGATATTCAGCTTTTCATGCTGCGGCAAGTATTCAGGCAGGAGGAAGAAAATTTCACCGAACTGTTGCAGGAAATGCGCCATGGGGCATTATCGGCTGTGCATATTGCCCTGCTTAAAAGCCGTATCCAGCCGGTGCCAGACGATGAAGTGCGCCCTACTATTCTTACCACCCATAACCATAAGGCAGAATCTGTCAACCGGGTGGAGCTCGAGAAACTGCCGGGAGAGGTGCGGGTATTTACCATGCAGGGGGAGGGACAGGAAAACAGATTGGTATTCTTGAAGAAAAACTGCCTAAGCCCGGAACAACTGGCGCTGAAAACCGGGGCGCAGGTGATGATGCTGAAAAATACGCTGCAAAAAGAAGGGATTATTAATGGTTCTCTTGGTGTGGTGAAGGATTTTACCGCTGCCGGCTTTCCTATTGTGCGCTTTATGAATGGTAAGCTGCATGTGATAGAGCCGGAAGAATGGCTGGTGGAAGAATATGATGCCGAACGGCAGATGATGGTGGAGAAAGCAAAAATCATCCAGGTGCCGTTAATGCTTGCCTGGGCGATCACGGTGCATAAGTCGCAAGGCATGACGCTTGACAGGGTGGAATGCGATGTGGGCAGCGCCTTTGAAGAGGGGCAAGTCTATGTAGCACTTTCTCGTGTGAAAACACTGGAAGGGTTATATTTGCGTAGCTTTAACCCAAATGTTATTAAGGTGAACCCGAAGGTTGTGGCGTTCTATCAGCAGGTGGAAGCAGCCAGTACTAGTTATTTTGGCGCAGAAGGGTTGCCGTTGTTTCAATAAAATGTGCTTAGTTCCCTCACCTAATCCTCTCCTCAAGGAGAGGGTTTAAGGTGAGGGCTAACACTAACGATTCTGTCTTTTTTCACGTGAGAAGGCGTGTTCAACATCTGCCATTGAGTTAAAATTCTGGTTAGGCATATTGCGGATAATATTGACCACTTCCTGCGGCGCATTGTTATTCGATGCCTGATTGATAAGTTCATCGAGGCTTGCGGGAAAATTCACCCCTTTCAGCGCATGGGAAATATCGGTTGCAGAGATAACATGTTCTTCCTGTTGTGTATTTCTATTCGGGTTTTGAGCTTGATTTTGCATGATAATCCTCCTTTTGTTTTGTGAACATTATTAAACAGCAAAGGAAGTAAATTTTCTATTATGAGCTGCTAATAGAGCGTATGAGCAACTTAATAGGCAATGAAAGTGCGGTGACGGTAAGCAGTCCGACACACCAGAGGGTAACAAACCACAACCATTGCCGCAGTTTAGGGTGTTTCACCAGCCAATTTTTAATAGTAGCGATGCTCATGGCCGGTTTTCCCACGGAAAATATAATAACAGTAGCCGGTATAACTAAGAATGAGCGGTAGCAGTGGCACGGTTCCCACCAGCATCAGCGACAGGCCGGGGCCGGATGCGGCAGCATCCCATAAGGTGTAGTGGAACGGGATAATCCAGGGGAAAATGCTTAACGCCAGCCCCAGATAGCCCATCAGGAAAATAGCCATACTCAGCAGGAAGGGGCGGTATTCCCGTGCCTTTTGGTGGAGGTCACGCCATAAAAGTAGAAATAACAGCATGGTGATAAGTGGAATAGGCAGCAGGTAATAGATATTGGGTGTGCTAAACCAGAAACTGCTTACGCGTTCATTTAAAAACGGCATGGCAATGCTGACCAGCGTCATAAAAATACCGACAAACCCCAGTGTATAAGAAGCGACTTTGCGTGCCCATAGTTGCGTAATATCGTCGGTTTTCATCACCAACCACGTAGCACCAAGCAGTGCATAGCCAAACACTAGCGCAATGCCAGTCATCACGCTGAAACCGCTTGCCCAGTCAAACGGGCCACCGGAGAAATTACGCCCGTCTACTTCCACCCCTTCGACAAATGCACCCAGTATCATACCCTGGCAAACCGCGGCAGCTAATGAACCTAAATGAAAGGCATAATCCCACAAACGCCGTGCGTTGCCTTCCGCCTTAAAACGGAACTCAAACGCTACACCGCGCATAATCAGGCCAAGCAGCATGATGATAATGGGGATATAAAACGCGGGCAGAAGGATGGAATAGGCCAGCGGAAACGCGGCAAACAGCCCGCCACCGCCCAGCACCAGCCAGGTTTCATTGCCATCCCAGAAGGGCGCCATGGAATTAGCCATTTTGCTGCGGCAGTTGTCAGAAGGCGCAAAGGGAAAGAGAATGCCTATGCCTAAATCAAACCCGTCAAGAAGCACATAGAGGAAAATCGCGGTGCCAATCAGCATTCCCCAGATGAGGGGCAGGTTAATGGTGCTAGAAAAATCAAACATTTTTTGCCTCATCTGCAGTGGCGGCTTCAACAACGGATGCTTCAATACTGTGCCGGTAATATTGCTCTTCCTCACTCTGAACGGGAATGCCCTTGCCAATCAGCTGCAGGATATAATAGCTGCCAGCACCGAATATAATTGTATACATCACCACAAAGGCAAGCAGTGACCAGGCCACCTGCGGGCCAAGAATAGCAGGGGAAACTGAATCGGCGGTGCGGATAATACCATAGGCTGTATAAGGCTGCCGCCCGATTTCTGTTACAAACCATCCGGCAAGCAGTGCTATGAAGCCAGAAGGCATCATCAGCATCCATGCACCGTGTAGCAGGCGGCTTTCAAAGAGTTTCCCCCGCAGATACTGTATGCCGCTTACCACACCAATCGCAACCATTAGCAGAGCAATCCCTACCATGACGCGGAACGACCAGAACACCCATATCACCGGCGGACGGTCTTCTTTTGGCCACTCTTTTAAGCCTTTGATTTCACCTTCTAGCGTATGGGTAAGAATGAGGCTGGCCAGTTTGGGGATTTCAACCGCGTAACGGGTTTCCTCCGCTTCCTGGTCAGGAATGCCAAACAGGCGCAGCCCGGCACCCTGTTCGGTTTCCCAGATTCCTTCCATTGCCGCTACTTTGGCAGGTTGATGTTTAAGCGTGTTTAAGCCATGCATATCACCAATCAACACCTGCACCGGGGCAGCAAAAGCGGCCATAATAACTGCCATGCCCAGCATAATGCGTGCCTGGGGGATGTGGCGTTTATTCCACAGGTAAAACGCGCCCACACCTCCCACCACAAAGGCAGTGGAAAGATAGGCTGCCATCACCATATGAAGGAAGCGGTAAGGGAAGGAGGGGTTAAAAATAATCTCCAGCCAGTTGCTGGGGTGCAACCTGCCATCATCCCCCATGATAAAGCCCTGCGGTGTTTGCATCCAGCTATTGGCGGATAAAATCCAGAAGGCGGAAATAAGGGTTCCCACCGCCACAATACAGGTGGAAGCAAAATGCATACGTGGGCTGACTCGCCCCCAGCCAAACAGCATAATGCCTAAGAACGACGCTTCTAGGAAAAAGGCAGTTAGCACCTCAAACCCTAAGAGCGGCCCCAGCACATTGGCGACTTTATCAGAAAATAGCGACCAGTTGGTGCCAAATTGATAGGACATTACCACGCCGGACACCACCCCCATGCCAAACGCCACGGCGAAAATCTTAATCCAGAAGCGGTAAATATCGCGGAAACGTTCATCTCCGGTTTTCAACCAGCGCCACTCGATAATGGCAAGAAAACTGGCAAGCCCTATGGTGAAAGCTGGAAATACGATGTGGAAACTTATCGTAAAGGCGAACTGGATGCGAGCAAGCAGTAGTGGGTCAAGCAGGGGCATAACATACTCATTCTTTAGGGGCGTGCAGGGCGGAAAATTGTTCAAAAGCCAGCATCGCATCGGCAGCATACATCAGGGAAGGGCCGCCACCCATATAGATGGCCATCCCCAGCGTTTCTTCCACTTCTTCGCGTGTTGCTCCCAGTTTCACTAGCGCTTCAGCGTGAAAACCAATGCAGCCATCGCAGCGGGTGGAAACACCAATGGCCAGGGCAATAAGCTCCTTGGTTTTTTTATCCAAAGCCCCATCCTTGGTGGCAGCCTGCGCCATGGCACCAAACCCCTGCATTGTGTCGGAAATATCCTTGCGTAAGGTTTTGAGATTACTGGAAATGCGTTTGGTGATGTCGGGGTAGGATTTGGTCATTTTCTATTTTTTCCTGTGATTATAACGCTTGCTATTTTAGCAAATGCTAATATAATGTCAATAAAGAAAAGAAAAAAATGCCCAATACCATCACTATTATCGAACGTAATGCCAAGAAGGCGGAAGCAATGCTCAAGTTATTGGCGAATGCTAACCGCCTGATGATTCTGTGCCATTTGGTAAAAGGGCGGAAATCGGCAGGACAATTAGCCGAACTTGTCGGGCTTTCAGCTTCCGCGCTGTCACAGCATCTGGCTAAAATGCGCGAGCAAGGGTTGGTGGAGGCGCAGAAAGAGAAGCAGATGGTTTATTATTCCATCGAGAATCCGGAAGTGGAAGCAATTCTATCAACGTTATACTTGATATATTGTAAATAATATTTTAGCATCATCTAAAATAATAGGAGTGGATGAATGCCGATAAAATCTGTTGATGCCAGCATAGTGAAACAGTGGCTTGCTGATAATGAAGCCATAATTGTTGATGTGCGTGAACCTGCTGAACATGCCGCCCGCAAGATTGAGGGTTCGGTATTGCTGCCATTACGTGATGTTTGTAAGGCTGCACTTCCTGAATGCAAAGGGAAAAAGCTGGTGTTGCATTGCCAGGCAGGCAAGCGTGGCACTACCGCGTGTCAGAAACTACTACAAGAAGACCCATCTTTAGAGCTTTATCATCTGGAAGGGGGAATTGCCGCCTGGGAGGAAACAGGCAATAATGTGGCTTGTTCGGGCAAGTTCTTTCTACCACTCGATAGGCAGGTGCAGCTTGCTGTGGGTATTGCTGTGCTGACAGGCAGTTTGTTTGCCTATTTCATTCATCCGCTTTTTACACTGCTAACAGGCTTTTTCGGGTTGGGCTTAACATTCGCGGGGCTTACCGGCTTCTGTGGGTTGGCACGGCTGCTGGCCACTATGCCGTGGAACCGTTAATGGATCATCGCTATTAACCTCAGTTTTGGATAAGCGCGGCTTATCCAAAACTGAGGTACTATTACAGTTCATAGGGTTAGGGGTTCCCGATAAGAGTGTTCTGTATCCACCAATGTGGGTGGGTATGGCGTAAGGTAGCAGTGGCATTCATGGACTGTTCCTGGCTGGCGAATAACCCAAAGCAGGTGGCTCCACTGCCTGACATGCGTGCCAGTACACAGCCTGTTTGCTGGCGTAATAAGGTAATAATCTCGTGGATATCGGGCATGAGTAGGGTAGCAGGGGCTTGCAAATCATTGTTTTTATGATGGAGCCAGGTAATGAAATCGTTAGTTTCTTCGGGTGGTGCGTGATGCAGGTGGGCAGGCGAAAATTGTGCAACGCCGTGCCGGAACACGGCAATTGTCGAAAGGGAACGAAGCGGGTTGATCAACACAGCAGGGATGTGGTGAGGGAAGGGAAGGGGGGTGAGTACCTCGCCAATACCCTCAACCAGCATTGTTTTGCCATGGTAACATATGGGCACATCCGCCCCAAGCGAAAGGGCTAACGCATAAATTTCTTCTTCGGCTAGCGTGCTCTTCCATAGTATTTGCAATAAATGCAACAAACAGGCGGCATCGGCGGAACCGCCACCAATCCCTGCACCGATAGGGATGTGTTTGTCGAGGGTGATATGCACATCGGGGGTGCGTCCCAGGGCATAAGCCAGGGTTTTTGCGGTTTTGCACAGCAGGTTCTCGCTGCTATCTGCATGAAGAACAGGGGCGAATGGACCGGTGAGTGTGAGTGCTAACGCATCATGTGGTTCAACGGTAATAATATCATGCAATGTAGCAAAGCTGATGAGGCTTTCAAGTAGGTGATAGCCATCAGCACGTTTGCCGGTAACATGCAGGGAGAGGTTAATTTTAGCGTGGGCAGCACGCGATAATGAGGAAAGCATTTAAGGGAACTGTTCCTGAGGATTGATAAGTTTTGCTTTAATGTTAGCCTCTTCGTCTGCTTCGGGTGAAAAACGTAAGGCGCGCTGCCACTGGAATTTGGCTTCCAGATGGCGGCCTGCCTTGAAATATGCATCGCCGAGGTGATCATTAATAATAGGGTCAGTTGGTAGCAACTCTAGTGCATTTTCTAGGTAACGTATGGCTTCATCATAATTGCCTTCGGCAAATAAGGCCCATCCCATACTATCAATAAATTGAGGGTTCTCTGGCTGTTGTGCTAAGGCCCTTTGGATGATAGCCTTGGCTTTTGTTATGTTTTTTCCCGTATTAACCCAACTATAGCCAAGATAATTCAGCACTTCTTCTTGATTGGGGTTAAGCTTTAGTGCCTCAAGCAGATCGGCCTCAGCTTTATCCGGCATTTGAGCCTGGTCATAGGTAACGGCACGCATATAATAAGCATACCAATAATAAGGAGGCGTATTGGTCATACCGGATAATATCTGGTTATAGAGGTTAATCGCTTCCTGTAGACGTGATTCGCTGCGTAATATATCAGCCAGGATTAATAATACCTCATAATCGGAAGGGCGTAGTTTGGAAAGAGAGAGTAGATGCTCTTTAGCCGATTCTAGCTTGCCCATTTTAAAGAGGTTAAGGGCGATGTTAACCTGCGACTGCCAATAAAAATCGGAATTACGCCGAATATGTTGATAATGAAAAATTGCTTCGTTGAAATCGTCCGTATTTTCATAATAATTGGCAAGCAAGAAATGTGCCTGCGGAGAGTTGGGATCCAGATATAATACCATCTGTAAATAGATTTGTGCTTCTACAAAAAGCCGTTCTTTGTAAAAGCCACTCGCTACTTCCAGTAATATTTGGCTTATTCCTTCACTAGCATTGTCGATGATACGATCAGGCATAACAGGCAGATGTTTATTGATCCGCTCCAGGTCTTTTTTAAAGACAGTAGACGAAGGGTTGTCGGCCAGATAGTTCTGATAGAGAAGCGCGGCCTTATTATGTTGCTGGGTGCGTTCATAGAAATTGCCTGCTGCTTTAATGAAACGGTAGGAATTTTCGGCATCTTTGAGTGCGATAGAAAATTGTTTGGCAGCATCGTCTTCCTGTCCAGCAATATCATAAATAAGTGCCATCTGGTAGGCAATAAACGCATGGTTGCCTGAGCCCCCGGGGACATGGCGCAACCTTTCCAGTGCAGCACTATAGCGACGTTCCCCCACATCACACCAGCTCAGTAGGAAGGGGGTAATAATAGTATTAACGGTGCTTTTATCCGAAGTATCTGTTTCTAAAATATGCCTGGCCTGGGAATAATTTCCTTCTTTAAATGCATGTAGGGCATGTAAGATTGTGCTCATAATGGGGGTGGAGTTACTTGTATTATGATGCTTAATCAAGGCTAATGCCTCATCAACCTGGCCGGAGAGTAGCAGCATAAGATAGGCATTCTCCAAGATTTTACTGTTATGTGGCGCTTGTTTGAGGCCGGCTATAAAAAGTTGGGATGCATCATTAAAATTCTGGTGCTTAAACGCATATTCCGCGGCAAGATAATTACCCGCCATAGAATCGCTGATAGTGAGGGATGCTTCGCTTTTCCCCCAGGGTATATGCGATAAAATACAGGAGAGAATGGTGACAATAAGGGCTATAGCACCTAAAATAACAAGAATTCTTCCTGCTTGCTGGGAGTAGGTGAGGGGTGCATGTTTGAAGGATGTATGTGTTATTTTTCCCTCCCTTAATGTTTGCATCTTGTGATAACACGACACGGTCGCGACTGTAGAGCAGCATGTTGTGTCTTAAATGTCAATAAAAGCTATGTTTTTTTGATTATGAAAATAGCGGTTTGTACGGCCTCAAATGCGTAAGCCTTTAGGGTAGTATAGGGGATAAGCGCGTGTTTATAAAGAGGCAATAATAAAATATATAATGTGGTGTTAATAATCAATAATGTATTGTTAACAAATAACCTCCATTTTGGGTAGATACAGCGTATCAAAACGGAAGTTATTTATTATGCGTGGTCTAACAAAAACTATTTGCTATCATAACGGCAATGTTGTATGGTGAAAAAGTTATAGGTGTGTTGTTTGCTATGCAACAACTATAACTATAGGCTGCGTATGTTGCTAGGAACGTTGGCATGTCACGTATCAGGTGTAGCAGAAGCTGGGGGTAGGCCTGTAACCTGTATGGAAACTTTATAAAAGTTATTGTAATCAGGTAGTGTATCCCCAAAAGTTAAGTCTTTGTTTATATTATATAAAGAAAGACACAAGGTAATTTACAGTAAAGTACTAGAGGTAAGTAATGGCGCAAGGCGTAGTAAAATGGTTTAACCCAACAAAAGGTTATGGCTTTATCCAGCAGGTTGATCCTACAGGGCCTGATATTTTTGTGCATCAGTCAGAAGTGAAAGAGCAGGCTGTGGGTGAAGGAACAAAAGTCAGCTATAATATCGGTAAAAGTTCTAAAGGACTGCGTGCTGAGAACGTGAAGGTTGAAGCGTAAATATACGGTTAGACGCTATGTGCCTATGGGAACAATATTGTTTTCATAGGCAGTATGTGGAAAAAACTGTATTTTCTTCTTCGTTTCGTTGTCACCCCTATATTAGGCTTGGGCGAGTAGGGGTGACGGCGTTTGTGTTCTGCCCTGAGCTATAGTATAATTTGATAGATATAGTCTCTATATTTTATTGCATTCCTATAGTAGCGGTGATAGCCTCACACGATTGGAGGCATTTATGGTATCATTTTGTTCTTTTACTAGGGCTATAGCCCTGTTTTCCTGTATTATAGTATTATCTTCTGCACCGGTGCTAGCAGCTACCTCGTCATATTCCTGTGCCAATGCTGTTGAAAAAGGGGCTCTTGATATGCGGGTATTGCAAACAGAGCTTATGGTTGCTGCTCTTAGTTGTAATGAGCGGGCGGAATATGGGCGGTTTGTAAAAAAGTTCCAACCACAATTGCAGCAGCAAGGAAAAACGCTCAAGGCCTATTTTGCACGTGTCTATAAGGGTAAAGGGGATTATCAATTAAACCGCTTTGTTACCCAAATTGCCAATGGTGTCTCACAGCGTCATGCCCACACTAAACCCAGCACTTTCTGTGCAGCGGCAAAAAGCCTGTTTGCGGAAACCTTACAGCAAGATGATAGATCTTTAGTGATGGTTAGCACACAAGAACGCTTCTCTGTACAGCATGGTATTGAACAATGTGGCCAGGCAAAGAACACACAATCTGTAAAGCTGGTAAAAAATTAAGACCGTTTTTGGGAGCGGATAAATATTTTACGGGTTTTTTTCCTGATTTTATCCCATAATGTCAGTGTTTTGGGTGTAAATGAGAAATGGTATGGACTGTGGGAAACTTGCTCATAGGCGGTAATACAAGCGGGGATCACTTGCTGGTAGTAGATATTGTATAAGTGGGGTGTCATCGCTTTTGTCATTCCTTCTCCCCATTTAACCACCTGTTGAGGTACGCGAGCTAAGGCTTCAATGCAGGCAATAGCTTCTTCTTCCACTTTATCGGGGCGGGAGTAAGCATCCGCCTTTGGCTCTAAGTTAAAGCGCATATCGGCCAGGGTCATGGTGAGTGTGGTTGCAATATGGCCATCTATGGGTTTACAGGTACGCACAAAACTGTAACCTGCCATATCGCAGCGTGCAAGGAATTGATAGCGATTACGTTTGATCTTCCGCCTAAGCCACCATAACTGTATACCCTTCCTATTGATTTTATTGTAGAATTTTTCTTCCCGTTCAAGTTCAGAAAGTTCATACATGCCAAGTTTTTGTAGTGCACCCTTTAGCATATCAACATTGTCAATATCAGCAATGCGTCCACGTCGTACATTTTCTTTAGCGCGGCTGCCGTGGAAATTTGCCGAATGCCGCGATATCTGGCGCCCGTAAGAGTCGCGCATAATATCAGAATAATGGCCTAGCTCCTGGGCACCAATCACCATCATGCGGGCGAGGGCAGGCAGGCCATTACCGTAGGTGGCATTTTTGGTGGCTTCACCAAATGGATCACCCCCAGCGGAAATATAAATGGCGGCATTGGTGCCATCCGTGCTTTGCATACCGCTATTGAATTGTTGCGATTGCCAACTGCTCATATGCAATAAATCCCCTATTGCATAGGAGTAGGAAACAAATACTTCCACACCTTCCCATAATATTAATAGCATCACCACCGGATGGGTGGATTGCACCACCACACGTGCCAGCTTCATCTCAACATCATCACTAACGGGTTGGTATTTTTTAAGGTTCTCTCGTAGCCGGTTAAGTTCATGCCTTACTTTTGCGCTACGCTCATTCTGAGAGGGGTATCGCCGTAGAAAAGCCTGCTGCATGATGCGTTCAGTACGGGGAACAAGATCAGGGTGATGTAGTTCACGGCTACTAAAAATTAGCTCCACTCGCTCTTTTGGTAGAGAAAAACGCACAAAATTCAGTGTATTATAATCAATATCAACGCGAAAACGACCAGATTCCACCAGCCGTCTAGCAAGGGCTTCTACTTCTATGTAGGTATCGTCTTCCTCAAGGGAAGGATGCTTATATAAAATATGGTAAAAATTAGACATAGTGTGAATAATAACGATTCAAGGTGGCTTGAACCTAATATACTGAAACCACTTGAAGAGTGTTTTCAGTATAGTCCTTATTTTTGCGTTCCTGCATTATGTATCTTTAGTTAACCTCAGTTTTGGATAAGCTACGCTTATCCAAAACTGTCAACTATCTGAAAAATAATGATTCAAGGCGGCTTGAACC
>CAZXPG010000033.1:0-21680 GCA_964643145.1 uncultured Rickettsiales bacterium
TTCAAGCCGCCTTGAATCATTATTTTTCAAATAGTTGACAGTTTTGGATAAGCACGGCTTTCCAAAACTGAAAACTGAGGTTAAGATAACACTAGAAAGTTAATGGGTTTATTAGTACCATATCCTAATTCTAAGGCTTGGCAATATTTTTACGCAGGAGTAAGGGATAATGCAGCTACAGCACGCTACAGACAGGAACGTCACTATTTACCCACGGGAAACGCTAGGTCATGCCAATCATGGCTGGCTGGATACGCTGTATCATTTCAGTTTTGCTTCCTATTTGAACCCTAAGCGGGTGCGGTTTGGGGTGCTTCGTGTGATTAATGATGACCGTATTGCTGCCGGGCAAGGGTTTGCACCGCATCCGCATGAAGATATGGAGATTATCACCTATGTCCGGCAAGGCGCGATCACCCATGAGGACAGTATGGGCAATAAAGGCCGTACGGAAGCGGGTGATGTGCAGGTGATGAGTGCCGGAACGGGGGTCTATCATTCGGAATATAACTTCGAGCCTGAAGATACAGTGCTTTACCAGATATGGATTTTCCCTGATACCAAGCGCGTTCCTCCACGCTGGGAGGCAATGCGTTTCAATAAAGAACCCGTCACCAGCCAATTACGTTTGCTCGTATCAGGCCGCAAAGAAGATGCAGGGAAAGGGGCACTGTTTATCCATCAGGATGCAGCTATTTATGGTGGCAGAATATTGGCAGGAACAGTGTTATCACATGATATTAAGTATCAGGCCTATATTCTTGTTTCAGAAGGGGAAATAGAAGTTGAAGGCATGCGAATGAAGAAGGGGGATGGTGCAGAGATACGGGGTGTTTCTGCGGTTTCCCTGCGTGCGCTCACCGAGGCGGAAGTACTCTTCATTGATGTGCCGGCATAGAGAAGGGGAGGCTATCCCTCCTCCTTCTCTGGCAAGAATCCTCCTGCCTGGCAGCGCCACATATGGGCGTAGTGGCCGTTTGCGGTGAGCAGTTCGGCATGGCTGCCATCTTCAATAATCTGGCCTTTATTGAACACCAGAATTCTATCCATCGCCGCGAGGGTGGAAAGCCTGTGGGCAATCACAATAGTGGTGGCCTGCTGCATCAAGCCTTCCAGGCTTTCTTGAATCTGTTGCTCTGTAACAGAATCAAGGGCTGAGGTTGCTTCATCGAGAATCAGGATTTTGGCATTTTTCAGAATAGCCCGTGCAATGGCAATACGCTGCCGCTGCCCGCCGGAAAGCTTAATGCCACGTTCCCCTACTAGCGTGTTATAGCCTTCACTCAGTTCAGAAATAAAGGCGTGGCAATGGGCTTTTTTGGCCGCTTCTATCACCTCTTCATCGCTGGCATCCAGTCGGCCATAGCGGATATTCTCCATTAAGCTGCGGTGGAACAGGGTAGTATCCTGCGGAATCATGGAAATCTGTTCGCGTAACGAATCCTGCGTGACGCCAGCAATATCCTGCCCATCAATAGTAATGCGACCAGCGGCCACATCGAAGAAGCGTAGTATCAGGTTGACAAAGGTAGTCTTGCCACTGCCCGAAAACCCTACCAGCCCGACCTTGCTGCCCGCTGCAATAACGACGTCTTTGTTGTGGAAGAGGTTGTTGTTGCGTACATAGTTAAAGCTTACCTGCTCAAAAGCAATCCGTCCTTCTGTTACCTGAAGCGCAGTTGCATCGGGTGCATCATTCAGCGTATGTGGCACAGAGATAATGGCAAGCGCCTGTTTTGCAACCCCAATTTCGCGGAACAAATCAGCCAGTGCATGGCCCATGAACCACATCTGGTACACCACTCCCAAAGCAGATGTAAGAATAAATACCATCGTACCAATCGTTACATTGCCCTGTTGCCAATCATGAATCAGCACGAAGAAGAACCCAGCCACCATAAAGGTAACGGGGATATCCATCCATAGCCTGAGCCAATTCATCGCCAGGATAAGGCGTTTATTGCTCTTGCGCTCCTTCTCTTGCCTAGTGCCAATATAACCAATTTCATAGCGGTTGCGGGCGAAAAGCTTCACCGAGGTGATATTGCTCAGCGTATCAACAATAGCGCCGCTTAACGCACTTTTATCTTCCGCATTTTCGGCAGAAGCATGATAAGTATTGCGGGCAAACCAGACGCAGAGAGCAGTATGCACAATAATCCAGGTGGCAAGAATGGCACTGTAGCGCAAATTAATAGTGGCCATCATAATAAGTGCCGCCAGCGAGATGGAAGTAGCGGCAATGATATTCCAGCAGATAATCATCCGCATGGAATCAAGTGCGCGTGGTAGATCATTCACCTTATTGGCCAGGCTGCCGGAAAGCTGATTGCTGAAATAGTGGTGTGAGTGAAGCGTGAGATATTCCATGACGGAAAGGCGAATATCTGCTTGGTATTTCGGGATAATAGTGCCCTGCCACCAGTTCTGGAAACGTAATACCACCACCATCACCAGCCAGCAACCGCCATAGAGCCATAAGGCTGGCGCGATCATATCCCATATGCCCGCCCGGTTACCGTTAAAGCGGGTGAGTGCATCAATAATCATCTTGAGCGCATAGGGCATGACGTTCATTTCCAGCACCAATGTGACCGGAGCCAGGAAGAACAGCGCATAAGACCAGGGATATTTGCGGATAAAATGCCAGAAGAACGCAGGCAACGTGCGGGGAAGTGTGTACATCTCTTAGAACCTTGTATTAATCAAGGGCATCATAACAAGATAAGTCGCGTTTTAACAGCAATTTATAGGGTTCTCCTAAAGCGGGCTTGCATTATTATCAAGGATTGCTACACTCAGCCGGAAATATTATCCGTTCATTACAGGCCGTTTATCCTATGTTCCGCATTTTTACCGACACCACGCTTCTTATTGCCAGCCATAACCAGGGCAAAGTGAAGGAACTGGCCAGTATGTTTGCTCCCTATCGTGTGAGCTTGGTGAGTGCGGCAGAGCTGGGGATAGCGGAGCCAGAAGAAACCGGAACGACCTTCCAGGAAAATGCCATACTTAAAGCAAGCTATTACAGCAAAGCCGCCTCCATGCCTGCGCTTGCCGATGATTCGGGGTTGGCGGTAGAAGCACTGGGTGGCCAGCCTGGGGTATATTCCGCACGTTGGGCAGAGGAGCATAAGGATTTTGGCGTGGCAATGAACAAAATAGAGCAGATGCTTGCTGGCCATAGCAACAACAAGGCTGCTTTTGTGTGTGCCCTCTCCCTCTATTGGCCCGATGGCTATCATATTGAGGTGGAAGGAGAAATGCAAGGAATCCTGGCTTTCCCCGCCCGTGGCGAGAAAGGCTTTGGTTACGACCCTATCTTTATCCCGGCAGGCCACACGCGCACCTGCGCTGAAATGTTACCTGAAGAAAAAAACGCCATCAGCCACCGCGCTAAGGCATTTAATGCATTGATAGCGCGGTGTTTTACGCATGACTAACCCCTCTCTTGCGCTTTATATCCACTGGCCGTTTTGTAAGTCGAAATGCCCCTATTGCGATTTTAACAGCCATGTGCGCGAGCAGGTGGATTATGCAGCATGGGAGCGGGCTTACCGGCGCGAGCTTGCCCATTTTGCGCCGTATCTGGCTGGGAAGAGGGTGGGATCGGTGTTTTTTGGCGGTGGTACGCCTTCACTAATGCCGCCTGCAATTGTCGCTGCTATTTTAGATACGCTTACAGCTTATGCCGATATTGCACCAGGGTTGGAGGTGACGCTAGAGGCCAACCCCACTTCGGTTGAGGCGGAAAAATTTCGGCAGTTCCGCGCAGCGGGCATCAACCGTGTGTCGCTGGGGGTGCAGTCGCTCGTGGCGGAAGATCTGGCATTTTTGGGGCGTGAACATAGTGCGGGTGAAGCCATGCGTGCCATCCATTTGGCGCAAGATACCTTCCCCCGTTATTCCTTTGATCTGATCTATGCCAGGCCAGGGCAGACGCTTGCCGCCTGGGAAAAAGAACTCAATCAGGCGCTGAAACTGGTGGATAAGCATTTATCGCTCTACCAGCTAACCATTGAGAAAGGTACAGCATTTTATGGCCAGCATAAGGCAGGCAGTTTCCAGATACCAGAAGAAGAACTGGCGGCAGAATTTTTTGAACTAACAGAAACCATAATGGAAGCGGCAGGGTTGCCAGCCTATGAAATTTCCAACCATGCGGTGCCAGGGGAGGAATGCCGCCATAATCTGGCCTATTGGCGTTATGATGATTATCTGGGCATTGGGCCAGGTGCGCATAGCCGCCTGACGCTGGCAGGCAAGAAAACAGCATTGATGATGTTACACCAGCCGGAAGGCTGGCAAAAAGCAGTGGAAACACAGGGACATGGGCTACAGCAGCAAGAGGCCTTAACGCCTGATGAGCACAAAGAAGAAATGCTGCTGATGGGGTTGCGCCTTAAAGATGGCATCCCGCGCTCCCAATTTGACAGGCAGCTTGGAAAGCAGCCTGAACAGCTTTTTGCTGCGGCAATACTCAAACTGTTACAGGAAGAAGGGTTGATAGGGCTTGACAATCACCGGCTTTATGCTACCCGTAAAGGCATGAAGCTGTTAAATAGCGTAGTGCGGGAGATAATAGGATAATCTCTTTCATCTAATATCCAACATCTAATATCCAACATCCAACATGCCCCCAACCGAAGCCTATAGTTTTTTATTTTCCGATAGTTTTATGGCGGCACTGGTGGTGCCAGAGCGTAGTGAACTGGTGTTTGGCACTATGCAGAGTTTTGGTGGTTATAATATGATGTTGGCTATAATATTGGCAGCACTTGGCAGTACGCTGGGATTTCTTGTCAATTATGGCCTTGGGCGGTTGGTGCTGTTATGTGAAAAACACGAAGTGCTGCCAAAACGTTCACACCATTTGGATGATGCAGCCACCTCCTTCCGTCGCTATGGTATCTGGATGCTCCCCTTCGCCTGTATCCCTGTATTTGGTACTGCTGCCACCATTGCCGCTGGCCTCTCTCGTGTTCAATTGATGGTATTTCTACCCTTACTGCTACTAGGAAGAATAGGCTGGTATGGAGCACTAATCCTCTTCTGGCAATGAAAGCAGCTCTTCTACTGTTGGCATTTTAGGCTTGGCAATATTCTCGGTTAAGAAAGCAGCCAGTTTTTTTACCTTGCGTACATTAACGGTATAGAAAATCATCCGCCCCACACGATGCGAAGTAATAAGCCCCGCATTACTTAATTGCGAAAGATGGAATGATAAGGTGGCCGATGGAATATGCAGCTCTTCCGCAATCACGCCCGCCGATAACCCCTCTTCTCCACTTGCGCACAGTAATTGAAACACCATTAACCGTGATTCTTGGGCAAGTGCTGATAATGCTACTAATGCTTTATTTATTTTCATATTTCGATATATACAGAATAATTAGATCAATTATTGACAATACTATGTAATCCCTCTATTACACTAGCAGGCAACTAACGCTTACTGAGACTAGTACACTATCTTTTACAGACGGACAACCATTTATATCTTTACCTCAGTATGGATAGGTCACGCTTATAAAAAATTGAGGTTATCTTTAGGGAGTATATACTATGTTAACAAAACTTGCCCTAGGAAGTGCGCTGATAATGGCACTTTCTGCCCATGCTTGTTATGCACGCGATGAAATACGTGCTGTTGGTTCCTCCACAGTCTATCCTTTTATCACGATCGCTGCTGAAGAATTTGGCCATAACACCGCATTTAAGACGCCTATTATTGAATCTACCGGTACTGGTGGCGGGTTTAAGCTGTTTTGTGCAGGTAATGGTGAAGACACCCCTGATTTAGCTGATGCTTCTCGTGCTATTAAAGACAGTGAGAAAGCCTTATGTGCAAAAAATAATGTAGGAGATATTACTGAGATTAAGATTGGCTATGATGGTATTGTGCTAGCACATTCTACCAAAGTAAGTGAATATAAGCTCTCTCGAAAAGAGATCTTCCTGGCCTTGGCGCGTCAGGTGCCACAGAATGGTAAGCTGGTGGATAATTTTTATACAAACTGGAAAGAAATTAACCCCGCATTACCTGATGCAGCCATTGAGGTTTACGGCCCTCCTCCCACCTCTGGCACGCGTGATGCCTTTGTAGAACTGGTCATGAATAAAGGCTGCGATGCCTTGCCGGAATTCGTGGCTGTATATCCCGATGAAGCTGCCCGTCATAAACACTGTGGCGCATTACGTGAAGACGGTAAATTCATCGAAGCGGGCGAAAATGATAATCTGATTGTGCAGAAATTAATTAAGAATCCGGTTGCTCTCGGTATTTTTGGCTATAGCTACCTGGAAGAAAACAGCGATTCGGTTACTGGTGCTATTATTGAAGGGATCGAGCCTAATGCTGAAAATATCCGCGAAAGTAAATATTCCGTATCTCGACCATTATTTGTCTATGTTAAAAACGCCCATGTTGGTAAAATACCTGGCGTTAAGGAATTTATTACCGAACTCACCAGCGATGCCGCATTGAATGACACTGGTTACCTGGCCGCTAAAGGCCTCATCCCGCTGCATGAAGATGAAAAGAAAGCAGTGCAGGCAAAAGCAGCGGCATTGCCGTAGTTCTTGTATCTTTTGACCACATTGTTGGATAAAAAAGCTGTTCCATTTACAGGCGGAGCAGCTTTTTTATTTCTGGCAAGATTTTTAGCGCATAAAGAACAAAAAAAAATTATTTTTGATAGGGAAATTCTTTCATAATATTAATTTTTATGATATTTACAGAAAGGTGTTAGCATGCGTGTTTTCTTGTCGCAAATGATGCGGCTTGATATATCATTACAACAATGATAGCACTAACCAAATGATATATAAGCAAAATATTAAACAACAATCAGGGGTTTTATAATGCTGAGTACCATAACTGTTACGAGTGCCGATATACGGTGCTACGAGCTTTTCCTTAACGAATTAATTAACACTCTTACTTTCACCTAGGGGTTTCTACATGGAAAATTTCGCTTTAAAAAATGTTTTTGATGATGTCATTACACAGGATGATGTTTCAGCTATTAGTCCTAAGGTACAACAGTTCCTAGAGACACACGAGTTACCAAGCCCATGTTTGGTTATTGATATGGATGTCGTGGCAGCTAATTTCAGTGCTATTACACGCGCCCTTCCCTTTGCTAATTGTTATTATGCCGTAAAATCAAATCCGGCTACCCCTGTTATCCACTATTTAGTGAATAATGGCGCGTGTTTTGATGCAGCAAGCATTAATGAAATTAATCATTGCCTGTCGTTGGGCGCAAAACCTGAACATATTTTGTTCGGTAACACCATTAAAAAACAGAGCGAAATTGTGGAGGCCTATAACAAAGGGATTAGGCATTTCACCTGTGACAGTATGCAGGAAATTGATAAGTTAAGCGAATATGCGCCAGGTTCTAAGGTGTTTTGCCGTATCCGCACCAGCGGTAATGGTGCTGCCTGGCCGCTATCTAAGAAATTCGGCTGTCGGGTAGAGTTGGCGGTAGAACTTATGATACGGGCAAAAACGCAGGGGCTTGTTCCTTACGGCATTTCGTTTCATGTTGGTTCACAACAGCTTCTTACCAGTGCCTATGATGAGGCAATTTCTGAAGCATCTATTATCTTTAAAATCCTTGCCACACAAGGCATCAAGCTTGAAGCACTTGATATTGGCGGTGGTTTCCCTTGTGAATATCGTTCGGCTGTTCCCTCTATTGAAGCCTATGGCCAGGCCGTAAGGAACGCGCTTGATACCCATTTTGGCGATGATGTGCCAAGCAAAATTATCATGGAGCCTGGTCGTTTTATGACAGCCAGTGCCGGGGTGTTGCAGGCGGAAGTCATTCTGGTATCCTATCACAAGGAAAGTGCGCGGCGTTGGGTGTATCTGGATATTGGCAAATATAGCGGGCTTGCTGAAACCGAGGCCATCCAGTATCCGGTGCTAACCGATAAAGACGGGGAAGCGACAGGCCGCGTGACACTTGCTGGGCCCACCTGTGATAGTACTGATATTATTTATGAAAAATCAGAATATTACCTTCCCCTATCGCTCACCAGTGGAGATAAAATCTATTTCCTGAATACCGGTGCTTACACCACCACCTATGCTTCCGTTGCCTTTAACGGTTTTGCACCGCTGAAGGATTATTATATTTAATGTTTATAAAACAGCCGCTTATAGATTTTATCTATAGGCGGCTGTTTTCTTCCTTCTTCATGATAACACTCCAACTCGCACTTATTGAAGCCAGGCAAATATTAAAAACGGCGGGAATCAGTAGCTATCTACTTGATAGCAGAATTTTGCTTGAATATGTAACAGGTAAAACACGGGAATTTATTACTGGATACCCTGAAACCCCCCTTGCCTTTGACGATGCAAAAACCTACCAAATCCTTATTGCACGGCGCGCTGCCCATGAACCGGTATCGCATTTAACGGGAAAACGAGAATTTTGGGGAAGAGAATTTAACGTTACCGCCGATACGCTTGACCCACGCCCCGATAGCGAAACACTGATTGAACAGGCACTGAACTATTTCCCTGATCGCGCGGCTCCCTTACGTATCCTAGATTTAGGCACAGGCACTGGCTGTCTGCTCCTCACTTTGCTTGCTGAATTTCCACATGCTACCGGCATTGGGGTCGATAGGCATTTTCCTGCCTTGAAAGTGGCATATCGCAATAGCTACAACTTAGCACTTGAAAAAAGGGGGCGTTTTATTTTAGAGTATTGGGGAAGTGGGATTGATGGAACGTTTGATCTAATCATCAGCAATCCCCCATACATCAAAAGTGCTGATTTAACCGTATTACAGCCGGAAGTTTTCCTGTATGAACCACATATTGCGCTAGAAGGCGGCATGGATGGGTTGGTGTGTTATCATGCCCTAATGCCAGATATTAGCCGTTTGCTTGCAGAGGATGGCTATGCCGTCCTCGAATTTGGTTGCGGCCAGGAAAATGCATTATCAGAAATATTAGTGACGCACCATTTGCAACCTTTATCATACGGCAAGGATCTTGCCGGTATTACACGTTGTGTGGTAGCGCAAAAATTTAAGGAATAATTGAAAGAGCCAGCTTCATGAACCAAGTAAAACCAAAACGTAAAATTACCCGCAATGGCAAGACGCATTCCGCCAGAAGAAACAATTATAAACGAACAGGGGGCGAGGCAGAAGCAGCGGTAGGCGTAGGAAGTAAACCCTACCAGAAAGCTGTACAACTGCGGGATAAATACCGCGAATTAGCAAGGGAAGCATTAGTTTCCGGCGACCGTGTCACCGCTGAGGGGCACTATCAATATGCAGATCATTATAACCGCATTATTAACGCCGCTCACGAGATAGAAGAGGAAAGAAGCAACCATACTACCAAAGACAAGCACCCAGAACCTGCTGCTGTCAGGTTAGAAATGGCTGAGTTACCAGCCAATGCACAAGATGATGAGAGAGCAATACCGTCAGTGTCTCACATGAATAGTAGCGATTTGCTTTAGCTTTCCGCCCTTAGAGGGAACCATGTTTGAGGCATCCAAAACACCAGCAACCTTCTCTACGGTAGAGGAGCTTATACAGGCTGCAACACAGCGAGGCAGTAAGGACGTTAAGCTAGTGCTCCCTATTGAGGTGCGCAACCATCCCGACATATTACGTTATACTATGAGGCTACTTGCATGTTTTCTGAAAGATTCACGTTGTATGGTGGAAATGCTTGATATTTCAGGCAATAATATTGGCCTTATAGGCACGAAAGATATCCGCGAGGCCTTACCCTTTAATCAAACATTACGACGACTGGATATTTCACGGAATCAATTGGGTAGCGAAGAGGTGGGGTTAATAGCCGATAGCCTGTCTGGCCCCATGGGCAACCAGACCCTCACCGATTTACATATCGCCGGAAATATTGCTTCTGATGCCGATAATAAGGCCTATGCCGAAGCGATGCTGGCCCAAATGTTAAAAACCCATCGGCTGGAGGCACTCAATATCCAAGATACGACGCTTGGCAATTACGATCTGTTAGTGGCCGCAGTGAAAGAAAATACCTCCATTTGCACGTTAGTTATTGATGATGAGAATTTCTCCCCCGAAGATATCGCCATACTCAATAGCCACATCGAAGCAAACCAACGCAACAAACCGAAATTTGTAAAACTGGTGAAACGTAGTAAAAGCGCACATCATCACAGCAGGAACAAGGGGGGGGCTACACCCTCTCCAACACGGTAGCAATTCCCTGCCCGCCACCGATACATTGTGTGGCCAGGGCGTAACGTTTACCTTCCCTTACCAGCAAACTGGCCGCTTTACCGGTGATCCGCGCCCCTGTTGCGCCAAGCGGGTGGCCAAGCGCAATAGCACCACCATCAATATTAACCTTCTGCTTATCTAACCCTAGTTCCTGAATGCACGCAAGTGCTTGTGAGGCAAAAGCTTCATTTAACTCGATAATATCAAGGTCAGCTACCGCAATAGCAGCCCGCTCAACTGCTTTACGGGTGGCGGCAACAGGCCCCATCCCCATTATTTCTGGCGCACATCCGGCCACTGCCATAGAGACAATGCGTGCCATTTTGGGCAAGCCATGAGCATCGGCATAGTTCTCAGAACACACCAGCACCGCTGCCGCTCCATCGGTCAATGGGCTGGAGGTGGCGGCAGTTACCGTGCCTTTCACCTCAAAGGCAGGGGCAAGCGAGACCATAGCATCAAGCGTACTATCAGAGCGGATACAACCATCTTCCTGCACACCGGCAAGCATAATGCACTCTTCTGCAAAATAGCCATTATTTGCCGCAAATACTGCCTTTTGTTGGCTTTCCAAGGCAAATTTTTCCTGCACCTTACGAGAAATATCATAGCGGCGTGCGACGTTTTCGGCAGTAATGCCCATAGCTTCATAGGCTTCAGGATAGCGGGAGAACAGAACGGGATTAGGCATAGGCGTGAACCCCACCATTGGCACGCGGCTCATCGATTCTACTCCTGCCGCAATAAATACCTCCCCTGCCCCCGCCGCTATGGCACCTGCCGCCATATGAATTGCTTGCATCGAAGAACCGCAGAAACGGTTAACAGTTGCTCCTGCCACCGTGATAGGAAGCCCTGCCAGGAACACTGCAAGCCGCGCAATATTCAAGCCCTGCTCCCCTTCAGGGAAAGCACACCCCACCAGCACATCCTCAATATCATCGGGTATCACTCCCGTTTTTTGTACCAGCGCCTTCATCACGTCTGCCAGCATATCATCGGGGCGCACACGGCTTAGCCCTCCTTTATAGGCAAGGGTGAAAGGCGAACGGACATAAGCCGAAATAACAGCATGAGACATAACAGCACCTACTCATCAAGGGTTATCTCTCCCCATCCTACCATAAACCATTCTGCGAAGCGAATATATTTCCTGCTTATAAACAAAATTTAACTTTGCAGTACGGTAACATCCGTTATATACTGCTGGCAAAATAACGCTTACCGCAATATTACATAACCTCAGTTTTGGATAAGCCTAGCTTATCCAAAACTGAGGTTACATACAGGTTTTATGACTACAACGACCACCCCCTGGGCCACCGATAGTTGGCGCGCCCTGCCGATTAAGCAACAGCCTGAATATCAAGATCAGCATAGGCTTCAAGCTGCCTGTGCAGAACTACAAAAAATGCCTCCGCTGATTTTCCCGCGTGAGGCAGAAAGATTGCATAGTCAACTAGCTTCTGTAGCAGAAGGTAAGGCATTTCTGTTGCAAGGCGGCGATTGTGCCGAAAGTTTTGCGGAGTTCAGCGATGCCAATCTGCGCAGCTTCTTCCGCGTGATCCTGCAAATGACCGTTGCGCTGATGTATGGAGCCGGAAAGCCAGTGGTAAAAGTGGGGCGTATTGCTGGGCAGTTCTCCAAACCCCGCTCTGAGCCAACCGAAACCGAGAATGGCGTATCGCTGCCAAGCTATCGGGGTGATATGGTGAACGGTATGGAATTCTCATCCGAAGCCCGCACTCCTGACCCTAATCGGTTGATTAAAGCCTATAACCAGGCAGCGGCTACACTAAACTATCTGCGTTCCCTGGCCAAAGGCGGCTATGCTTCTCTACATAGCATCAATCAGTGGAATATGGACTTCATCGCGCATTCCCCGCAAGGTAAGCGTTTCCAAGATATTGCCAACCGCATTAATGAATGCCTTTCTTTTATTGAGGCCTGTGGCCTGCCGATGGAAGAAATGGAACAACTGCGGGATGCCAGTTTTTTCACCTCGCATGAGGCACTGCTTCTTGATTATGAAGAGTCACTCACGCGCTTTGATACAGAATCGGGTAAATATTACGATGGTTCAGCCCATATGTTATGGATTGGTGACCGTACGCGTGATTTAGACGGTGCGCATGTCGAATTTATGCGAGGCATTGCCAACCCAATTGGGGTAAAAGTGGGGCCATCCTCAACGCCAGAGGGGCTGATTGCCCTGATTGATGCCCTCAATCCTGATAATATCCCAGGCAGGCTGACGCTCATCTGCCGGATGGGGGCTGATAAGATTGAAAAACTCCTGCCGCCATTAGTGGAACGGGTGAAACAGGAAGGACGTATCGTTGTATGGTCATGCGATCCGATGCATGGTAATACGGTAAAATCGCCAAGTGGTTATAAAACTCGCCCCTTTAATCAGATATTATCGGAAGTGCGCGGCTTTTTTGCTATTCATCAGGGGTGTGGAACCTATGCAGGCGGTGTGCATTTTGAAATGACTGGCCAAGATGTCACTGAATGTATTGGCGGGGCGCAGGCTATTTCCGAACTTAATCTGCGTGACCGTTACCACACCCATTGCGACCCACGGTTAAATGCCTCGCAAAGCCTGGAGCTTGCTTTCCTTATTTCTGAAGAACTACGTAAAAATTAACGGCTATTTCATGGGTATATCATGACACAAGACACTTCTCCTAGTTCCTCCCCATCAGCAACTGCTTCCACCTCGAAAACACGAAAGAGGCAAAGACCAGAAACATTCGCTGCTCCCCAAAAAGAGCAACAAGAAGCAGTAACAAACACTGAACGTCTCTTTAGCCAGCAGGCGGAAGGCCTCCATACAGCCCTGGCGCAGCAGGGCCATGCACTATTTGCCGAAAATATTAAGCTTTCTAAGGATTTTTTCTCGTGCAAGACGGTGAATGATTTACTGGATCTACAGGCGCGTATTCTCCATTTAAACAGCACCGCATATCTAAAAGGAGTGCTGCAACTCACCGGCTCGCTGTACCCCGACAAACAGGCCACCGCCACCGATTCACGTAAAGACACTAATAACGCGTAGCAAGAACGATCCCTATGCCTGATTCCACTTCTCCCCTTCGTGTTATTCTGGCACAACCGCGTGGTTTCTGCGCCGGTGTGGAGCGGGCTGTCGAGATTGTTGAACGGGCACTGCAAAAATATGGTGCGCCCGTCTATGTGCGCCATGAAATTGTACATAACAAATATGTAGTGGATGATTTGCGTAATAAGGGGGCTATTTTTGTCCATGAACTTGATGAAATCCCTGAAGGTGCAACCACCATTTTCAGTGCCCATGGCGTTGCTGAATCGGTTGAAAACGCTGCAAAACTACGCGGGCTTCCTGTGATTGATGCCACCTGCCCTTTAGTCACCAAAGTGCATAAAGAAGCCCAACAGAGTGAGGCGGCCGGTAAACAAGTAATACTGATTGGCCATAAAGGCCACCCCGAAGTGGAAGGCACATCAGGTCGTATCAAAAGTGAGGTCACGCTGGTTTCAAGCGTCGAGGATGTCGATAACATCACAGTGCGTGACCCCTCTAAACTCGCCTATGTTACCCAGACCACTCTAAGTGTTGATGATACTGCCCATATTATTGCTCGGCTGCAAGCACGGTTCCCGGCAATTACCGGCCCCAATCTGCGCGATATCTGTTATGCTACCCAAAACCGCCAGAATGCCGTGCGAGAACTGGCACAAATGGTTGATATGTTGCTGGTTATTGGCGCGGTGAACAGTTCTAACTCCAACCGGCTGCGCGATCTGGGAACGGAAATGGGTAAAACATCTTACCTGATTAATGGTGCCGATGATATTAGCCCTATATGGCTTGCCGATGTCACTACCATCGGCATCACCGCCGGTGCCTCCGCCCCCGAACTGTTGGTTGATGAGGTGATTGCCCGCTTAAAAGCACTGCGCCCTGTTAGCATTGAAACCATGAACGGCGTGAAAGAGCGCACAAAATTTAAACTACCTATTGAAGTAGCCGATTAAACCACACAGCCCTGTAGCAAGCCGATCAACTCCCGATGGTTCTTCACATGGGTTGCTGGGGGGCAATGCTGATATTTCATATCTAACGGATTACCATCACCAAAAAACACCGGCACACAACCCGCATTATGGGCGCATTCCATATCGCTCACACTATCACCGATAAACCAGACATCTCTACCGGAAACAACCCCACTGCCCTCAAGTGCAAGCCTGACAGGGGCAACGGCAGGCTTATCATCGTCTGCATCTTGCGCGCCAATCGCTTTAGAAAAATAGTGCCCCCAAGAAAGATGGCTAATTTCTTCCCGCAGCGAGGTGCCTATTTTATTACTGACAACAGCAACATAGATGCTATGATCTTTCAGCAACAGTTCAAGCAATGTGCCAGCTTCTGGCAAAGGTTCCAACATTTCTGTACGAAAACGCCTATAACTTTGCTGGTAAAACGTTCCTGCCTTCTCCCAGTCTGCACCAAATAATTCTGGAAAATAATCACGCATAGAACGGTGAATAGTGTTCTTGGTTTTTTCAATCGGCCAGGGTGCATGCCCCATCATCGACAGCGTATCACTTAGGGCAGCATGAATGACCGGCCAGGTGTTAGCAAGTGTATTATCCCAATCAAATAAGATTGCCTTAGGTTTTTGTAACATATATCCCTGTAATAGGTGGTTACTATGGTTACCCCATAGATGGTTGGTTCTGCATGATATTTTTTCTCTCTACTACCCTGGCCACGGTGTTTGCCCGCCTGCTCCCACACACTATCTTTTGCGAAGGAACCATCAGTAAGGAAGCATCTTGAAGAATACTATATTTCCAATCAGCTAGATCAGCATTCTCTTCTTCAAAGTAACTTGCAGTAGACGCACTATACTGTCTTGGGTCGCCGTTAGCACCAGCAGTTGTAGGCGCATATATCATTACCGGCTGCTTCTCATGCGGAACTGTGCCAAAAGCCATTCTTTCCTTATCTGCTAATCTGAATGTGAATCCCTTCGCATTAGGAAGGTCACATAACTTGGGTTCTATATCAACAGTTGCATTAATGAGAGCATATATTGCCGTGGCATTCTTGCGATAGTCGCTGCACTGTGTAGATGCAAGCCATTGCTCTTCATTTCTACTTAATGCGGTTATAAGCTTATGGCAAACAGTATTCCCCCCCACAGAATAATCGTCGTAAGTATGATGCTGAATGAGGCTTTGCCGTAATAGCAGATCACGCGCGGCATCCCCACCCCCAAGAGCCGTAACGCGATGCAGAACAGCATGGAATAAGCGCGTTTTTTTATCCCATGGCACATCACCTTCTACAATAGCAAACAACAGGGATTTATCATTTGTATAGTATCCGGTAAGAACACTAAGTGATGACTGGTTGATCTCTTCTTCAAGAAGAGAAACTTGATTCTTTATCGAACCCAATTTTTGTTGAAGCCTGTTATACAAACTTTCACGAGCAGCAAACACCCTCTCCCCTTATAAATTGAGATTAGCAGCAGCTATGATGGTAGCAGCTTAGATAGGAATATAACTACCATTTTTTAGCATATCCTTCAAGTGCTTATTATAACAGAAAAGGGACCATTACGGCTTCCTTGGGGTATTATTTTCCTCTTTGGAGGTGGCTTTGCCGGTGTGAAAACGCTGCACCACGCAATAGGGCTTTTTTTTCTGTACGCCATAATAGGTGCGCATAATCAGTTCAGCTAAGAACCCGGTGGTGATAAGTTGAATGGCGGTGATAATCAGCACAATCCCCACATAAAACAGAGGGCGGTTGCCAATAGCTTCCCCCGTTATTTTAAGCGCAAGCAGGTAGGCTTGAATAGCCATGCCAAGCAACAGCATGATAAGCCCGATACCGCCAAAGAGATGCATAGGCTTTTGCTGGTATTTCTGGAAAAACACCATGAGAAGCAGGTCGCACAGCACGCGCAATGTACGGCCAATCCCATATTTAGACACGCCATGTATGCGGGGGTGATGCCGTACATCCACTTCGGCAATCCGTGCCCCTTGTAATGTGCCAAGCACTGGGATAAAGCGGTGTAACTCCCCATAAAGTTCCAGATTCTTGGCAAACTCTGCTCGAAATAGTTTCAATGTACAGCCATAATCATGGATATGCACATCGGTTAAGGTACGGATCAGATAATTAGCCAGTTGACTGGGGATTTTGCGCAAAAATAAGCCATCCTGTCGCTTAACGCGCCTACCTGTCACCATATCATAATTGCCCTGCTTAAGGGTGCTAAGCATCAGAGGAATATCGGCAGGGTCATTCTGCAAATCACCATCGAGTGTCGCAATATAACGCCCGCGCGCCGCTTCAATGCCTGCTGCCAGAGCGGAAGTCTGGCCAAAATTACGGCTAAAAAGCAGTAAATGAATGGCCGGATCGTTGAGTAGTAGCATTTCTTCTACCGTGCCATCATTTGAGCCATCATCCACCAGGATAATTTCATATTCCAGCCCAGTCAGCCTATCATGCAGCGTTTTTACCAGAGAAACAATATTCTCTTTCTCGTTATGAATCGGGACGACAACAGATAAATCCATGATATTGCCCATGTTTAGTAGTTCGTGGCACACTGGCAGTACCGAGCTACCAGCCTTTAAGCACCCAAGGCAATCAACGCATGATGTTTCTTTCCGGCGGAAAGCTTAATCATACCTTCGCTGTTAATGTCTTTGATACTCACTTCCTGGGTTTCGCTGCTAAAAGGCACGTCATTCACCCGTGCGCCACCACCCCGGATTAAGCGGCGCGCTTCACCGCCAGAGGCAGCAAGGCCGCTACGGTGTAAGAGCTGGTAAGCCTGGATGCCAGCTTCAAGCTCTCTTTTGCTGATTTCAATCACCGGCAACCCTGCGCCTGCCTTTTTCTCTTCAAAGGTCTGGCGCGCCGTTTCCGCCGCCTCCCGTGCTGCCTGTTCGCCGTGGCATAGTTTGGTTGCCTCAAATGCCAGCATCTTCTTGGCTTCGTTTATAGCGCTGCCTTCCAGGGCTTCCAGTCGCTGAATATCCTCCTGTGGCAATTCGGTAAAGAGCCGCAGGAACCTGCCAACATCGGCATCTTCCGTGTTGCGCCAGAACTGCCAGTAGTCATAAGGCGAAAGCAGATCGCTGGAGAGCCACACGGCACCACTAGCGGTTTTACCCATTTTGGCACCAGAAGCTGTGGTAATCAGTGGCGTTGTCAGGCCAAAAATGTCTTTCCCACTCAGCCTGCGGTTCAGTTCCACGCCATTGACAATATTCCCCCATTGGTCAGAGCCACCAATCTGGATGCGGCACTGATAGTTGCGGTGCAGTTCAACAAAATCATAGGCCTGAAGCAGCATATAGTTAAATTCCAGGAAGCTAAGATTCTGCTCGCGCTCTAAACGCAGCTTCACACTATCAAAGCTGAGCATACGGTTTACCGAGAAATGTCGCCCATAATCCCGTAAAAAATCAATATAATTTAGCTTGGCAAGCCAATCGTCATTATTCACCATGACGGCATCCGCTTCCCCATCACCAAAGCGGATGAATTTTGCCAGCACGGTCTTGATACCTGCCATATTGGCGCGTATATCGTCATCTGAAAGCAGTTTGCGTGCTTCATCTTTGCCGGAAGGGTCTCCCACTTTTGTGGTGCCGCCACCCACCAGCACAATGGGCTTATGCCCTTGCTGCTGAAGCAAGCGCAGGATCATGATCTGCATCAGGCTGCCCACATGCAGGGAAGGAGCAGTACAGTCAAAACCGATATAGGCCGTCACTGGCCCTGCCTGCATCAACCTATCCAGCTGGGCAGGGTCGGTACATTGATGGAAAAAGCCACGTGTGGTAAAAAGCGAAAGAAACGGGGAAGTATATGCCATCATAAGGTTCGTACTTGCTATAAATAAAGAAATATAGTTCTTATATACTGTTCACAGTTCAAGAATTGGTTAGGTTGCAATGTGAGCAGTTTATGCTCTAATGCAAGCAATGCTGCATAAAGCAGGCATTGCGCGACATTTCCGCGTTCCCTGCAGAATGCAGGAACGCAAAAATAAGGTATATAGCGTAATGCATCGTAAATAAATATGTAAAGCATAGAAAGTGCTTTTTTCTCATATTTCTATTGCACAGATAAAACGAAGACACACCCTAATACGGTATTTTTAAAAGGATTGAGACAGCTCTATGACATTATTACATATTATCGGCGGCGGTTTAGCCGGAAGTGAGGCCGCATGGCAAGCTGCATCACGGGGGATAACGGTTATCCTGCATGAAATGCGTACTGCAACACGAAAAACTGAGGCGCATCAAACTGATAAACTGGCAGAACTTGTCTGCTCTAATTCTTTCCGCAATGATGATATCAACAGCGCAATCGGGCTGCTGCATGAAGAAATGCGGCGGGCAGGCTCGCTCATTATGGAAGCCGCAGATAAGCATAAAGTGCCCGCAGGCGGTGCATTGGCAATGGACAGGGAAGCCTTCTCTCAGGAAATTCAGCAACGGCTCGAAGTTCATCCCAATGTCACGATTATCCGTGAAGAAATAGAAACACTGCCAGAAAGCGGTTTTGGCCCTACCATTATCGCCACAGGCCCCCTCACCTCGTCCGCACTAGCAGATTCGATTCGCAGCATCACAGGCGAAGAACATCTGGCATTTTTTGATGCCATTGCCCCTATTGTCTATAAAGATTCCATTGATTTCTCTAAAGCCTGGTTCCAATCGCGCTATGATAAGCCGGGGCCAGGCGGTACAGGTAAAGACTATATCAACTGCCCGCTTACGCAAGTGCAATATTACGCCTTCATTGATGCATTACTTGCCGGCGAGAAAACCGATTTTAAGGAATGGGAAAAAAACACTCCATATTTTGATGGTTGCCTGCCCATTGAAGTGATGGCAGAACGTGGAAGAGAAACGCTGGCCTTTGGCCCAATGAAACCTGTGGGGCTCACCAACCCCCATAGCAGTGAAAAACCCTATGCGGTGGTACAGCTTCGGCAGGATAATAAGCTGGGGACACTCTATAATATCGTTGGGTTTCAGACCAAGCTGAAATATGGTGTGCAGAAGGAAATTTTTTCGATGATCCCTGGCCTAGAACAGGCCGAATTTGCCCGTTTAGGTGGGCTGCACCGCAATAGTTTCATTAACAGCCCAAGAGTGCTAGATAGCCATCTACGCTTAAAGCAACGCCCTTCTATCCGCTTTGCCGGGCAAGTCACCGGCGTAGAAGGCTATGTTGAAAGTGCTGCTATCGGCTTGTTGGCCGGGCGTTTTTCCAGCGATGAACTGCATGGCAAGAATGTGATGCTGCCACCCGTTGAGACAGCTCTCGGCGCACTGCTGAACCACATCACCGCTGGAGCTGAAGCCTCCAGTTTTCAACCCATGAATATCAATTTTGGCCTCTTCCCGCCTTTTGACAAACGTGTGAAGAAAATGGACAGAAAAGCCGCCTATGCTGCAAGAGCCTTAGAAAAAATAGGTGGGTGGGTGTTGATTGACGACATTTCCAATAGAAATTAGGGGGACCATACTGAAACCACTCTTCAAGTGGTTACAGTGCCTGATACTGCTACCGCTTTAAATCTCGGTGGCGTATTTCAACATTATAGCCCTGCTCATCAAGCAGGGCTTTCAGCCGTTCGGCGGTAAATACGGAGCGATGCCTCCCACCCGTGCAACCCACAGCAATGGTGAGGTAGGATTTTCCCTCTTCCATATAACGGGGGAGAAGCGGCAGCAACAAATTTTTTATATGCTCAAAAAAGGGAGAAAAGGCGGGGTCGTTCTCAATATAGGCGGCTACTTTACGGTTTTTGCCGCTAAATGTCCTGAGTGCCTCGACATAATGGGGGTTTTTCAGGAAGCGCACATCAAACACCAAATCAGCCTCACGTGGCAAGCCATGCCGGAAGGAAAAAGAAGTAACCACCAGCGAAAAGTTTGTCTGCCCCTCTATGGCAAAATTACCACGAATCCAGCGTTTCAAGTCGGGTATAGAAAAATCGGAACTATCCACCACATAATCGGCATAATTGCGTAAATCGCTGATACTATCCCTCTCGTGGCGAATACTATCGCTCAACAGCCTATCACTGCTGATTGGGTGCTTGCGGCGTGTTTCGGTAAAACGCCGCTGCAATACTTCATCCTCACAATCAAGAAAAAGGATGGTTACATCCAGATCTTTATTCTGCTGGAGGGGAATAATCTTTTGCTTAAATTGTTCCAGCGAAAAATCACGGCTGCGTACATCCACCCCCACAGCCAGCAAGCGTGGTTTACCGCGTGCGGGTTTGGCAAGTAACGGGGCAAGCGACAACGGAATATTATCCACCGCCTCAAACCCTAAGTCCTCCAGGGTTTTCAGTGCCACCGATTTCCCAGCTCCCGACATGCCGGTAACAAAGATCACCTTTGATTTTGTTATTGTATCCATCATATAATACTATCCAATGCACATACCCCTCTCACCCTGAAATCTCTTCCTTTGCGAGAGATTTCAGGGTGAGAGGGTACTATACCATGCCTTGGTTCCTATTACAATCCGAACTAGAAACAGCCTATCCACTATAATGGTTATTGTAACGTGCTTCGCAGCATCCAGGCCGATTTTTCGTGGAATTTCATAATATCAATCATAATATCTACCGATACATCATCCTCAATATCCTGCGCCACTTCAAGTGCCCGTCGCGCCTCTTCCGATCCCAGCACATGGCATTCCACCAGGTTTGATACCATCTGCTGCCAATTTTCAGGTAAGGATTCATCTTCACTAATGGTGGCCAGTTTTTGGAATTCGGCATAGGTACCTGGAACATTATTCCCTAGTGCCCGCACCCGCTCGGCAATAATATCCCCTTTATCTTTCAGAGTATTATACTGTTTTTCAAATAATTTATGCAGGCTATAAAAATTAGGTCCCGTTACGTTCCAGTGGTAGAATTGCGTTTTCTGGAATAATAGCTGGGTATTAGCAAGGCAGGAATACAAGGCCTGCGATACTTCCATACATTCGTCTGGAGTCATTATGATGTTAATATTATGCTCGCTCGCTTGCCGTAATTTTGCAGTTGCCATCTATTAATACTCCTGATATATGATGTTCTTAGCGTAAAATTAAACTTATAAAACGAATTATTTGTATATCCCTTGCATTTTATTAAACGGCACCAAATCTGATAAAATATTTTCAAGGTCACCCGTTCCAAAATTTAATTCAGCGAGGTCATCTTCTGATGGAAGTACCTGGTCGTCTAATATATCAAAAAGATTATCCCTATTGCTCTCCATAATTTTTCTCCTATTTGGCTACAGTGAGGTTATCTATTATTTAAGTAACCTCAGTTTTGGATAAGCTTTGCTTATCCAAAACTGGCATGTTATTGAAA
>CAZXPG010000034.1:0-21315 GCA_964643145.1 uncultured Rickettsiales bacterium
TTTCAAATAGTTGACAGTTTTGGATAAGCGTAGCTTATCCAAAACTGAGGTTAAATAGGTCTTTGGGTTGTGCTACCCCCGTTTGCGGTGGTAGAGAATATAAATTACTAGCAGGGCTAGTGCCGCACTATACCAGGTGATGACATATTGCAAATGATCATTACGGATATTCACTGTCAAATCACGCCCAAGTGGCAGGATTTTAGGGTTCGGGCCTGCCGCTTCCATAATATAAAACGGAGGCAAATCCACTTGAGTATAGGCGGCAATTGCCGGAATATCAATCCAGAACCAGGTGTTTTTTGCAGGCGCATTTTCTGGAGTAAAGAACTTCTGCTTTTCCCCTTCCATCACATAGCCTTCCAGTGTTAATTCTCCCTTCTCGAGCGTCTCTGGCCGAGCATCGGGAAGCTTCTTATCAACAGGCACCCAGCCACGGTCAACCAGCACTAGCTGGCCATTATCACGCTTTAACGGTGTGAGCACATCATAGCCCTGTTCACCGCGATATTCCCGCGTGCCAGTATAGAGGTAAATTTCCTTATCATGGAGGAATTCTCCCTTCACCCGCACTTTATGATATTTAAGGTCAGCAGGAGACGTAACAGTATCGGGCAAGGGGATGGTTTCTTGGTGCAGCGCCCGGTCAATATCGGCAATCAAGGCATTTTTCCAGGCTAAGCGGTAAAGTTGCCAGGTTCCCAGGCTGATTAACAGAATCAGCGCTGGGATGGTAAACACGGTGGGGATAAGGCTGGGGCGGAACTGTGCCATACCCTTATTGCCCACCCCAAATATAGACAAAGGCGAACAAGAACAGCCACACCACATCGACAAAATGCCAATACCACGCAGCAAATTCCAGCCCTAAATGCCCTTCCGGCGAAAGTTGTCCTTTACGGGCACGGAACCAACATACGGCGAGGAAGAGCGTACCGATAATCACATGCAGGCCGTGGAAGCCGGTAGCCATATAGAAGTTGGCAGCATAAATACCCTGATTAAAGCTAAAAGCCGCATGGTGATATTCAAACGCCTGCAAACAGGTAAAGGTGAAGCCGAGCAGCACCGTTAAACCCAGCGCCAACACTACTTCTTTCTGGCGGTCTTTATATTGCACGGCGTGATGCGCCCAGGTGACCGTGGTGCCGGAAAGCAGCAGGATCAATGTGTTAATGAAAGGCAATTCCCAAGGGTCAAAGGGTTTAATGCCTTCTGGTGGCCATACGCCTTCTTTCATTGTCCATAATCCATCAAAAATAGGAGCAGGGAAAATTTTGGCATGGAAGAAGGCATAGAAGAATGCAAAGAAAAACATCACTTCCGACAGGATAAACAACCCCATGCCTAAGCGCAGCCCATGCCGCACCACACGTGTATGGGCTTTATCGTTGAGGCCTTCCCTTACCACATCACGCCACCAGGCAGCGGCAATAGCAATAACCGAGAGCAACCCCGCAGGAAGCAGCACTTTGCCTAGCCCATATTTATGCAGCACCATCACCCCCCCTACTGCGGTCAGCAACAGGGCGAAGGAAATCAGAATCGGCCAGGGGCTAGGGTTGACCAAATGGTAATCATGGGCGGGTTTATGATGGGTGTTCTCAGACATAACGGCTTCTGCTTGCATTGTTAATACTACGCTCCTTACTTTTTTACCTTAAAGAAACTATAAGACAAGGTAATTGTTGTCACATCCCGCATGGTGGGATCATTTTCTATCGCCGGGTCAATAAAAAACGACACCGGCATATCTATCTTCTGGTGCGGTTCCAATATCTGGTTAGTAAAACAGAAACATTGCACCTTGTTAAAATACACGCCTACTTTATCGGGTGTAACATTAAACGTGGCCGTACCCGTTGAGGGCTCCTCGGCTTCATTTTCTGCTGAAAAGAACACCAGCGTATTGTCCCCAGATCGCACCGTAATCTGCCGTTGCTCCGGCTTAAACTTCCAGGCCAGACCATTCTCAACATTGCTATCAAACTGCACCGTATACTGTCGCATACCCTTTGTAGCAGACCCTTCAAAAGCCACTTGCGTAGTGCCCCCAAACCCGGTCACCTTACAGAATAGGTTATAAAGGGGAAATGACGCATAGGCCATAGCAAACATACCTATCACTATCGCGGCCACCGTCCAGCCTGTGCGGGTATTTTTATCAGCCGGCATGAAACTTTACCAATGTCACTCCAAAAAACACCAACGCAATCACACAAAGCGCAACACATACCGCCAGGTTTTTATATTTCTTCTTTTTATGCAACTCACTTATCGGCATGTTACATCACTGGAATAAACAGCAACCTGTCCACTATAAGGAATCCAAGCACTGCAAATAAATATATTATCGAGAAGCCAAACATCCGAGGGGCCAGTGTATTTTTTTCATCCCCATAGACAGCCAGCGCGTAATAGAGGAACCGCACCCCACAGAGCAGTGCCGCCACAGCATAGAGCAGGCCAGACATATGGAGAACTACCGGCAGCAAGGTGGTCAGCACCAGCAGCACCGTGTAGAATAGCATTTGTTTTTTAGTAGCCTTATCCCCATAAATCACCGGATACATCGGCACCCCTGCTTTAGCATAATCGTCACTTCTATAGAGGGAGAGTGCCCAGAAATGTGGCGGCGTCCACATGAAAATTATCATAAATAATAAAAACGATTCAAGCGATACACTGCCGGTAACCGCTGCCCAGCCAATCATGGGGGGGAAAGCACCAGCCGCCCCGCCAATAACAATATTTTGCGGTGTGCTGCGTTTTAACCACATCGTATAAATAAAAACATAGAATAAAATAGCTACGGCTAAGAACAATGCGGCTATTTCATTAACTGCCACTGCCATAATAAATACTGAAAGTGCCGACAGTACCACACCGAATTGCAACGCATCTTCAGGCAATACACGCCTTGTAGGGATAGGACGGCGTTCGGTGCGCTTCATCACCGCATCAATATCACGGTCATACCACATATTGATCGCGCCTGCCGCGCCAGAACCCAAGGCAATACAGCAAATAGCAATGAGCGCAATGAGCGGATGAATAGTGCCAGGCGCCAGAAACAACCCAACAAAGCCGCTAAACACTACCAGCGACATGACACGGGGCTTTAGCAGCGCGATATAATCACGTACGGTAGATTCCTGGGCAGCAATGGGTAGAGAGAGTTGAGACATTTGAGTTAGATGTTAGATGGTAGATCATAGATGGTAGATCATAGAAAATATCTAGCATCTAACATCTGCAATCTACCATCTACTATTTAGGTTACTTTACTTGTGGTGGCACCTCAAAACTATGGAATGGCGGCGGCGAACTCAGCGTCCATTCCAGTGTATCAGCTCCTTCGCCCCACGGGTTATTCGGACATTTCTTGCCGAATTTCAATGTGTAGAAGATAATGAACACAAAGAACAGCGCACCAAACATCCCAATCATCGAACCGATAGAGGAAACATAGTTCCAACCAGTAAAGGCATCAGGATAATCAGGGATACGGCGCGGCATACCAGCCAGCCCCAGGAAATGCTGCGGGAAGAAGGTAACGTTCGCACCAACAAACATCAACCAGAAATGCAGTTTCCCCATCCATTCTGGATATTGCCGCCCGGAAATTTTCCCGAACCAGTAATAGAACCCAGCAAATGCAGAGAAAAGCGCCCCTAGCGACATAGTATAGTGGAAATGCGCCACCACATAATAGGTATCCTGGAATGCACGGTCAATTCCGGCATTAGCCAGCACCACGCCGGTCACCCCACCAATGGTGAAAAGAAAAATAAAGCCAAGCGCAAATAGCATCGGGGTTTTGAATTCAATAGAACCGCCCCACATGGTGGCAATCCAGCTGAAAATCTTGATCCCGGTTGGTACCGCAATCACCATGGTTGCCAGGGTGAAATAGGCGAGTGAGTTGACGCTAAGCCCCACGGTATACATATGGTGCGCCCATACAGCAAAGCCCAGTACACCAATAGCAATCATCGCATAGACCATGCCTAAATAGCCAAATACCGGTTTGCGGGAGAAGGTGGCCACTACCTGGCTGATAATACCAAAGCCCGGCATGATAATCACATACACTTCAGGATGACCAAAGAACCAGAACAGATGCTGGAAGAATACCGGATCCCCCCCACCAGCAGGATCAAAGAAGCTGGTGCCAAAGTTACGGTCAGTCAACAGCATCGTGATGGCTCCACCCAACACTGGCAGTGCCAACACTAACAGGAAAGCCGTCACCAATACAGACCAGACAAATAGCGGCATTTTGTGCATAGTCATGCCAGGAGCACGCATATTGAAGATGGTTACAATAATGTTGATTGCCCCTAAAATAGAGGAGATACCAGCAATATGCAGGCTTAGGATCGCCATATCCACCGCTGGGCCGGAATGCGCCATCGCACCGCTGAGAGGGGGATAAATCGTCCAGCCGGTACCGGCCCCTCCCCCTACAAAAGCTGAACCCAGTATCAACAGAAATGAGGGGATCAACAACCAGAAACTGACGTTATTCATGCGAGGAAAGGCCATATCAGGTGCGCCAATCAACAGCGGTACAAACCAGTTGCCAAACCCACCAATCAGCCCGGGCATAATCATGAAGAACACCATAATCAGCGCATGGGCGGTGAGAATCACGTTATAGAGCTGGTGATCACCATGCAACACCTGCGCCCCTGGCTCCATCAGTTCCATACGGATAATCACGGAAGCAGCCGCCCCAATTAACCCCGCAATAATGGAGAAAATCAGGTACATTGTTCCAATATCTTTATGGTTGGTGGAAAGTAACCACCGTCTCCATCCTGTGGGGTGATCGTGATGATCGTGATGATCGTGATGTGATGCTGATGCCATCCTAAAAACCTTCTTTGTTGCTAATAAACACTTACTTAGAGGCGTATTCTACAAACCCGTTAGCATTGGCAAATTTCTTTTTTGCCTCTTCTAACCACTGCTGATACTGCTCTTTAGATACCGCCTCAATAACGATAGGCATAAAGCCATGCCCTACACCACACAGCTCCGAACATTGGCCATAATAGAGGCCAGGACGCTCAATATTCAACCATGTTTCATTAATACGGCCAGGAACGGCATCAATTTTAATTCCCATGGAAGGCATAGCCCAGTCATGAATCACATCGGCAGAGGTGGTAATCAGCCGGATATTGGTATTGACAGGCAATACTACATGATTATCCACTTCAAGCAAGCGCTTCTGTCCAGGTTTCAGATCTTCATCTTTCACAATATAACTGTCAAAGCTGAAAGACTCCCCACTCCCATCTTTCCCCTCTGGGTACTCATACTGCCAATACCACTGATGCCCTACTACTTTTAAGGTCATTTCGGTTGTTGGTGTTACATCCACATAATAAAGCAAGCGCAAGGAGGGGATGGCGATAATCACCAGGATTAACACCGGAATTGCCGTCCAGATCACTTCAATCAGCCCATTATGGGAGAATGTGGCGGGCACCGGGTTGGCTTTTTTATTAAACCGCACACATACATAAATAAGCAGCAGCAGCACAAACACGCTGATACAGGTAATCACCACCATCAGCAAATCGTGGAACTGCGTAAGATGTTCCATCACTGGCGAGGCAGCTTTCTGGAAGGTCATCTGCCAGGGCCTGGGATAATCGGCATAGGCAACAGAACTGAATAAAGCGACAATCGCGCTAAATACCAAGGATAATACAGGTTTCATTTTATTATACCAATCCGCTTATTGACGGAACACATGAAGGGCAGCTTTAATGTTTGCTTTCATTTATAACTGCCTTATACTAACTTTTGCCCCTCAAGACTAGCCTCAGGGAGCATAAATAAATGTTGGCAACGTAAAACATCTTCATCGACTTTTCAAGTGTAAATCAAAGGTACCTATCAATGATATTTATTTCCCAACTGGATGAATTATTTTTTAACCAGACCGCGCTTGATAAAAAACGCGTAGAATCCCTTGTGTCAGACACATTGCACGCTATGGATGACGGGGAATTATTCCTAGAACTCTGCCAGTCTGAGAGCCTGGTATTTGATGATGGCCGCTTACGGAACGCTAACTTTGATATTACCGCTGGCTTTGGCTTGAGGGCGGTGCTTGGTGAGGCCTCAGCCTATGCCCATAGTTCTGATTTTACGGAAGAAAGCCTGAGAAAAGCCGCTCTGGTGGCACGGGCAATAAAAAGTGGCCATAGTGGGGAAGTGGCTCTTGCTGCCGCCCCTTATGCGCGCAGTTCTGCGTCACTTTACACCCATGATAATCCGGTGCTGGAAGGCAGTTTTGCCGAAAAATCTGCCCTGCTTGCCGCAATAGATGCCTATTTGCGTGCTAAAAACCCGCTGGTGCGCCAGGTGAGTGCCTCGCTTTCTGGCCAATGGCAAGCCGTGCAGATTATCCGCCCAGGAGAGGCTGTCTCTGGCGATATCCGGCCACTGGTACGGTTGAATATTTCCGTTGTAGTAGAAAAAGATGGACGGATGGAATCGGGAAGCTGTGGCAAAGGCGGGCGTAAAGCCTATCGTGACTATATTGACGAGACCGCCTGGAAACAGCAGGCTGATGAGGCATTGCGGCAGGCGCTGGTGAACCTGGAATCGGTGCCAGCCCCAGCTGGAGAGATGCAGGTTGTACTTGGCCCTGGCTGGCCAGGTGTGCTACTGCATGAGGCTATTGGCCATGGGCTGGAGGGTGATTTCAACCGCAAGAGAACCTCTGCCTTTGCTGGGCTTCTGGGCGAACGTGTGGCCGCTAAAGGGGTGACAGTGGTGGATGATGGCACGCTGAAAGATCGGCGTGGCTCGCTGAATGTCGATGATGAAGGCACAGAAAGCCAGCGTACTGTGCTGATTGAGGATGGCATCTTAAAAGCCTATATGCAGGACAGGCAGAATGCTAGGTTGATGGGTGTTGCTCCCACCGGTAACGGGCGGCGTGAGAGTTTTGCCTGCCAGCCACTTCCCCGAATGACCAACACCTATATGCTGGCAGGGAGTGAAAGCCCTGAATCTATCCTTGCATCGGTGAAAAAAGGGCTGTATGCAGTGAATTTTGGTGGCGGACAGGTAGATATTACCTCCGGCAAGTTTGTATTTTCTGCCTCTGAAGCCTATATAATAGAAAACGGCACAATCACGCAGCCAGTCAAAGGGGCCACCTTAATTGGCAATGGGCCAGACGTATTGACACGTGTCACCGCTATTGGCAATGATATGTCGCTTGACTTGGGCGTTGGCACCTGTGGCAAGGCGGGGCAGAGCGTGCCAGTAGGGGTCGGCCAGCCTACATTGCTGGTAGATAGGCTAACCGTTGGCGGAACAGAGGTCTAAACAAAGAAGGCTAACAGTGAAGAAACTTTATATTCTGCGGCATGCTAAGGCTCTGCAAACCAACAAGATTGATGACCATGAGCGTCCGCTTAGCCAGGAAGGCGTAGAGGCATGCGCCTCGGTTGCGGCCTATATGCAGGCGCAGCATATTCAGCCGGAGGGTATAGTATGCTCGCCCTCTGCGCGCACGCGAGGCACGATAGACATAATTGCCGAACATTATCCGCTTAACGCCGATATCCGCCTCATCCCTGCGCTTTACTTAGCCAGTGCAGGGGAGTTATTCGCTATTATCAATAGGGTAGAGGAACGCGTGTCTTCCTTGCTCATCAGCGGCCATAACCCTGGCTTGCATTATTTTGCTATGCTACTTGCTGGGGAACAGGGCGACCCATCGCTGCTTGCCCTTCTGAAACGTGGCCTTCCCACCGCCAGCCTCGTATCCTTTGAATGCTTGGTTGCCACATGGCAGCAAATAGAGCCGGGGCTTGGAGGGCTGAAAGGGGTGTGGAGTCCAAACGCAAACGCCTAGACTCCGGCGTTCTACCCCGCTGCTTTCTTCCTTTTAGTGGGTGCTTTTGTCTCTTTTTTGGCGGCAGCTTCCGCTATCCAGCTAATCGCCTCTTCCGGGGTGATAGAGGTGGCATCGCGTCCTTTAGGAATGGGGACATTAATCTTGCCATGCTTAATATAGGGGCCATAGCGACCTTCATAAACGCCAATTTCCTCGTTATCATTCGGGTGCTTGCCAATCACATGCAGGGCTTCGGCTTTCTTGCCGGGTTTGGCATCAGCAAGCAATGCCACAGCACGGTTCAGGCCAATCGTCAGCACATCTTCACCTTTGGGCAAGGAAACGTATTTTTTCTCATGCAGGATATACGGGCCAAAGCGGCCAATTCCCGCTGTGATCATTGCGCCTGTATCGGGGTGTTCGCCTATTTCTCGCGGCAGTGACAATAAACCCAGGGCGGCTTCAAGCGTGAGGGTATCAGGCGTGGCAGGAGCCGTAAGAGCCGCACGCTTCGGCTTTTCCTTACTGCCTTTTTCTACCTCCCCTAACTGTACATAGAAGCCATATGGGCCTTTCCGCAACGACACAGGCACGCCACTAACAGGATCATTCCCTAAGATGCGTGGCTCGTTTGCATCTACTCCCTCTGTAGCATTATCTGCCGTATCGGCAATCTGGCGGGTATAACGGCATTCTGGATAGTCAGAACAGGCGATAAAGGCACCAAATTTCCCCAGGCGCAAATTCAACCGCCCCTTATGACAGGTAGGGCATAGACGATTATCTTTCCCGTCTGCTGACGGTGGAAAAATATGATGTTCAAGAAGCATATCAAGCTCTTGTAGGATATGGGCAATATCCAGTGCTTTCACTTCTTCAGTATTGGTACTAAAATCCGTCCAGAATTCACGCAGCAACCGCTTCCACTCCATATCGCCGTTTGATACGAGGTCAAGCCTATCTTCCAGCTCGGCGGTGAAACTATATTCCACATAACGTTTGAAGAAGCTGATAAGGAAGGCCGTCACTAACCGGCCGCGCTCTTCAGGAATAAAGCGTTTTTTATCGAGGCGCACATAGTTACGATCTTGCAGCACAGAAATAATTGAGGCATAGGTGGAGGGGCGGCCAATACCCAGCTCTTCCAATTTCTTCACCAGGCTTGCTTCTGTATAGCGCGATGGAGGCTCGGTAAAATGCTGGGCGGGTTTGACAGCCAGCAGATGCAGGGCTTCTCCTACCGTAACGGCGGGCAGGATTTTGTGCTCGTCCTCCTCTTCCTCGTCCTTCCCTTCCCGGTAAAGAGCATAGAAACCGTCAAAGCGAATGGTGGAACCAGTAGCGCGCACCGAGGCATAATGGTCATCAGTATCAATCACAATCGCCACCTGGTCAAGCACCACACTTTCCATTTGGCTGGCAATCATCCGCTTCCAGATGAGTTCATAAAGACGGAACTGATCACGCTCAAGATAGGGATACACTCTCTCCGGTGTATTGTCTAGGTTTGTCGGGCGGATGGCTTCATGGGCTTCTTGGGCGTTCTTTGCCTTGCTTTTATACATGCGTGGGGAGGCAGGCACATACGGTTCCCCAAACCGCTGGGCAATAATAGTGCGCGCAGCTTGCACCGCTTCCGCCGATACCTGCACCCCATCGGTACGCATATAGGTGATAAGCCCAACGGTTTCACCTTCCAGCTCTACACCTTCATATAGACGCTGTGCCAATTGCATTGTATGTTTGGCACTAAAGCCTAGTTTACGGGATGCTTCCTGCTGAAGTGACGAGGTGGTGAAAGGAGCCTGAGGGTTACGGCTGGTTTGTTTCTTCTCAATATTGGCTACATGGTAGCGTTTTCCCGTAAGCAACCCAGCTACTTTTTGCGCCACCTCCTGACTGGCAAGATCAAATTTATCGAGCTTTTTGCCTTCCAGATGCGTAAGGGTTGCAGAGAAGGGCGCATTAGCCTGATTGGTCATATCAAGCTTGATATTCCAATATTCTTGGCTAGTGAAGGCTTCAATCTCCCCTTCGCGGTCACAGATCAAACGCAGTGCCACCGACTGCACACGGCCAGCAGAACGGCTGCCGGGAAGTTTGCGCCATAATACCGGCGATAGGGTAAAGCCCACCAGATAATCGAGTGCTCGTCTGGCCTGTTGGGCATTCACCAGGTCCATATCAATATCACGTGGGTTGGCAACTGCCTCTGTCACCGCTTTTTTGGTGATTTCGTTAAAGACAATCCGTTTGACAGGCGTTGCTTTTTTCAGTGCTTTACGCGCTCGCATCGCCTCTACAATATGCCAGGAAATGGCCTCTCCTTCACGATCAGGGTCGGTAGCCAGATAGACATGCTTGGCCTGTTTCATAGCTTCAGCAATATCACGCACATGCTTGATGGATTTATCGCTGATCTCATAGGTCATAGCGAAATCTTCATCGGGGCGCACGGAACCATCTTTGGAGGGCAAATCCCGAATATGACCATAAGAGGCGATTACTTTATAATCTGCCCCCAGATATTTATTGATAGTCTTAGCCTTGGCAGGCGATTCTACGATAACAAGGTTCATTGGCACTTCATGATAATAAGAGTTAGCTAATAACTTTTCTGCACTATAAATCATTAAGAAGCAACACTTCTCTTACTAATATGCCGCAAACAATCCGCGAAACCGCCTGAAGCCAGGCCCTAATCCTTCGTTACAATTGGAGCCATTATCGTTTTAGCTTGCCAATATTCGCAATCTTCAGGAGGATTGACCTGACAGGGGTTAGCATCAATGTTACACTCTTTGAACCCCGCTTCCAGCAAGCGTGCATAATGCTGTGGGGTAAAATCTGCTTCTTCATCGGAATAATAGGTAAATACTCCTCCAGGCTTCAGAAGGCGGTATGCTTCCTTAAAGAAACAAAAATGGTTTTGGTGGATTTCTTCCTGCGCCAGCGGATAGGTGTCGAACAAAATACCGTCAAACGATTCGCTGGCTAAAAACGGGGTAATCATTTGCCAGAATCCGGTGAACACATGCAGCCTGCCTTCATTAACCGCATGGCGGAAACGGGTAAGGCATTGAATAATCACATCAGGATGGCATTCAATGACATAGTGCGATTTGATATGCGGGCTCTTCTGAATAAATTCAGCCGATATCCCCATACCATAGCCTAACTCTAGTATATTGCCTCCTCGACTAGTAGCAATATCTGCCAAACGTGCCATATATTCCGTTTCCCAGCGTTCCATCACAGGGTGGCCAGCAATTTTTAGGGTATCTTCAGTAAAAATAGGGGCAGTATCACACCATGCTTCATGGGTGGGAAAACCAATTTTAATACGTGAAGCCACAGTAATGTTTTGAGAGGTATTATCCTGTACCATAGAAGCATCCTTGTTTAATTATTAGGTTGTGAGTATCACGCCATGGGTGATACTACGATACTACACTAATAGCTGCCCTGCTCTCAACAATAATCGACTATATTATGCATAATGCAGTGCCACTTTATTGCCCGGCAATCTCTCAAGTTTACCTGCTAATTCCAGCTCTAATATCACCGTTAGCACTGCTGATGCCGGGCCTTGCGTTAAGGCAATTAAGGCATCAATCCCTGTGGCACTTGCCCCCAGTTGCCTGAGAATATCCGTGCGAATAGAGGTCAGCACATCATCAGAAGGAAGTGGCAGCGGGGCAGGCGTAAAAACATAATCGCTACATTCTTCAACATCAAAGGGCCGTTGCAGCACATGGGAGATACCTTCCATGATATCATCTGCCGAGGTAATTAGCGTTGCCCCCTCGCGAATCAAATGGTTAGGCCCCTGGCAGCGTGGATCAAGCGGGAAGCCAGGCACGGCAAACACCTCGCGGTTTTCCTCCAACGCCATGCGCGCCGTAATCAGCGAACCCGAGCCAAATGTAGCCTCCACCACCACCACCCCATAGGACATACCGGCAATAATCCGGTTGCGCTGTGGGAAGTTCTGCGCTTTTGGGGCATGACCAAACGGCAGTTCTGCCACAATAGCTCCTTTCTCACCTATCTCCTGGTAAAGCATTTTATTCTCAGGGGGATAGACGGAATCAATCCCTCCGGCTATCACCGCCACCGTACCCGTGGCAAGTGCCCCCCGGTGACTGGCTGTATCAATACCCCTGGCTAGGCCTGACACCACTACCATCTGTTTTTTTCCGAGGGATTCTGCCAGTATGTGGGCAAAACGGCAGCCATTGGCCGATGCGTTGCGTGCCCCAACAACGCCAATAGCGGGCTTATTAAGCCAGAGTGGGTTGCCTTTTACCGTAATCACCGGTGGACGGCTTTCCATTCTGGTAAGCAGTTGTGGATAGTTGGGTTCGCAGGCGGCAATGACCTGCGCCCCCATTTTCGCGCATAATGCCAGCTCGCGCTCTGCCTGCTCTATAGGGCATAGTTTCACTGGCTGCTTGCGGCCACCTTGCCGCGAAAGTTCCGGCACTTTTGCGAGAGCCGCCCCAGCAGAGCCATAGAGAGAAAGCAGCGTGAAAAAACTTTTTACCCCGATATTTTCGCTGCGGATCAACCGCACCCATGCAATTTTTTCATTCTCAGAAAGTGCAACCATACATACCCCCATTTATTGCGTATACGTTGCTTATAGCGATTTTTTACGTTAATGGGAAGTTATTTTTTCACTTTTGACCGTTTTTCTGTTCCATCTAGCAGCCTACGGATATTGGCATGGTGGCGTGCTATGACAAGAATAGCAAGAAATAGCGCAAGAATAGCAACGGCTTTGTCGACCATGAAAAACGCAAGAAAAGGTGAGAGTGCCATGCTGATAATGGCCGAAAGCGACGAAATACGCCAGATGAGGAATGCACCAAGCCATATCAGACAGGCACCTACCCCCACCGGCCAGGCAACCAAAAGCAGCACCGCTAATGTTGTTGCCACCCCTTTACCGCCCTTACCTTTAAGCCAGATAGGGAACACATGGCCAACAACGCTTGCCGCCGCTACCAGCAGTACGGTTGTTTCGGGCAGATAACGTGCAGCAAGCAAGACGGCCACCGCCCCTTTGCTGCTATCAAAGAGCAGGGTAAGGAGCCCGAGCTTCCGCCCTCCCACGCGCAGCACATTGGTTGCGCCAATATTACCCGAACCCTGGCGCGTGATATCACCCAGGCCCGCCATACGGGCAAATAGCAGGCCAAAGGGAATGGAGCCTAGCAGATAGGCCAGAGCGATTGCAGCATAGTCCATCGCTTACCCTGCCAGCAGTGCATCAAGCACGCCTTTTCTGTCAAGCGTAGCCAGATCATCGAACCCACCCACATGGGTTTCGCCGATAAAAATCTGTGGCACCGTTTTACGCCCTCCTGCTTTGGCTATCATCTGGTGGCGCAGCTCTTCGCTGTTTGACACGTCAATTTCGGTAATAGTGGTGATATTTTTCTGTTGTAACAGCCTCTTTGCTCGCACACAATACGGGCAGGTTTGCGTAGTGTACATTATTACATCCGCCATGATTAAACTCTCCTTTATAATTTCCATTTATTTATAGTCGCTCCCTGGCTTAGAGTCTAGACTCTATAAAAAAATAGTTATATGATGCCCGGCATTTTATAACCTCCCTGTATGGAACCAATAAGATGACCCGACATTTTCGTGAAGCCTTCACCTTCGATGATGTGCTGCTGCAACCTGCCGCATCCAGTATTTTGCCTACTACTGCCAATACGGAAACCTATATTACCGCCAAAATTAAATTGGGTATACCGCTGATTTCCGCCGCTATGGATACCGTTACCGAAAGCGGCCTTGCTATTGCTATGGCGCAGAATGGAGGAATGGGCTGTATTCATAAGAACCTGTCTATTGAAGAACAGGCGCAACAGGTGAAACGCGTGAAGAAATTTGAGTCTGGTGTGGTGCTTGACCCTGTCACCATCCACCCAGAAGCCAGCCTGGCAGAAGCATTAGCACTAATGGCGGAGCAGTATATTTCCGGCATTCCGGTGGTAGAGCAAAGCACAGGGACACTAGTAGGAATTTTGAGCAACCGCGATGTGCGCTTTGCCACCAACCTCAAACAACCGGTTTCCGAGTTGATGACCAAAGACAATCTGGTGACAGTGAAGCGCGGTATCAGCCATGAGGAAGCCAAAAAACTTCTGCACCGCCACCGTATAGAAAAACTGATTGTGGTGGATAAAGCCTATCGCTGCATCGGTTTGATTACAGTAAAAGATATTGAAAAATCACAAGCTTTCCCTAATGCTTGCAAAGACGAAGGGGGCCGTCTGCGCGTGGCGGCGGCTGTGGGCACCGGCCAGAGCGGGTTTGAACGGGCAGAAGCCCTGATTGAGGCAGGGGCCGATGTGCTGGTGGTGGATACTGCCCATGGCCATTCCGATGGCGTGCTGCACGCTGTAAGCCGTATTAAGAAACGCTACAGCAAAATCCAGATTATTGGCGGCAATGTCGCCACGGCAAGCGGTGCCCAGGCCTTAATTGATGCCGGAGTGGATGCGGTGAAAGTGGGGATTGGCCCTGGCTCCATCTGCACCACCCGTATTATTGCTGGGGTGGGGGTGCCGCAATTAACCGCTATTATGGACGCGGTGGAAGCCTGCCAGAAACATAACATTCCAGTGATTGCCGATGGCGGGATTAAATATTCCGGCGATCTGGCCAAAGCCATTGCCGCCGGTGCTAGCTGCGCCATGATCGGCAGCCTGCTTGCCGGAACGGAAGAAAGCCCTGGCGAAATTATCCTGTATCAGGGAAGGTCGTATAAATCTTATCGCGGTATGGGCTCACTGGGGGCAATGGCGCGTGGCTCGGCTGACCGCTATTTCCAACAGGATATTAAAGACAAGCTGAAACTGGTGCCCGAAGGGGTGGAGGGCCGGGTGGCGTTTAAAGGCCCAGTATCCGACGTGATCCACCAGCTAATCGGCGGTTTGCGGGCTGCAATGGGCTATACGGGCAATGGCACTATCCCCGAGATGCACCAGAATTGCAGTTTTGTGCGTATTACCAATGCTGGCCTACGCGAAAGCCACGCCCATGATATTATTATCACACGTGAGGCTCCGAATTATGATTCCCATAGCTGACCTGCATTTAGGATAGGCATTACTTCAGGAGAATAGAGAGCCATGACACATGCATACCGTTTCCCACATCATCATTTGTTGGGTATTGAGGGGCTTTCTGCCACCGATATTACCGCTATCCTTGATAGGGCAGAGGCGCATTACCAGATAGGACGCCAGTCGGAGAAAAAGCAATCGCTGCTTGTAGGCCGAACAGTAATTAACCTGTTCTTTGAAGATTCCACCCGTACGCGTACCTCGTTTGAACTAGCAGCCAAGCGGATGGGCGCGGATGTGATCAATATGCAGGTGGCCTCCTCCTCGCTCAAAAAGGGCGAGACGCTGCTTGATACCGCCATGACACTGAATGCCATGAACCCCGATTTTATTGCGGTGCGGCACGGGGAAAGCGGCGCGGTGGAATTGCTCTCCCGCAAGGTGAAATGTGCGGTGATTAACGGCGGTGATGGCAGCCATGAACACCCAACTCAAGCCCTGCTGGACGCGCTGGCTATCCGCATCAAGCGCGGGCATATTGCCGGACAAACCATTGCCATTTGCGGCGATATACTGCATAGCCGGGTGGCACGCTCTAACATTTTGCTGTTAACAACGATGGGGGCGAAGGTGCGGGTCATTGCGCCGCCCACACTGCTCCCTCCGGCCCATCATATTAAAGACGTGGAGATGTTCCATGACATGCGGGCGGGGTTAAAAGATTGTGATATTATCATGATGCTGCGCATTCAGAAAGAGCGGATGCAAACCAGCTTTATTCCCTCACTTGGCGAGTTCTTCCGCTTCTATGGCTTGAATGCCGAGAAACTTTCCTACGCCAAAGACGATGCGCTGGTGATGCATCCAGGGCCGATTAACCGTGGTGTGGAAATTGATGGCGATATTGCCGATGACATTAACCGTAGCATTATTCTTGACCAGGTGGAGATGGGTGTGGCGGTGCGGCAGGCGGTGTTTGAGTTGCTGCTTCCCAATTTGCAGCACATGCCAACCATGGATGGTAAGGACAAAATTGTAACAAGATTGTAATAAATCTATGCTATAGTGTAGGGATGATTGAAAGGGGAGAGATTGCTGTCAGTCTAAAACAATACTGTACAGTTGGCCGCAATCGTATTAAACTCTTGCTAGGGTATCTCCTAATATAACCGCCATGCTGGATATCAAACGGTGCGGTTAATATACAAAACAACTAGTCGTCCTATATCTATGTCTGTGGCCCGTTTTATTGTTGTTCTGATCTTGCTGTTGCTTTCAACGGGCTGTAACAAGCACCCAGAGGATGTAGAGGCCGATGATTTCGGCTTCCCTAAAAAATATATTAGTGCCAAAGGCAAAAATGTGCAGGGTGTACGGGAAGACCAGTATGCACAATGGGAGGGTACGGGCCTGCGTATGGCCGATACCGACACACTCTATATTACCATCCGTAATCGGTGGGCAAGCTGGTTTGACGGCGAAAAATCCATTATGGGTAATGCCGATTGCAAATATATGTACCCAAGTGATCTGGGGAAGGGGGATCCTAATGACCCTAGTATTATTGCCATCTACAACCCCCCTTGCTGGATGAAAAATGGGGTGGGGCTTTATATGCTGGTTACCCCACCGTCGCAACCGCATTTTAACCCCAATAGTACGCCTGAAGAAATTAGGTCGCCTTCTGCTCCAACCTATCATCTGGCCCCGTATATGCCAGGGGCAGGCGGCACCCCCAGCGGAGGATGGAACGCACCCCATGCAGCAGGGATGCAGCCTAATGGTAACATATACTTAAAAATTCTGGATCGTTATTACGAAGATAACGGTAAAGGCTATACGGTTGTGTTTAAGGGCGGAGTCAGTTTCCAGAAAGACGGCCCTATTGAAAGCACTATCCATCTTGTTACCAACACCTTTGCTAATGCCGCTAAAGAGATTTTCAACAATGCAGTCCGCGATTCGCGGTTTATTTCCGCCATACGCGCAATATTGAATCTCTATATCCTGTTTACGGCGGTGGCTTATATGTTTGGCCTGATGGATATTAGCCAGGGGGAACTGGTTATCCGTATTTTCAAATTTGGGATAGTATTAGCCCTTATCAGTGATAATAGCTGGGATTTTTTCAATAATTACCTTTTCAGTATTTTTATAGGCACCGATGGTAATCCATCCGGCGTGGAAGAAGTGATAGGGATTGTGCTGCGGGTGCTAACCCACGGTGATGCGCAGGACGGGCTGCGTATTTTTGATTCGATGTGGCATAGTTTTACCTCAGAAGAAACCACGGCTAAGATATGGTCGCTATTGTTCTCACAACCTGAGGGCTTCCTCTTTATCCCGCTTCTGTATGGGGCAATGTTTTTGTTCCTGGTGGCCATTGCCAGGGCAGTGTGTTACTACCTGCTCTCGATTATCGCTGTTTCGATGCTGATTATACTGGCACCAATATTCCTGACCTGTATCTTATTTTCCTTGACGAAGCCGCTCTATACGGAATGGTTGAAACAACTAATGTCTTATGCGTTGCAACCTATTATTTTATTCTGCGCCTTGTCGGTATTTGGCATGATCATCATGACACAGCTCTATAAGACGCTGGGCTATCCGGTATCTTGGGCTCCTTATATCCATATCCCCTATTTTAATATGGATTTTAACTTCTGGATGCCCAGGATCCACCTGGATAATACAGAGCGTATGCTACTCCCCCCTCTCTATGAAACCGTGGGAGAGCGTTACCCTGATTTGCCGTTCCTTGATCCTGCCAATAGTGATGATGCGGCACGCATTGAGCGGATCAAGAAAAGCGGCGATAGTATCAACTTCCTGGATATTTTCCTCTTCTATGTCGTTATTTACTGCATGATGCGTTTTAACAATATGGTTCCTGCTTTGGCACGTGGCCTATCAGGCACGGCAAATGGTATGGCAAGCTTGGAACGGCCCACGGCGATGATGATGAAGAACGCCCTTGAATCTCCTGGCCGTATGGGGGCATTCCTGGCAAGAACAGCGTCACATCAATATGATAGTCGTTATGGTGAAGGCAGTGCAGACCGCATGGTGAACCGGATATCTAACCAATATCTGGGCGGTTCTTCCCTTAACAGCTTCAACCCTATGAACAAGGTGAACGAATTTAGGGATGGGGTAGGTACGCGTATTGAAAATGCCTCCGATGCGATAAGTGCCACAATCAACCCATTACATTCCTTTAATAAAGGATATGAAGCTGCCCAGAAACGCGCGGCTGATGCGTTTAATAACGTACAAGATGGTAATGCACGCGCCTATAAAGCTACATCAGAGACACTAGGCCAGATGAGCAGCCTTGATAGTCGTGAACGCGCTCAAGGCATGGCGAAAGCCGGTGCTTTCTGGGGCAGGGTGATGGGGGCTGCACATAGTAATGGTGGCGATGCGCCGATAGCAGCAGGTGGAATAAGCGACAGAGGTGGGGTTACTGCCTTGGCTAGGGATGGTAATACGCCTGTCCAGAGTGTTGTAACGCTTCCTGCCCCCTCGGCAGGTACAATGGAAACGCTTGAGCAAAAAATGGCCACCAGCCAGCGCGATGCCTCGATTTTACAGATGCAGTCAGCAATGCTTGCTCGCAAACGTGAAAGCGAGGAGCGCGCCGCTATCAAGGCTATGACTGAGAACGCCAAGGGCAACCAGAATGCCACGGCTGCTGTGCAGGCGGATGTGAAAGCAGCCGAAGCAGTAATGGCACTTAACCATAAGATTGCCAATGAACCTGATCCCGAGAAGCGCAAGCAGCTTGAGAATGAACGGGCGGCGCATCTACAGCAGATCAATAGCCCTGCGCTTAAACAGGAACTCGCCAGTATTGACCGGAAATACACCCCTGGCCAGCTTGCGGTGGCTGAGAAACTGGCGGTAGAGAATGCCAAGTTAGAGGAGATTCAGCGTACTAAGGCACAAGGGGCTGAAGCACTTGTCCATAGCCAGAATGAGCAGGATCGCCAGACGATGCAGGCATTGCTGGAAAAAAGTGATAAAGATGTGGTGCAGGCAGTGGCACGGCAGAAAACCGAAGAGGAAGCCGTTATCAAGGAGGCTCTTAGCGCCACCAAAGAGCGGGAGGCCGCTGCCAACCATCAGAGGGCTTGTGAGGAAGCAGGCGTTTCCGATGAAGCCAAACAACAGGCCAAAGAGCGCGTGGATGCTGCCATCTTGCAGGAATCCGCAGCGCATGGCAAGTTGACGGCACTCACCAAGGAAGATAAAGACTATACGCCTGAAGAAATGCAGAAAATGCTTGAACAGGCAACAAAAGACAAGACATTGGCGGAAAACCACGAAAAAGCCGTGCTTGAGCGTGAGGCGCTGGTTAAAGCCGGTGGCACGGGTGAACTTATGCACATGGCTGATGATAAATGCAGACAGGCAGCAGAAGCACAGCTTGGCGAGAGCTATAACCAGACAAGCAATGTAACCGATAGTACCCTAGAGCAGAAACCTGCCGCGGTATCGCCGCCAGAGCGCATAGACGCAGAAGATCCGAGCAAGCAGGAGAAACTGGAGCAGTTATTAGAAGCGCGGAAAGAGGCTGTAGAACAGGCTAATGAAGCCAAGGAACTGATGAATGCAGTGACAGGGGAATCCTCACACAATGACGCAAGTGGCGATAGCACCATTGAGCGTGAGCCGAAAGGCAACCGTGAGGCGGAAATTATTCAAGGTGGCACAGGAGATAGCAATCGAACCAACATGGATTCCAGCCCGCATATAAGCGATAATGTGAGCAAGGAAACTATAGAAGCCAACACGCTTGACCAGCAACAGGCTGCTATGCAGGCACTTGGCGAGGGCGTAGTAGAGCAGCAGAAGCCTGCTTCCACCTCTTCGTTGGAGCAGAAAGATAACGAAGCAGAAGGCCCGAGCAAGCAGGAGAAACTGGAGCAGTTATTAGAAGCGCGGAAAGAGGCTGTAGAACAGGCTAATGAAGCCAAGGAACTGATGAATGCAGTGACAGGGGAATCCTCACACAATGACGCAAGTGGCGATAGCACCATTGAGCGTGAGCCGAAAGGCAACCGTGAGGCGGAAATTATTCAAGGTGGCACAGGAGATAGCAATCGAACCAACATGGATTCCAGCCCGCATATAAGCGATAATGTGAGCAAGGAAACTATAGAAGCCAATACACTTGACCAGCAACAGGCTGCTATGCAGGCACTTGGCGAGGCTGAGCAAAACCCATCACCACTCTCTTCAATAGAAGCAGAGCATAGGGGGGATGAGGTTGGAAACACGCCAAAATCTAGTGATGATCCAACCCCACAAGAGCCTGTTGCTGATGTGAAGAAGCCAGAGAACAACGTATCCCCGTTTGACACTGAAGCCGATAAACCTGAGAAAACCAAATATGAGCAGCTACAAGAACTGGCTGCACAGCAAGATGCCGCTCTTGAGAAGGCTGAGAGTGCACAGAAACTGGCTGACGCGGTGAGTAACTATGATGCCGATGCTGTAACCCATGCGGATAGCCAGGGTGCAGACACGATGGTTGGCGGTGAAATCTTCAAAGATACGGTTGAAGGCGGCTTAAATACCCTGGAAGGCGGCACAGCAGCAAGCCTGGAACGAAGCAACGATAACTCTAGTGAAGGTGAAGATCGCACCAGCCCGTATATCAGCGATAATACAGGCAGTGATACCCTTGCTGTTACCGACAATACTTTTGTGGATGATCAGCTTAATGCGCTACAGCCGGCTCCTGATGTTATTGAATCATCCATATCGGTTGAAAGTAGTACGCCGCCAGATGTTAATATTATCAGTGACAGTGCTGATGCCCTCCAGCATCAGGATGAGCGGCACTATAAGGAACCCGATAAAGAACCAGAGCCAGAGAAAAAAGAAACGGTTGAAATTGATCTTAACCAGCCTGATGATAAGCCACAAAGGGATGATAGAGAGGTGTTAGCCGAGAAAATAGAGCAGGCCAAGGAGATGGTGGAAAAGGCTGAAAATATGCAGCGTACTGTGGAGATGGTGCAGGAAATCCTGAACCAGACCCCTGAAGACCGTCGTGAAGAACGTCATGATGAGCCGCTAGTTGAAGGTGCGTCGCATGAGTCGGCAAAAACGAAAATGCCACCTACTATTGACGAAAATAAACCTGTTAAGAATAATCGCAATACCGTAGAGAGTTTCACGAACAAAATGCACCCCCCTCCAGGCAACAATAGTGAGAATACATAACCTCAGTTTTGGATAAGCTTTGCTTATCCAAAACTGGCATGTTACTCTAAAATAATGTCAAGAAGCGTCGTTTTTGCCATTATTTTAAATTAATAATAACGTTAATTCTATGATATG